>DAIBFU010000059.1:0-10904 GCA_027422105.1 Vulcanimicrobiota bacterium | reverse complement strand
GGCGTAGGCCTTCCGCACACGAGAGCGAGGGAGCGATGGAGCGCAAGCCCAGGTTATCTCCGGTGCAGCATATTGCCGTGGCGGCAATCTATCTCGTTGCGTGGATCGGAAGCGATCTTCTCGGCTCATTTTATAACGGCGCGCACGGCACGTTTTATCCGTGGTATCTCGGTGCGGCGCTGACGTTCTACCTCATTTACACATTTGGGTATGCTTATGCACCCTTAGCGGTGATCGCCGAAATCGCACGGCCGCTGCTTTTTCCGGCAACTGCGCATCTTTCGTTCATCGTCTATCTGGAGTTCGGCGTAATCGCCGCGATCGGCTACTCGCTTGTTGTATTGATTCTCAAGCGCGTGTTGATCGTTCGGCTCCCATTCGAAACATTCCAGGACGCCGCAAATTTTTGCGGCGTCGCTATTATGGCTCCCTTAATTCTCGCGCTGATTCCCGGTGCAATCGCGGTCTCGATCTTCGGCGGCGGCTGGCAGCATTATCTCCGCGAGGTCGTGAGTTTTTGGGTCGGCGATACGCTCGGACTGCTGGTACTCGTCCCGATCCTCGCGACCTATCTCACACCGCGCATCGTGCACCAAGCCGAGGATAATCGGCCGCCGGTCTTCGATATACAACTTCGCGAGCGTATTTTGCTCTATGCAACCGTCGTCGGTGCGACGCTCCTTGGATATACGGCGGTTCTTACCGGCGTCAGCGGCGATCCGTTGCGTTACTTCGTCTTTCTTCCACTCATGTGGATGGCGGCGCGCGGTGGGCTACGACTGGCGATTCCCGGCATTTTCGTGACCGATGCATTAACCAGCATTCTGAATTACATCTTTCCCACGACCTCGGTCCACCCCATCGATCTGCAGACCTTTATCGTGATCTCCGCAATCTCGTCGCTCTCCGTCGGCGCGCTCGTCGATCAACGTGCGCGGGCGGAGCGGCAGACGCGCGCGTTGGCCTTTTCGAACTCGCTCAGCGGTCTGCCGAACCGGCGTGGACTCGAACGATGGCTCGAGCGCGTCGAAGGCTCGCTATTACTTGCGTTAATCGATATCGACCACATGAAGCTGACGAACGAAGGGCTCACGCGCGCAGCAGGTGATGAACTGCTCAAACGCATCGCCGAAAGGTGCGACAAGTTTTCAGACGCCGAGTTCGTCGCTCACGTCAGTGCCGATGAATTCGCGATCGTCGTTCGGGGAACCGAGGAGTATTCCGAGCAACTCGGGCGGCGTATCACCGAGCTTTTCGAGGAACCGATCGCGGTCGAGGAGCACGAGTTATACGTTTCGGTTTCGATCGGCATCGCGGTTGCCGCCTCCACCTCCGAGTATGAAGAGGTGCTCCGCCACGCCGACCTTGCGATGTATCGGGCGAAGCAGGCGGGGCGCGGACGGGCGATTCTCTATACCGCCGATCTCGCCGACGAAAAGCGGACGCTTTCATTGGCGACGGAGCTGCATGCCGCGGTCCGCAACCGCGAATTCGTCCTCTTCTATCAGCCGATCTTCGAATTCATCGGCGAGAATTTACGCTGCACCGGGGTCGAGGCGTTGCTCCGTTGGAACCATCCTCGGCTGGGCTTCCTCGAACCCGCGGCGTTTCTCGATTTTCTCGAAAACATGACGCTCGCCGAAAGGGTAGGCCTGTGGGTGCTCGGTGAGGCGGCGCGGCAGGCGCGTGAATGGCTCGACGCCGAGATCGATCTCCAGGTCTGGATCAATCTTTTCCCGCGCCAAGCGCTCGATCCGCAGTTGCCCGAGCATCTCAAGACGCTGCTCGATGAGCATGGCCTGTCGCCGTCGCGTTTCGTGCTGGAGATCGTCGAGCGCGTGATCGCCGAGGATACAAACGACATCGAACGCGCGGTGCGCGCGCTCCGCAACCTCGGAACGATGACGGCGATCGATGATTTCGGCACCGGGCACTCGTCGCTCGCTCGCCTCCGCGAGGTGCCGGTCGACGTTATGAAGATCGATCAGCAGTTCGTGGCGCGCTGCGAGATCGACGATAAGGCCAGCGGCGTGGTGCAGGCGGTCTTGAAGATCGCGCAGGAACTGCGCCTTCGCCCGCTCGCCGAGGGTATCGAAAACGAAGCACAGTTAGAGCGATTGCGCTTCTACGGATGTCGCTACGTCCAAGGGTATTTTCTCGCGCGTCCGATGCGAGCCGACGATTTTTTCCGCTGGTTGACTGCGGCGCGCGTCTAGCGAACGTTCCGTAACCGACTTTTCAGGTAGGAGTCGCGCCGACGCGCGCTAACATCATAGGCTATGGGCAATGCGGCGGTCAACGATTTCACGATTCGGGTCGCTACGGTGAACGGTTCCGGGAGTCAGTCCTCGAACTTGGTCCTGACAAATGCGATCTTTCGGCTCGGCGTCCCAGTAGCGCCGAAAAACGTTTTCCCCTCGAATATCGAGGGGCTTCCAACATGGTACGATATTCGCGCGACTTCTCGCGGATATCGGTGTCGAGCGCGAACGATCGATCTCTTGGTCGCGCTGAACGCAGCGACGTGGGTGCAAGATGTGGCGAGCGTTCGTCCCGGCGGCGCGATCGTCCACGAAAGTACGTACCCGGTTTCAGGGCTGACGCAACGCGACGACATCACCTATTTTGCCGTACCGTTTAACGAACTGGCAAAAGCGCACGTCAAAGACGGCGCGATGCGTAAATATCTTACGAACATGATCTATGTCGGCGTCATCGCGGAGTTGTTACGAATTCCCGAATCGACGATCGAAGCGGCGATCAGCGCTCAATTCAAGAGCAAGCCCAAGGCGGCTGCGGCAAACCTTGAAGCGGTTCGCGTCGGCTCCGCCTATGCGCGCGAACATTTGTCGCCGCTGAAACAGATCGCCGTGGAGCCGATGACCGGCGCGACCGACGATTTGTTTTTCATCGACGGCAACCGAGCCGCTGCGCTCGGCTCGGTCATGGGCGGCTGTACGGTGAGCGGATGGTATCCGATTACACCCGCTTCATCGCTCTGCGAGTCGTTTATCTCGTTCTGTGAGAAGTACCGCGTCGATCCCGAGACGGGCGAGCGGAAGTACGCGATCGTTCAAGCCGAAGACGAACTCGCCGCGATCGGCATGGTGATCGGTGCCGGGTGGGCCGGTGCGCGGGCGATGACCGCGACATCAGGGCCGGGTATATCGTTAATGGCCGAGTACGTCGGATACGCCTCGTTTGCAGAGATTCCGGCGGTGATCTTCGACGTGCAACGCGTCGGGCCGTCCACGGGGCTGCCGACGCGAACGATGCAGGGAGACCTCAGCTTCGTCTATACGCTCGGGCACGGTGATACGAAGCATCCCGTTCTTCTGCCCGGAACCGTTGAGGAATTGTACGAAGACGGTATGGCCTCGCTCGATCTCGCCGAACGCTTGCAGTGCCCGGTCTTCGTTCTCTCCGACCTCGATCTCGGAATGAACTCGTGGCTCACCAAACCATTCGTCTTTCCCGAAAAACCATTCGACCGCGGTAAAGTGCTGACTGCCGAGGACTTGAAAGCGCAACCCGACTGGGGGCGTTACCGCGATGTTGACGGCGACGGAATTCCCTATCGAACGTTGCCGGGAACCGACCACCCCGCCGCCGGCTATTTTACGCGCGGTACCGGGCATGACGAAGAAGCAAAGTATTCTGAAAACCCCGAGGTGTGGTTGCAGAATCTCAATCGGCTCGCGCGCAAGCACGACACGGCGCGTACCATGGTTCCGCAGCCCCAATGTGACGATGCAGGGCACTCGGTCGGCATTCTTGCCTACGGATCGACGCACCACGCCGTCGTTGAAGCGCGGGATCTGCTTCGTTCCGCCGGTCTGGAAACCGATTATCTCCGCGTTCGCGCATTGCCGCTCGCAGCGGAAGTCGCGGCATTTATCGAACGCCACGAACGCGTTTACGTTGTAGAACAGAACCGCGACGGACAACTCTTCGGTATCCTTCGCAACGAATTATCGCCGGAGCAAATAGCGCGGTTGCACTCGGTTCGGCATTACAGCGGCGTTCCTATTGACGCCTCGGCGATCGTCGAGCCGCTTCTTGAATCCCGCAAGGAACTCGCTCATGCAGGAGGTGCGCGGTAATGTCCGCTGCAGAACAAACGCTGAATATTATCGGCCTCGCGCGCGACGTGTACAAAGGTTCGCCGACGACGCTTTGCGCGGGTTGCGGGCATAATTCCATTACCAACCATCTCATAAAAGCGCTCTACGAATACGGAGTGCCGCCGCATCGCTTAGCAAAGATGAGCGGAATCGGCTGCAGTTCCAAAACGCCGGCGTACTTCGTCGATCGGGCTCACGGCTTCAACGGCCTTCACGGGCGCATGCCCTCTGCGGCAACCGGAGCGAAGCTGGCGAATCGCGAGCTTATGGTGTTGGGAATCAGCGGGGACGGTGACACGGCCTCGATCGGGCTCGGCCAGTATTGCCACACAATTCGCCGCAACATCGACCTCACATATATCGTCGAAAACAACGGCGTCTATGGGCTGACGAAGGGTCAATTTTCCGCTACCGCCGACGTCGGATCGACGCTTAAGCACGGCGGAACGAATGCCTATACGACGATCGACCTTTGTGAGTTGGCGATCGAGCTCGGCGCTACGTTTGTGGCACGTTCGTTCTCCGGAGACGGGAAACAACTCGTTCCATTGCTTCAAGCCGCGTTCGCGCACCGTGGAACGGCGATCCTCGATGTTATTAGCCCGTGCGTGACATTCAACGATCACGATGGCTCGACAAAAAGCTACGCCTACGTCAAAGAGCATGATGTGCTGCTCAATGCACCGGATTTTATTCATGCCGGTGAAGAAGTCGTGGTCGATTACGAACCCGGGACGGTACAGAACGTCGCCCTCGACGACGGATCCCACTTGATTCTCCGAAAACTCGACCGCGATTACGATGCCACCGATCGCATGGGTGCGCTACGTACCATTCACGACAGCCGCGCCAAAGGTGAGTTGGTGACGGGGCTGCTCTTCGTCAGCGGAGATGAACCCGATCTTTGCGAGCGCGAGCGAATGCCGGCGCGACCGTTGCGTGATTACGCGGAGGAGGATCTCCGCCTGGATCGCGCGACGTTCGCGAAGATCGCAGGCGGAGCGTAGCGTAGCGCTAGGGCTCTTTGCGCAGCGATTCCGTATTCTCCGCGATCCGAAAGACCGCGACGATAAATTCGAGATAGATGCGCGCGAGGATCGACCCAATAACGAACACGATCGGGGTTAAAATAATGTGGAGAATGATGCTGCCGAAGCTTGGTTCTTCATACCCGCCAAAGAACGAAATGTGGGGAACGAATGCAGAGCCTAAGTAGCCCAGCGAAGCCAGCCCGACGCAGATCAGTGCGAGAACGTATACGATTTGAATGATTTTCGGAGTAACGAACGCGTGAAATGAAAGATCGTAGAGCGAGGACAGGAAGCCCTTTGCTTGAGATTGGTTCACGAAAGCCCTCCTAAACGGCATACGAAGTAGTAGTGGAAAGTGATTTCTAAAGGGGCGCTCGTTGACCTCTCGGCGGGATGAACGTTCCGAGGCCTGATTATGCGGGGCCGTCGCCGCGAGCGCGTTTACGCGCCGAAAAGATCGCATAGACCGGCAGACCGGTCGCGATGATTCCCCAACCGATCAGCGTATCGACCGGCGCTTTATAGAGCGCTCCGGCGACGAT
The DNA here is from genome assembly GCA_027422105.1 of Vulcanimicrobiota bacterium. GTDB lineage: Bacteria > Vulcanimicrobiota > Vulcanimicrobiia > Vulcanimicrobiales > Vulcanimicrobiaceae > JABEUX01. The sequence continues at coordinate 5,207 of DAIBFU010000059.1, read as the reverse complement.
AGAAAACGCGATCGCCGTAAAAAGTGCAGTTGAATACGGGTGCAGTGGGATCTTCATATATGGTTGCGGCGCGAGATCGCGAGCATCTCGCGCGCGGATAATAAAGAGCGCAATGCCGGCGAGCATCAAAAAAAGAAAATCTGCGCTCGTAATGTAATTGAGGAGTTGATCGTAACTGCGCGATAACGTTAATGCAACGACGATCACCGCCTGAATGACGATTGCGAAGATCGGTGCGCCGGTTCGCGGATCGAGTTTTGCAAAAGCGCGGAAAAAGAGGCCGTCGACGCCCATTTGGTAGTACACGCGCGGCGCCGTAAGCAGTTGGTTGCTGACGAAACCAAGCAGCGAGAGCGCCACCACCGCACCGACGATTCGTTCTGCGATCGGCCCGAACGCCACGCGCGCAACATCGGCAACCGGTGTCGTCGTTGCGGAAAGCCCGGCGATACCAAGGGCATGGATGAGCACGGCATTGATTGCAACGTAAATGGCGGTGACGCCGAGAACGCCGAGTGCAAGCCCCCGCGGCAGGGCGCGCACAGGATCGCGAATCTCGGCCGACACATAGGTGCCCGGCCCCCAACCGAGGTACGAAAAAAGCACCGGGAGCATGGCGACACCGAGTAAACCGAGCGATGGCTCCGGTGCTGCGGCGGCGACCGGCGCGGTCGGTGCGTGTGGCGCGACGAGCGCGACAACGACAAAGAGTGCGAAGGCGAGGATCTTCGCAATCAAAAAACCGTTTTGCGTGTTGGTGCCCGCGCGCACGCCGAATGCATTGATCGCGGTGAAGAGCAGCACCGCCGCGATGGCGAGAGCGCCGAGGCTCATCGGCGTCGAGGCAATTCCCAGTACCGGAGCAGCGTAGCCTGCGAAGGCGATTGCCGCCGATGCGGCCCCACCGCTCATAGCGATGAAGAGCAGCATCCATCCGAAAACAAAGGCGAGTGCCGGATGAAACGCATCGCGCAGGTACGCGTAGAGTCCGCCGTCGAGCGGACGCCGCGCGGCGAGTTCGCCGAGGACGAGCGCTCCCAAGAGCGATACGATGCCGCCGACTGCCCAGGCGCCGAGAATAGCCACCGGCGTACCCAGGTCACGCGCGACGACCGATGGTGTACGAAAGATTCCCGAACCGATGACACCGCCGATGGTGACGAGCGCTACATCGAGCGTCCCGAGCCGACGGCGAAGTTTCACGCGCCGGCGGAGCTCTGCAACAACGCGAGTTCTTTCGGAGGGGTGAAGGTAATCGCCGGTTCGCGTTCGCCGAAATCGACGACGGTGGCGCTGCCGACGAGCTCGCCGATTCGGTCGACGATGCGCGCCACGAGCGTCTCCGGGGACGAAGCCCCCGCAGTGACGCCGATCCGTGCATGTCCGACAAACCATTCGGCGCGAAGTTGTTCGATGCAATCGACGAGATACGCAGCCGCGCCGATCTGCTCCGCGCATTCGCGGAGACGCTGTGAGTTCGAGCTGTTCTCCGAGCCGACGACGACGACGACCTCTACCGCAGCGGCTAACGCTTTGACCGCAACCTGGCGGTTCTGCGTCGCATAACAAATATCGCTGCGTGCGGGTTCGCGCAGTTCCGGGAAGCGCCGACGCAAGGCTGCAAGAATCGCCATCGTATCGTCGAGCGAGAGCGTGGTCTGCGTGACGACGGCGACGCGCTGAGGATCGGGAACCGGGATCGAGAGCGCTCGCTCGACATCTTCGACTAAAGCGATGCCGCCGGGGACGTGCCCGAGCGTGCCTTCTACCTCGTCGTGATTTCTATGGCCGACGAGCAAAACGAAATAGCCGTCTTTTGCGAAACGTAATGCCTCGAGATGCACCTTCGAAACGAGCGGACATGTCGCATCGACGATTCGCAGATGGCGCTCGCGCGCTTCCTTTTTTACCGCCGGTGATACGCCGTGCGCACTGAAGACCGCCAACGCCCCGTTGGGGATCTCGTCGAGCCCTTCGACGAAGACGACGCCGCGCGAGCGCAAATTCTCGACGACCTCGCGGTTGTGAACGATTTCGCGACGAACGTAGAGCGGAGCGCCGTGCGCTTCGATCAATTGCTCGACGATATCGATCGCACGGTCGACACCGGCGCAGAAGCCGCGCGGGTTGGCCAGTAAAATCTCGGTCATAGGCGGATGGTACAGCCTACGCCCCCGGGCTCAGTAAGACCTTGATGGCGCTGCGTTGATCCATCGCGGCGTAACCCTCGGCGACGCGATCGAGCGAGATCCGGCGATCGAACACGCGCCCCGGGTGGATCTGCCCGGCAACGCAAGCCGCCATCAGCGGCTCGATATAGGCGCGCGCCGGCGCAAGCCCGCCCCGCAGGCTGAGGTTCTTGAGAAAAATGGAGCGAAGATCGGGGAGCTTCACGTTATGTGGAACGCCGACATAGGTGACCGTTCCGCCGGGTCGCGCAGCGGCGATGGCGAGGTTGAAACTCTCTTCGTTGCCGACCGCCTCGACGATCGAGGGAGCTCCGCCTTTGGTCATCTCCAGGAGGCGATCGAGTGTCTGCGGGTCGTGCGAGTCGAGGCAATCGCTCGCGCCGAAATCCGCAGCGATCTTCAAGCGAGCGGCATTATGGCCCACCGCGATCACGCGTTCGGCGCGATGGACGCGCGCAGCGGAGAGTACCGCGCAGAGGCCGACGGCGCCATCACCGACGACGACGACCGTTCCGCCGTTCCCCGCACCCGCCGTTGTCGCGCCGTGATGGCCGGTCGCCATAACATCGCACAGCGTCGCCGCGTCGGCGAGCAATTCGTCGTTATCGCGCATCGCTTCGTTCATCACGGCGAGGGTGCCGTCGGCGTATGGAACGCGCACGAATTCCGCTTGCGCGCCGTTTGCATCGTCGCCCCAAAAACTTCCGTGTTCGCACGACGTGTGCAAACCTTGAAGGCAATACGCGCACGTTCCGTCGCCGATCGCGAACGGAGCGATCACGGCATCGCCGGGCTTCACGTTGCGCACGGCGGCGCCGACGTCTTCAACGATGCCGATGAATTCGTGGCCGGTACGCTCGCCGGGTTCGCGTTCGACGACACCGCGATAAAACCAAAGATCGCTTCCGCAGATCGCCGCGCGTGTGACGCGCACGATCGCATCGGTCGCCTCGCGGAGCGAGGGATCGGGGACGCTCTCGAGGCGCACGTCGCGGGTGCCGTGATAGACGGTTGCTTTCATCACTTTACGGGACCCTCGGCTGCGCTCGTTGGTTGCATGGGCGCGAAAACCTCGTCGGCGAACGCGCGCACGATTGCTGTGAAACGCGCGTTTTCGCGAAGCGGCGCGGCGTGATCGGACGCGGCGATGATTTCACGGCGCGAATGGGGCGCATTTCGCAGATAGCGCGATTCATCGGTACGAAAAATGAGATCGAATTCGCCGTTAACGATGAGAACGGGGCGATCGTACGCCGCGATGAGGTCGCTCTGGCGCATCCCGTGCACGGCGATCTCGCTCGTCGAATCGAGAACGCGGGGGTCGAACGGAATTTTTTCGATCTCGCGCGCCCACTCTTCGCCGACCACGGCGCGTAACGAGAGCGAGGCGATCGAACGGTAGAGCGGATCGGGAAGTGCGCCCATCGCCTGGGCCATCATACGAAACGGCAGTCGTTTCCATCCGTCGAAATCGTAGGTCGAGCCGGCGAGCAATAGCGCTCGGCTCGCGTCGAGATGCTGTGAAAAGTATGGCACCGCAACGAATCCGCCGAGCGAATAACCGACGACGAGTGGGGGAGTGGCGCAGGCTTCGAGCGCCGCTTCGATTGCGGCGTTCACATGCGCGCCGTCGAACGGCTCGTCGACACGCCCGCCGTGCCCCGGCAAATCGATGGCAACGATGTAATATCGGTCGGCGAGAGCCGCTGCGTGCCGCGCCCATATCGCCTTGCCTAAACGTAGCCCGTGGAGGAAGAGGATCGGGGAGCGTCCGCGCTCCCCGTACGCGGTCATGGCGGCGACGTCGTTCATCGCCGAACAACCTGCGCGTCCCGCCTAGGTTTCGCCTGCACGCGGCGAATGAGGCGATCATGCAACCGATTCAAGCGCTCGCTCTTCTCCTCGCGTTTGCCCCGCAGCAGACGCCGACCGCGATTCCAACGCAGCCGCCGGTGATTGCGGCGCCGCCGTTGGCACCGCTGCCCAGCGACACGCTCAATAACGGCTCCTGTCTCGACTCACCGCGCGCCGTTCCGCTCGATCTCCACGAACCGGTAACGGTCGGGAATCAGATCGTCCGTATCGATAAGGTCGTTTCGACCGATTCCATGATGCCCGGCGAGGTGATCGGCTTTCTCTACACGCTCCAGGACGGCACGACTTGGCTTGGCCAGCGTACCCCCGATTATATGTCGGCTGCCGATTCGCGGGCGATCAATCTCGTGCTCGCCGCCTCGCGGCTTCCGGCCGATACCGAGACGGTCTTCCCACCGCAGATGCGTTTCGGCGTTGCGACGCACTATCGGCAGTTTTTCCCGGTTCAAGTGCAAGCAAGCGCTCTCCCGGCACTTCGGGTACGGATCGATCCGTGCGTGGCCTGGCCATCGGGCCGCCAGCTCCCCGATCCGCGCCTCTGACGGGTTAGCACTTGATGCATCCGACTGCTAAGGGCCGGGGTTAAGGGTGCGATGGAGTTTGTAATTCGCGGGCGATGCGGGCGATTCGAACCGAATGCCGACGCTTTCCTCGACGAAGAGCGAGGGGCGATCGTCGTGACGCTCGAGGTTGCCGGTGTCGCCCCGGAGACGCTGCGTTTAACGGTTGAGGCGGAGCGCCTGTCGATCGCCGGTCGCCGCTTCGACACGCTGCCGCAACGTCGCGGCTCGTTCGTACTCAAAGAGATCGCCTTCGGTGAATTCGGCCGCGAACTCGACCTGCCCGTCTCGGTCGATATCGAACGAAGCTCGGCGACATACCTCGACGGATTGCTCACCATCGTGCTGCCCATCGCAGCGACTGCGTATATTCCGACCGCGCGCAACGACGTGCGGATCATCGTGCAAAGGATCGTCATCTAATATGGCCGCGAAAGCGAAACCCATCGTCCCCGCCGGGAGGCTCGGAATTCTGCCGTTGCAGGAGGCCGTGCTGTTCCCCAACACCGTCATTCCGCTTGCGGTTGTAAAAAAGCCGGGCATCCGGCTCGTCGAAGAGGCGATCCGCGAAGGTCGCCCGATC
>DAIBFU010000058.1:0-11041 GCA_027422105.1 Vulcanimicrobiota bacterium | reverse complement strand
AGGTTGTCAGCGGTCATTACCGGCTGATGCCGACCTCGCCGAGTCGCGGCTCGTACACCACTCCGCGGGACACAATCGGGAAAGTGTGCTTTTTGGCGCAGCAACCGGTGGAATAGCTGGCCTTTCAGTTCCCGGAGCGGACATCGTGACGGCCCCTGGTATGGCAATTTTGGGCGGCATGACAATGAACAGCAATACTTCGTCGTGCCAAGGAGCGCCTGGGCTTGTCGGCGGTTCGTGGGAAGGTTTTACGGCCGGTAACACGGATCAGTTTTCATCGACCTCGGGCGGTGTCACGACGATCACACAAATAGCAAACTAACGATTAGGTAGACGATATTTCGTGTGCGGTGAATCAGGGGGGATTCCCGCGCGCGGAGTTCGCAAAGAATATTGTTTAAGGCGGAAATAAATCGAAGTGGGCGCAAGCGCATAGTCGAGCTTTCTCTTGAAGGCGAGACGGTGCTGACGCTTGCGTTTCAGGCCGAGTCAGAGAGACGCCCTGTCATTGAATTTTCGCGACGGGCAAAGTCGATACAGGGAGCCGGAGCGCTTACGATGCTTTTCCAATCGGTGCTTTTCCTCTCATTACCGCTCGATCAAATTAGCACCCATCAGCTTCGGAGGTATATCTTCGACGAGGGGAGGCGTCTCTTTGTGGGGGATTCCGGAAATTTACACGGAAGGCGTCGATTTACTATGCTAGAGAGTTTTTCTGGGCCGTGGACCCATATTGCCCTTGCGCTCGCGTTCAACAGCGTTGTCGTATTCGGGTGCTTCTCGATTCGTCGGGGGAAGGTGGCATTCGGGGTTATGGCTGTTTCGTTGTTTACTGTATCAGGTGTCAGTTGGATCCCCGGTACCTCTCAAACAACAGTCTTAATGCTGGAAATTATCGGAACTGTGGCCGGCATGGTGTTTTGGGTGCAATATTTTAAAGCAAAGGTGCAGTCGAAAAAACCTGAGTGAGATGCGCTAAAAAGGCGGGCGGCGCATTGTGCTACTTTGCTTTTTGATGCAGGCGTCGCCAGGCGGGGATCACCGTGAGCAACGCATAGGCGGCGAGAATAGCGGCGCCTTCGTCGCGGCCGATCGGTGCGATGTCGAGTCGGAATCCGGCGACCGCACGGTCAAGCACGACGATGCCGACGGCAAAGACCGCGAGCTCTAATGCGAAGCGGAGGACGCGCGGGAGCGGTGCGATCTCGGCTTTGACCGCGATATAGGCCGTCGCGCCCAACGAAAGAACGATGACGATCGCTGCAACGATGAAGATCGTCACGGCGTCTCCGTTCCCGGCAACGGCGTCGCACAGCAAAACGCCCGCTTCCACTGCTTCTCGACGCGTTCGCGGGTCGGCTTTTCAATCACCGCGGCGACGAAGCCGTCGGGGCGAATGACGATAGCGCTTGGATGTTTGAGGAGCCAGCGCTTCGGCGGCTTGGCAAGCGCGAGCGATGCAACGCCATCGATCTGCGCTCCGCCGCAGCAGAGCAACGCCGCGCGACCGCAACGCTCTTCGTTAATTCGCTTCCCGTTATCGAGCGCGACATCGCCGATCCGCCGCCCCGCGAGCGGATGCGAGATGTCGACATCGGGCGAGCGCGTGTAGCGCCCATCGAGCATGCCGAGGGTACGGCAGGCCTTGCGGCGCATGCCGCGCGCGCGCAGGCTCCTGCGCATCCACGCAAAGGCGAGTCGCTTCAACGCCGGCGGCGTGTAGACGGCAAGGCGCGTCGCGAGATCGGTCGTCCGTTCGATACTATCGTGCTGTATTTCGCGGCGCTCGATATCGTACCCGGCGAGCAACGCCTGCGCGCAATGCGAGGAACGCAATGCGCAAGCGAGTCGCCAGGCAAGGTTTGCGGTATCGTGAATGCCGGCATTCATGCCTTGCCCGCCCGCCGGGCTATTGAGGTGTGCCGCATCTCCGGCGAGTGCAACGCGTCCGGAGATAAAGTTCGGTGCGTGGCGACGGTGAATGCGAAAGAGACTGCTCCAATAGACCTGTGCGGAGCGTGCTTGCTCGCCGAAGAGATGGGCGATGCGCGCGGCATGCGCTTCAGGTGCAAGCGCTGCGTCGTCCCCGGTGCTCGGCGCGACCGAGGCGATCGTGCGCCAGATGCCGGGAGCATATTCGATGCCGACCAGCAGCCCCGGCGCATCGAGCGCGATACGCGGTGAAGGATAAGAACGATCGCTGTTTTCAATTTCGACATCGGCGATCGCCACGCGCGTGGCGTAGGTCGCGCCCTGCAGTGCAAAACCGAGGGCGTGCCGCACGAATCCGTTTGCCCCGTCGGCGCCGACCACGAAAGGCGCGGCGTGCGTCACCTCGCCGTCGCTCCCGTGCGTGCGCAGGCGAACTTCACTTTCGTCCTGCTCGAGTTCGACGGCTTCTTCGTCGTAGCGGAGCTCGCAGAGCGGATTCGCTTCGACCCGATCGCGCAAGATCCGCACCGTATCGTACTGCGGAATAAAGAGTACGCCCGGACTCTCCACGGCATCGGCGATATCGCCAAAATCGATCGAGAGCAGCGCTTCATCCCGCGTCGCGTCGTGCGGCGTAAAGACCGTCGTGAAGCGCCCCGCTGCGAGCAACGGTTCCCAGGCGCCCCAATCGCGCAGCAGCTCCGCGGTGCGCGGCCAGATCACCAAGGCGCGCGACTCCCGTGCGATCTCCCGCGAGCGCTCGAGGACGAGCGAACGGACGCCATGGTGGGCGAGCCCCAGAGCGAGCGAGCAGCCGACGGGGCCGGCGCCGACAATGACGACCTCGGGTTTCATGCCCGTTGTGGGTACGCCTCCGGGGTCCGGCACTCATGCTCGTACAAGGGGTGCGGCGTTTCCGACGGGTACAGGCGACGGTGATGCTCGGCACCGGTCACCATTGGCTCCCCTTTACCCAGATGAACGCTCCGGAGGCGCACCTTCACCGCTTCGTGCGCGGTGAGGGGAGTTGGCTCTACGACGACGAGGGAGCCCGCGTTTTCGACGCGGTGAGTTCGATCTGGACGACGATCCACGGCCACTGCCACCCGCGAATCGCCGAAGCGATTGCAAAGCAGGCCCATCTGCTCGACCATGCAACGGCGCTGGGTGCGAGTAATCCGCTTGCCGAGTCACTCGCCGCGCACCTCTGCACGCTCACGCGCATGGAGCACGCGATCTTCGCCTCCGACGGTGCAAGCGCGGTCGAGACCGCCATTAAAATTGCGATTCAATATTGGCAGAACGTCGGGCAGCCGCAACGCAACCGTATCGTTCGCTTGCGCGATGCCTATCACGGCGATACCGTAGGCGCAATGAGTTGCTCCAACATCGCGCTCTTTAACGAACGCTTTTCGTCGATCACCTTCGAAACGCTAGAGCTTGGAACGGCGGATATTGCAGCCGAGGATATCGCTGCCGTCATCATCGAACCGCTGGTACAGGCCGCTGCAGGGATGCGCACGGTCTCACGACATCGTTACCAACCGCTTGCAGAAATGAAGCCGCTCTTGATTTGCGACGAGATCGCGACCGGGTTCGGGCGCACCGGAACGATGTTCGCTTTCGAACAAGCGCCGTTACGCCCCGATCTCATCGTTCTTGGAAAAGGATTGACCGGCGGAGCGCTCGCGCTCTCGGCAACCTTGGCGACCGATCGTATTTACAATGCATTCCTCGGCGATTACGGCGAGTACAAACATCTCTTCCACGGGCATTCCTATGCGGGGAATCCGATTGCGTGCGCCGCAGCGCTCGCGAGCTTGGCGCTCTTCGACGAAGAGCACACGCTGGTCAATGCGCTTTCATTGGCGGCCTGCATTCGCCGCCGACTCGATTCGCTACGCTTGCATGCGCTCGTCCGCGACGTCCGAGCGGTGGGCACGATGGTCGGAATCGAACTCCATGCCGACCGCATCGATGCAAGCGGAGCGCTCTCTCCGGCGTGGCGCGTTGCCGACGGTCTCTATCGCGCGGGGCATTTTACGCGTCCGATCGGCAACGTCATTCAGCTCGTTCCGCCGCTCTGCGCGCAGGAAGAGTACGTCGATGCGTTTTTCGACGCTTTGACGGCGGAGTTGGGGCCATGAGTTATCTCGAGCGCGCGCGCGCGCAACTCGCGCAGATCGACGCCATGCATCGCCGTCGTGCGATATCGACCGATCCGCCCGTCGATGCGATCGATTTTTCCGGAAACGATTATTTGGCGCTCTCGCACGAACCGCAGGTCATCGAAGCGTTGCGTCGAGCGCGCAGTGTCGGTTCGGGCGGATCGCGATTGCTCGGCGGTCGCCATCGCGAATACGTGTTGTTGGAAGAAGAACTGGCGAATTGGTTGGGGCGCGAACGCGCGCTGCTTTTTTCGTCGGGCTACCACGCCGCGATCGGAGTCGCGCCGACGATCGGCGATCTCGTCGACCGGCTCGATTCCGACGAACTCAATCATGCATGTTGGATCGACGGCATGCGGCTCTCGCGCACGCCGCGAGCGATCTACGCGCACGGCCACCCGCCGATCGGTGAGGGGCGTCCGCGCGCAATCGTAACGGAGAGTCTTTTCAGCATGGACGGCGATGCGATCGATGTCGCGCGCTATCGGTCGTTGCTCGCAGCACACGACGTTTTGATTCTCGACGAGGCGCACGCACTCGGCGTTCTCGGCCCGCGCGGTGCCGGGCTCGCCGCCGGTATCGATGACGAACGTATCCTCGTGATGGGAACGCTCTCGAAATCCTTCGGATGCTTCGGGGGTTTTGTCGCCGGGGCGAGCGATGCGATCGAACTACTCGTCAATCGCGCGCGGAGTTTTATCTTCGATACGGCGATGCCGCCCGCGCTCGCGACCGCGGCGCGGGTTGCGTTGATGTTGCTCGCCGGCGAACTCGGCGATCGACGGCGCGCGCATCTGCGCGATACCTACGCACATCTGCATGCGGGGCTTGCTTCGCTCGGCCTCGCAAGTTCGGCGGAATTTTCGCCGATCGTGCCGGTCGTTCTCGGCAGCGAGGAGCGCGCACTCGCCGTTGCAGCGAGGTTGCGCGAGGGGCGTATCGAGGCACCGGCGATTCGGCCGCCGACCGTCCCGCGCGGTTCCTCGCGATTGCGACTCTCGCTCCGCGCCGATCATCGCAAAGAGCATGTCGATCTACTGATCGAACGTCTGCGCGCGGCGATGGCGTGAGCGCATTTCGCGCCTTCGTGACCGGCACCGATACCGGGGTCGGAAAGACGCGTGCGACCGCGACGATCGCGCGCGCGCTTGCCGGGCTCGGGCGCCCGCCGCGCGTACTCAAGGCGGTGCAGACGGGGCTCTCCCCGGGCACCCCGGGGGACGCAGCCGAAGTCGGCGCGCTCGCCGGGGTCGAGGCGAGCGAGCTCGTGCGTTTTTCCCTGCCCGCCGACCCGTTCTCCGCGGCGCTCGCCGCAGGGGCGAGCCCGCTCGGGGCCGCGGATCTCGCGCGCCGCGTCGATGCCATCACCGGGGATCTGCTGGTGGAGGGCGCCGGCGGCTTGCTCGTGCCGCTCAACGCCGAGGAAACGCTCGCCGATTTTGCGCTCGCCGCTCGGTTGGGCGCGATTCTCGTCGTCGGGCTACGCCTCGGCTGCATGAACCACGCCTTGCTGACGCTCGAGGCAGCAGCGCGGCGTTCGCTCGCGGTACTCGGTGCGCTCTTGGTCGCCTGCGATGCAGCGCCGGAGTCGGAATATATCGCCGACGTCGAGCGCGTCTTGCAGGGAAAGACGAAGATTCTTGGCATTCTGCCCCATGAATCGCCGAGCGCGAGCGTCTTAGAGCGCGACGCGGCGGTGCTCCGAGCTCACATCGCTCCTTTGTTGTAGAGAGGATCCGTGCCGCACCCCGCAATCGATCGCGCTCGCGAGCGCGTCATTCACGGTCGAATCCCCGCCGATGCCGCGTTGCTACGCGAAATTGCGGCGATTCCCGCGGCAGAGGTTCCCGCACTGCTCGATCTTGCCGACGTCGTGCGCGCGGAGTATTGCGGCGATGGAGTCGCCATTGAAGTGCTCTATAATGCAAAGCGCGGCGGTTGCTCGGAAGATTGTAATTTTTGCTCGCAGAGCGCGCGGTTCGCGACGGACGTCGAACCGGAGCCGCTCTCGGATGTCGAAGGGTTTCTTGCCGCGGCACGCGATGCTCATCGGCGGGGTGCAACGGAGTTTTGCATCGTCGTCGCCGTTCGCGGCCCCTCCAAGCGCGTTCTCGACCGCGTTTGCGAAGCGACGCAACGCATCAAGGCCGAACTTCCGTTGAGCGTCGCCGTATCGCTCGGAATTCTCACCGAGGAGCATCTCATTGCGCTTGCCGCGGCGGGTGTCGACAAGGTCAATCACAATCTCGAGAGCTCCGAACGATATTTCCCAAAAGTTTGCACGACGCACACGTTCGCCGAGCGCATGAAGACCGCGCGCATGGTGAAAACGCATCATCTCGAGCTTTGCTGCGGCGGAATTATCGGGATGGGCGAAAGCATCGAAGATCGAATCGATTTTCTTATGACGTTACAGGAACTTCGCCCTGAAGAAGTGCCGATCAATTTCCTCAATCCGCGCCCCGGGACGCCGTTTGGATCCTACTCGCTGCTCGAGCCCAGCGAGGCGCTGCGCTTCGTCGCTATGGCGCGCCTCGCGCTTCCGCAGTCCTTGATCCGCTTTGCCGGCGGCCGCGAGATTACACTTGCCGGGCTGCAAGATCTCGGCATGCGTAGCGGCGCGAGCGGTATCGTTCTCGGAGACTATCTCACTACCGGCGGGCGGGCCGATGCGGAGGACTTCGCCATGCTCGATCGCTTGGGCTTCGAAGTTCTCGCCTAGCGGCCCGTAGACAACACATTACAGATGGATCAACAGCAAACACCCTATTTCCAGGTGCTGATCGATTACGTCGACGCAGGCGTCATTCCGTTTCACACGCCCGGTCACAAACAAGGGCTCGGGATGGATGCCGCCTTCCGCGAGTTCGTCGGCGATAACGTTCTGGCTATCGATCTCACACAGATTCGCGGCCTCGACGATCTTCTACAGCCGACCGAGGCGCTTGTCGCCGCGCAAGAGCTCGCTGCGGATGCGTATGGTGCCGACCAATCATTCTTTCTGATTAACGGCTCCACGAGCGGTAACCAGTGTATGATGATGGCGGCGCTCAATCCCGGCGAAAAAATCGCGTTACCGCGTAACGCGCACAAGAGCGCAATGGGCGGTTTGATCATGAGCGGCGCGCAACCGATTTGGATGCAGCCCGAAGTCGATCAGACGTTGCACATGGATCACACCGTTACGCCGGAAACGGTGCGCGCGACGCTCGATGCGCACCCCGATACGCGTGCGGTCTATATCGTCAGCCCGACCTATTACGGCGTCGCTGCGGATCTCGAAGGGATCGCTGCGGTCGCTCACGAGCGCGGTATCCCCTTACTCGTCGATGAAGCGTGGGGGCCGCACTTCCATTTTCACCCCGCTCTCCCGCTCTCGGCGATGCAAGCGGGTGCCGATATGTGCATCAACTCCACGCACAAAATGCTCGGCTCGCTCTCGCAGACGGCGATGCTGCACGTGCAGGGCAATCGCATTCGCCTCGATCGTTTAAAAGCGGTCTATAAACTCTTCTTGTCGACCTCGCCGAACCTCGTGCTCGTCGCTTCGCTCGATGTCGCGCGTCGCCAGATGGCCACGGAAGGCAGTGCGTTGCTTTCGCGGACGATCGAGATCGCGAACGACGCTCGCGCGCGGCTCAACGAGATCGATCGAGTCTATTGCTTCGGCGAGGAACTGCAAGGGCGGCCGGGTGTCTTCGATCTCGACCCCACCAAAGTAACCGTAACCGTGAAAGAGCTCGGCTATACCGGCTACGAAGCCGAAGAAATTCTCCGTCGTCGCTATAACGTCCAAGTCGAGCTCGCCGACCTCTTCAATATGCTCGCGCTCTTCACCATTGGTACCTCGCAAGAGGCCGCCGATGCGTTGGTGAGCGGCGTGAGCGAGTTGGCACGCGAAGATCGACCGCTTGATATTTTCTCGCCGTCGGGCGTTCTGGAACGGCGCTTGAAGAGTTCGAGCTACTTGCTTCCCTCGATCCCGCCGACGCGGATGCTGCCGCGCGAAGCATTTCTTGCCGAGACGGAGTTTGTTCCGTTTCGCAGTAGCAAGGGCCGGGTTTGCGCCGAGGTCATTACGCCGTATCCTCCGGGAATTCCGGTGATTTCACCAGGAGAAGAGTTGACGACCGAGATTATCGAATACCTATTGCTGGAAAAACGGGCCGGCACGAAAATGCAAGGCCCATACGATGACGAGCTGAAGTTTATTCGCGTCGTTCGCTAAAGACCGTTAAAGGAGCGAAAATGCCTTTTTGTACGCAGTGCGGCTCGGGTGTCAGCGGCGAAAGCTGCTCGAATTGCGGGGCTGAGAACCCCCATTTTCGCGATCCGAGCGCCGAACCGGAGATCGCGCTCGCGCCGAGTGTTTTTGCACCGGTCGAGAGCGAACGCCCGCGCCCTTGGGGGCTGATCGAAAGCTCGCTCGCGCTTGCTTGGCCGCGAATGCGCAAGAATGCAATCTGGGCCGTCGTTGTTATAGCGATCAATCTGCTCGTCACGATCTTCATGTCGCCGAAGGTGGACGCGATATTGAAGTCTTCCACGACTCCCGCCAAACTCGGCCATCTCTACGCACAATTTGCCCCCCTGTTGCTCGTCGCGATTGCCATTTCAATCGCAATCAGATTGATGGCCCTGGGTGAGGCGGCGCGTGCGCGGACTCCTGAGTTTCGCTGGAGGCTCGGGAACACCGGCGCGCTCATCGCGTGGTGGTTCCTCGCAGGTATAGGGCTCTCGATCGTGATTACAATAGCATCGACGCTCATTCTTATTCCGGTCGTGCTCACGATGATTCCACACATTGGAAGCGCCGCGGCACCGACGGTAAGTTCGCAGTCGGCAACGATGCTGGCGTTGCTGACGTTCGCGGTGATGATTCCGATGTTGATGTGGTTAGGCACCAAGATCGCTCTGCTTGAATATTCCTTCGTGTTGGGAGAGCGCTCGAATCCGATCGGAGCGTCGTGGAAGTTGACCGGCGGATATTTTTGGGAGACGCTCGGCTTCTATCTCCTCTACATCTTCGTTGGCATCGGCATGTTCGTGGTCTCTGTCGGCATTAGGGCCCTCCTCGCCTCACTCAACAAGAGCCTCGTCCCGATCGGTGATTTTTTGCAGATATTCGGCTCGGTCTGGCTGCAATTTGCCCTCGCCGAGGGCATGTTCGCGTGGACCGTCATGCTGCGGGAGGCGAAAGCCGTCGGGCGGCAGGGGTGAGGATGAGCTGTGGATAACCGGTAAAAAACGTCTTCTGGAGGAAGTGAGGGCTCGCCAATTGGCGCTGAAAGCCGAATCCGTTTCCCCAAACTGGGAACTGACCCAACTCCTCGACATCTTCCCGCTTCCCATCCGTCAGTCGCTCGTGCGACTTCCCCACCTGGAAACGATCATCGAAGTCGTTCTCGATCTAGGCCGCGCCCCCGAGGCGCGCTTCGAGGACGACTTTGTTTATCTATCCGAGACGCCGGTCTCGCCCGAGGATATCGCGCACGTCTGTTCGCGGATCTCCGGGTTCGGCGCGGATAACCGTGCCGGCATCGAGCAGACGCTGCACCGTATCAGTGCGATTCGCAACCGAACGGGAAAAATCGTCGGGCTCACGTGCCGCATCGGGCGAGCGGTCTATGGAACGATCGATATCATCCTCGACGTGCTACGCAGCGGCAAGTCGATCTGCTTGCTCGGGCGCCCCGGCGTCGGAAAGACCACGATGTTGCGCGAATGCGCGCGCGTGCTCGCCTCCGACCGCAAGCGCGTGGTGATCGTCGATAGCTCGAACGAGATCGCCGGTGACAGCGATATTCCTCACCCGGGTATCGGAACGGCGCGCCGCATGCAAGTTCCCGATCCGGCGCTCCAGCATGCCGTCATGATCGAAGCCGTCGAAAATCACATGCCCGAGGTCGTCGTGATCGACGAGATCGGCACGGAGGCTGAAGCGGCCGCCGCGCGCACGATCGCCGAACGCGGCGTCACGCTGATCGCCACAGCGCACGGACAGACGCTCGAGAATCTGCTAATGAACCCGACGCTCTCCGATCTGCTCGGCGGAATTAGTGCCGTAACGCTCTCCGACGAAGAAGCGCGTCGCCGCGGGACGCGAAAGACGGTACTCGAGCGCAAACAACCGCCGACCTTCGATATGCTCGTCGAAATTCACGATCGCGATCGCTTGGCGATCCACAAGAGCGTCGCCGATGTCGTCGATGCAACGCTGCGTGGATACCAGCCGCAGCCCGAGATTCGCCAGCGAAGTGCCTCGGGCGAAGTCGCGATTCTCCAAGAAGCCGAGCCCGAGTCGATGCCTCAGGTCGTGGAAAGCATCGAGGGCGTTGCCTTCGAACGCGAAGAGGGGCAGCGCCCGCTCTCGATTTTCCCGTACGGCGTCTCTCGCAGTAAGATCGAACGCGCGATTCATAACCTTCGAGTCGGCGCATCGATTGCCAGAACGTGGGATGACGCCGATGTCGTCTTCGCACTGAAATCCTTGGAGCGCAAAGGACAGCCGAAGCTCAAACAGATCGCCGCGGAGAACGTGCCGATCTATGCGATCAAGACCAACACGACGACGCAAATTCAATTGGCGCTGCGCGATGTCTTTCACTTGGGCTCGATCGACCATGAAGAGATCGCCATGCGCGAGGCCGAGGAGGCGATCTATCAGGTGATGCTGACGAGTCAGGCGATCGAACTCTCGCCGCAGACCTCGTATGTTCGGCGGATGCAGCACCAGATGGCGGAAAAACACCGTCTCCACTCACGCTCGACCGGTTTGGAGCCGAATCGCCGCGTACGGATCTATCGCGGGGGAGAGTAGCCCGAGTCATCCCGAGTAGCGCCCCTTCGACTCGCGTCGCTCGCTCAGGGCAGGCTCCGCGCCGTATCGAGGGGCGTTATGCCTGTTTGACTTCTCCCTCTTCGCTGACGAGAAATCGTGT
>DAIBFU010000057.1:0-11056 GCA_027422105.1 Vulcanimicrobiota bacterium | reverse complement strand
GGCTTCGACGATGCCATGGCCGTGATGGACCTGCCGGAGAAATATCGCAAGCGCCTGCGCTCGAACAACATGCTCGAACGGCTCAACGAAGAGATCCGACGGCGCGAACGAGTGATCCGCGTCTTCCCCAGCGACGCGTCCGCCTTGCGAATGATCGGGGCGTTGCTCGCCGAGACGTCTGAGGAGTGGCAGAGCCGCGTGTATCTTGCGATGGACGAGTACCACGAGTGGCGCGCAGCACACCACACGCCCTCCATCGCGATCGCGCAGAACGACTCTTAAGCGCTCACGATCTCTGAATCGAATTTACAGCAGATTTGGGACTTGACTGATTTGAATTCGGAGCCGGGAAACTTCCTCGTGCTCCGTAGAGGTCAAGCCATCGGATTAGCGGCCGCTATCAAGGTCATCCTGCCTGCACGAATTCCAGATGCTCCGGCGCGAACGTTGGAATTCCTAAGCGACCGCAAGAGCGCGCCGACCCGACCGAACCTGGTCAACGATCTTCCGCCGGAACTCCAGCGGGTATGAGGAATTTTGGGCCACAGGGGACTCCTTCGCCGCTCAGCGGCAAGCGTCCACGGAACCGAGCCAGCTTCGCAAAGGGCCGCCTCTTGGCCCCGAACCGGACATCTCTGTTTTGCTCGTACCCCCGGCGGAGCCATTTGACCCGGGAGCCCGCTTGCGGTATACTCTTCCGGCTATGTTCGTATTCGATCTGCAGCTTTTCGCGTCCAAGAAGGGCGCCGGCTCTACCCGCAACGGCCGGGACTCCAACTCGCAGCGCCTCGGCGTCAAGCGGTTCGGTGGCCAGCACGTCCTCGCGGGCAATATCATCGTCCGCCAGCGCGGCACGAAGTTCTACCCGGGTGAGAACGTCGGCATCGGCCGCGATCACACGCTCTTCGCGCTGACCGAGGGCACGGTGCAGTTCGCGACGCGCCGGAACAAGCAGCACGTCGATATCAAACCGCTCTCCGCGTAAAGGCGGAGCGAGAACGCTCGTTTCTTCGACGGGGTGCCGCATGCGGCGCCCCGTCGCTCTTTCAAGGCTCCCTCATTCGGCTGCGGAATAGACCGACCTCAAGTGCAATTTATCGATGAAGCAACAATTGAAATCTCCGCCGGCCGCGGTGGGGACGGCATTGTTGCATGGCGCCGCGAGAAATACGTTCCGAAGGGCGGCCCCGCCGGCGGTGACGGCGGCCATGGCGGCAGCCTCTATCTGCTCGCCGACCCCGAACTCAATACGCTGGTCGAATTTCGCTTCAAGCGCAAGTTTGCCGCCGAATCGGGCAAACCCGGAGGCACCTCGAATAAATCGGGGCGCGCGGGTGAAGACCTGGTAATTCCCGTGCCCGTCGGTACGCTCGTCTACAAAAGCACCGAGATGCAGAGCGAAGCGTTGCTCGCCGATCTCGCCCACCCCGGCCAACGTGTGCTCGTCGCGCGCGGGGGCAAAGGCGGGCTGGGGAATCAGCACTTCGCGACTGCGGCGCGACAGGCGCCCGATTACGCGATTCGCGGTGAAGCCGGCGAAGAGTGCAGCCTCCGCCTCGAACTCAAACTGCTCGCCGATGTCGGCATCGTCGGCGTACCGAACGCCGGAAAATCGACATTGCTCTCGGTCATCACCGCGGCGCGCCCGAAGATCGCCGATTATCCGTTCACCACCATCGAGCCGCAACTCGGCGTTGTACGCCTCGACGACGAGCGTTCGTTCGTCGCCGTCGACGTCCCCGGCCTCATCGAGGGTGCGCACGAAGGCGCCGGACTCGGCGACCGATTCTTGCGTCACGTCGAACGTACGCGCATCCTCGTGCATCTGCTCGACGGCGCAAAATCGCTCGACGAGATGGCGAGCGATCGCGCGACGATCGAAGCCGAACTCCGTGCCTGGAACCCCGCATTGCCGGAGAAGCCGACGATCGTCGTCGTCAGCAAACTCGATCTTCCCGATGCTCGCGAACGCTTCGCCGCCTTACACGACGGTGATGCCCAAACGATGGGCATCAGCGCCGCGACGCACCAGGGCGTCCCCGAGTTGCTCGCCGCGATGTGGCGCGCGCTCGCGCTCGCTCCTCCACCTGCCGAGATCGATCTCACTCCCGCGCAGATCGCGCTGCCGACGCGCGAAACCTTTACCATCTCGCGCGATGACGACGGGACCTTCGTGGTAACGGGCGAACGCGTCGAGCAACTCGCCGAGCGCACGAATTTTGATTCCGATGAAGCGCTCGCCCGATTCGAACGCGCGTTGGTGAAGATGGGTGTAGAAAAAGAATTACAGGCACGCGGCGTTCGCGAAGGCGACAGCGTGCGGATCGGGACCTACGAATTCACCTATTCATGAAACTCGGCATCTTCGGCGGAACCTTCGACCCCATCCATAACGCGCATCTCTTCGTCGCGGAATCGGCTCGATTGAGCGAGGGCCTCGACCGCGTTCTCTTTCTCCCCACCGGGCAACAACATTATCGCGCCGATGCAATCGCCGATGCCCGACATCGTTGCGCGATGATCTTAGGCTCGATCGCAACCAACCGCGGCTTTGCCCTCGACGATAGCGATCTGCTTCCCGAAGCGACCGGTTACACCGCCGATCTCCTTCCACGGTTGCGCGCGCGCTATCCCGAGGCTTCGTTTACCTTTCTCATCGGCGCCGATTCGCTCGTTAACTCCAACTGGGTGCGGCTCGACGAAGTGCTCGGCGCCCTCGAACGCTTCGTCATCGCGCCGCGCGCCGGCGTTCCCGACGATGCGCTCGCGCGCGTGATTGCCGCGATTCCCACAAAACTCCGCCAACGTGTCGGTACGCTCAATCTTCCCGCACTCCCCGAATCGGCGACCTTGATTCGCACACTGCTCGCGCAGGGGCGTAGCGTTCGTTATCTCGTTCCGGAGGCCGTTTGGCAGTACATTCGCACCCATCGCCTGTACGGACAGCCCGAATGCGAACGCTGAAGCGCATCTGTCTTGCCAGCGCCTCGCCGCGCCGCCTGGAGTTACTGCAGTCGCTCGGTTTATTCGTCGAGGTGATCCCGAGCGACTACGACGAGCCGGAGAACCCCGCACTCACCCCACGCGAACTTGCACAACGCCACGCCCGCGAGAAACTGCGCGCCGTCACGGCGCGGCTCGGCACGGCGTTCGCATACCCGACGCTCGCTGCCGACACCGTCGTCGACCGCGATGGAGCCGCACTCAATAAACCGCGCGATGCCGACGAGGCCCGGAGTATGCTCGCATCGCTCTCCGGTCGCGAACATCTCGTTCACACGGCGGTGGCGATCGCTTTTCCCGACGGAGAGCCCTCCGTCGAATTCTGCGAAACGACGCGCGTGCGCTTCCACGAACTCACCTCCGACGAGATCGCCGATTACGTCGCGAGCGGCGAACCGTTCGATAAAGCCGGTGGATACGGCATTCAAGGGCGAGCCGCCGCGCTGGTCGACGGAATCGAGGGTGATTTCTATACCGTCATGGGGCTGCCGCTCGGCCATGTCGTCCGTACGCTACGCGCTCGTGGGTATCGCACCGAATCGAGGAATGCGGTCGATGCGCTCTGACGAACGCAAACTCCTCGTTCTTCTCGCGATCGTCATCGCCGCCGCGCTGCTCGCCATCGTTCAGGTGCGCGCGCAGCGGAGCGGCGAACCGAGCCCCATCGCCGTCGCCGCGTCCTACCTCATCGCCGGAGCGGAGAACGTCGTTACATCGGTCGGCGGCACGATCGGCGGTGGAACGAGCGCCGTTCTCTCATTCCCGTCGTTGCGCGTACGGAATGCCGCGCTCGTCGCCGCGAACCAAGCGTTGCTCGAACGGAACGCGCGGCTTCACCAAGAACTCGCCGACGCACTGGGGATCGCCGGCATCAACCGCTTGCGCAAACACCACGCGCGCGGCATCGCGGCACGCGTCATCGGTTTTCCTCCGGAGGGCGCGACGCGAAGCATCACCATCGATCGCGGCTCGCTCGCCGGCGTTCGTCGCGACGACGGCGTACTCGCACCCGGCGGCGTCGTCGGCCACGTTACCCAGGTAACGCCGCTGGAATCGACGGTCGTTCTGGCGACCGATTTTTCGAGCCGTATTCCGGCGATCGTTCGCAACGGTCGGTGGTGGGGAATCGCGCGCGGGAATCTGCGCAGCATTCGCCTCGATTACGTCACGCTCGACGCTCCGCTCCACGTCGGTGATGTCGTCGTCACCGGAAACGGGCGCACGTTCCGCGCCGGCATTCCTATCGGTCGCATCGTAAAGATCGATCGGAATGATTCCAGCCTTTATCAGACCGCAATTTTGCAGCCATCGGTACGCTTGAATGCCTTGGATCGACTCCTCGTCGTTGCACGTTAGGGAGCCCGAGACTCCCTACCGATACCCCGTGTGGTGGCACGTCGTGATCGCCTTGGGGCTCGCGCTGCTCGCGCAAGGGACGCTGCTGCCGCATCTCGCCTGGGCGGATATTCCGCCGAGCGCGGTGCTGCTCGTCGTAATTTGGTTTTCCGTGCGTTTGGGGCCGCAGCGCGCAGCGCTGCTCGGCCTCGTCGCCGGGCTCTGCGAAGATCTGCTCTCCGGTACGACCGGCGGCTCGTGGATGCTCGCAACGCTCGCCGCTGCCGTTCTGACCGCGTTGCTCGCGCAACGATTCTTCAGCGATTCACCGTTGCTCTACGCGGCATTTGCGTTCGTCGGTACCTTCGTTCGCAACGCCGTATTCTGGGCGACGATGCAGATCGTCGGCTCTCCGTTTGCGTGGAGCAGCCTCCACTTCCACGATGCGATCCGACAATCGATCCTCGATGCGTTCTTCCTCGGCGTCTTTGCTTGGTGGTACCGCGCTCGCCATCGCGATAACTTATGAAAGACACGGGCATTCGGCTTCGCCGGCGCTTCGAGCGTCCGGCGGTTCGAATCGCCGCATTCGCGGCCTTTGCCGTGCTGATATTTGCGATTCTTTTGGGGCGACTCATCGACGTACAACTCGTCCACGGGGCGCAATACCGCGCGGAGGCGGAGGCCAATCAAATCCGTTTGATTCGGGTTGCGGCGCCGCGCGGCCTCATCGTCGACCGCCACGGCAAAGTCATGGTGCGCAGTCGGCCGTCTTTTGTCGTCGCGCTGGTTCCATCGCTGGTGAAGCATCTGCATCGCGAGTTGCAGAGCGTTGCGACGACCATTCACCTATCGCCGGCGAAACTCGAGGATCGCCTCTACCACCACAACGGCATCAATTACCGAAACTTCGCGGAGGTGCAGACCTACGAACCGTACGGACCGGTCGTGCTCGCGCGCAATCTCTCCGTTGCCGATGTCGCGCGCCTCTCGGAGCTTCTCGCGGATCTCCCCGGCGTCGATATCGAGGTTCAAGCGATACGCGACTACCCGTATAACAAAGTCGGCTCGCTGATGCTGGGATACGTCGGCTACATCACCGCTTCGGAGTACAAACGTTTGCGTCCGTATGGGTATTCGCCGAATGCCATCGTCGGCAAAGATGGGCTGGAATACCAATATGACCGCTATCTTCGCGGCCGTCCCGGTGGGCAGCGCGTGGTCGTCGACGCCGCCGGAAATGTCGTCGCCGCCGATCGTCTGCCAGACAAGGCGCCGGTACCCGGCGACACACTGCAGCTCTCGGTGAGTCTGCGGCTTGAACGCATCGTCGAAAGCGCGCTCGCCCACGGCGTTCAACGCGTGCAACGCGGCGAAGCGGTCTCCGGAGCGGTCGTTGTCGAGGACCCGTGGACCGGCCGCATTCTCGCGATGTCGAGCTATCCCGATTACAACCCCAACGATTTCGCGCTCGAACGTTCGCGAAAGATTTCGTTCTATCTCACCGATCCCGCGCAACCGCTCTTCAATCGCGCGATCGCCGCGGCAACGCCGACCGGATCGACCTTTAAAATGGTGACCGGTTCGGCGGCGATTACCGTCGGCGTTATTCGCCGCAATCAAGTCGTCTACGATAACGGCGCCTGGAACTGCGACGGCTACATCGCGCGCGATATCGTTTCCGGCGGGCTCGGGTTCACGACCTTCGTTCCGGCGCTTGCGGCTTCATCGGACGGCTATTTCTATCGCCTCTCGATGGGGCTCGGCCTCAAACGTCTGCGAAAGTTCGCGCTGCTCTACGGCCTCGATGCGCGTACCGGCATCGATCTTCCCGGTGAGAATAAGGGGAACTGGCCGACCAACGCGTGGATGATGAAGAATTACGGCGTGCCGCAGGAGCCGAGCGACGCGTGTTTTCTCGGTATCGGGCAGGGCGCGATGCAAGCGACGCCGTTACAGATCGCCAACATTGCTTCGGCGGTCGTCAACGGCGGCACGCTCTATCGGCCGCATATCGTCACGCGCATTCTCACCCCCGACGGCAAAACGCTGAAGGTCTTTCCCCCGGCGATCATTCGTCACGTTCCGGTGACGCAAAAATCTCTCGCTGCGGTTCGTGCGGGCATGGCGCAAGTGACCTCTGCCGTCGGCACCGCCTATGGCCTCGCGATTCCGGGCTTCCCCTTTGCCGGAAAGACGGGCACCGTTGAGACCGACGGCGGGAACGGACCGAACACGACGTGGTTCGTCTGTTGGGCGCCGCTGAAACATCCCAAGCTGGTCATCGCGGTTTACGTCGATCGCAGCGGCGGCTACGGTGCGAACGTCGCCGCACCGATCGCGCGAAAAATTATGATCCGCTATTTTCGCTTGAAGCTCTAGTTCTCACACCTGCGCATCGAGTTTCGTCAGCGCTGCGAGCGCGCCGTCGAGCAGCGTATCGAGTACGCGATCGCTATGTGTCGCGATGACGCGATGAAATTCCGCGACGGGAAGTTCGCAGAGTACCGCGAGGCTCTCCGCAGCACGTGCGCGGTATTGTGAAAGAATATCGAGCTCTTCGCCGCGGAAGAGCAGTACGGTCGGAAGCAACTGCACGTTGATCACCCAAGGAAGCGCCGAACCGATCGCTTCGTTTTCGAGCCGCGCGCGCGCCCGATCGAGTTCGTCGAGATCGACGGTGCCGGCAAGGAGGCGCATCGCTCCGGTCGCGACCGGCATCTGTGCTTCGCCCGGTGTTGCAAGCAGTGCATCGAGCAACGAACGTAACGCCAACCGCCCGGCGCCGTCCTCGATATCTTTTCCGGAGACAACCGGGCGCGGGCGATTGAGCGTCATCACCAGCCGCGCAATCGGCGCGTTCATCGCTTCGCGCGCATCGCGGAGCGCCGCATCGAGCGCCGGTGTCGCCCCGACCGCTCGCTCCGGCAACAACCGCCGCACGGCGATCAGGTGACGCAGCATGCCGCCGCTATCAGCTCGTTCGATCGTGCGCAACTCGTCTTGAAGGCGGAGATGCGCGAGATCGAGCACGAGCGTTGCCTTCGCTCCGCGCGGACGCGCCGCAATGCTCGCTCCGCGCGCGGGTTCGGGAATCGTTGCCGCGCTCGGTTCCGACGGCTCGGCAATCACGAGGTCGGGAAAGAGCGCTCGCAGCGTTCGCGCCATCGAGCGCTTCCGCTCGTCCTCGCAGATCGCGAGATACTCTTCGACGGCTTTGCGATCGCCACGGGCGACCAACGCGTGTGCTGCCGCGGTCGCAACCACTTCGCTAGGATCGGTCAATGCGTACGCCAGCAGCGCTGCGCTTCGATCGTCGTGACGCTCTTCGATTGAAAACAAGAGATCGCAGCGCGCCGCTTCGGGCAGCTGCGAGAACTCCGCTTCTTCACGTTCTCCCCAAATCGGTTCGACGACGCTTTGCGAGATCGGCGAGAGCTCGGAGGGCGAAGCCGTGCGCTCCGCGCGTTCGACCGATTCATGTCTCGGCAAAAACCGTGCGAGCACGATCGCGATCGCGCCGATGATAAAGAGCGTGACGACCACAAGCGCTACATTCATCGCGGCTGCGCGCTCGCAAGGCTTTCGCGCAACGCTGCAAGTGCGCGGTCGAGCGCTTCATCGGAGCTTCGCGTCAAGCGGTCGAGAAAATCAGCGGGCGCGAGTGTGACGAGGTCGCCGAGCGTCGCACAGAGCGCACTGCGGTATTGCGCGAGCGGCGCGCGGTCGTCGGGAAGCAGATGCGCGAGCGCAAACCACGGCAGCGCACTCGCCGCCGGCGATTCAGGCAAGCGCTCCAAGAGCGCGCGCAACGTCGACGCGTTCACGTGCCCGCGCAGCGACGCAATGTTTTCCGCCGGTAACGATGGTTCGCCGTGCGCGATCGCGGCGTCGGCGAGCGCAGCTTCGATCGCCTGCCGCAGCGCAGGTGTCTCGAGTTCACGTTCCACCATCGCGTAATGGGCGATCCGCAGTTTGATAAAGAGCCGGTCGAAGGCATCGCGCAACATTTCGCGCAGCCGATCGAGCGTCGGAAGCGGCGCCGACCCGATTGCATCGGGAAGCAACGCTCGTAGTGCGAAGAGGTGGCCGACGATGCGACCCGGACGAATCTCGCCGAGCTGTCGTTCGATCTGCAAGAGCCGTTCGGGGCTCAGCGAGAGCAGCGTCCCGATCTGCGACCTCGCCGACGAAGCAACGCCGTTCGCTTCTGCATTCGTTACGATCGGTTGCGGTGCCGGAATCTCCGGAGTCTCCGGAATCTCCGCATGCGCTCGCTCCTCCACCGCACGTTGCTCGGCGATCGGGCTTCCAACGACGCCGTCGAGCCCGAAGGGCAACCCGGCGATCGAACCGGCAAGTAGCGGCGCCGAGCGAACGAGCAACTCTTCGGAGATCGCTTCATTGCTGCGTTCGCCGTCATACGAAACATGCGCCCGGCGGAAGATACGCTCGCCGAGTTGCAGCTGATTGTGCGCGATATCACGCCACGAAATGACCGCTTCCACTCCGGGTTCGACGGCGGTGAAGACGATGCCGCGTTCGGCGGCAAAAGGCGGCCTCGCGCCGATATCGCGCACCGGCACGCCGTTGACGGCCGTTGAATTCGGCACGTAAATGAGCGTCGGCGGCTGCTCGATCGCGACTTCGACGCGCCGTGCGACGCCGTCGCCGACGTTGCGCAAGCGAAGCGTCCAATCGATGCTCTCGCCGGCCCCGATGCTATCGTTCGGCGTGCTGCGTAACAGCGCGCCCGTGAAATCCGGTTCGGCGGTCGTTTCGATGACGAAACGTTCGAGTTGCACGGGAACCATTTCGTCGGCGGTCACCACCGCTTCCAACGCGAGCGGGAATTCACGCGCGAGATTGCGCAGCAGGCGAATTCCGACGAAGACTTCGGCGCTCGCGCCTGCGGCGATATCGCCGACATCGAGCGCGGAATTCGCCCGCTTTGCACCCTCGACGCTTTCGATTCGTGCCTCCGGCGCAAGAAAGAGACGAACGCGAACGTTTCGCGCGCTGTCGCTACCGACGTTTTCAAGCGCGATCGTCACCGTCGTCACACGATTCGGACGAAGCGGTTCTCGCTCGCGACGGTCGAGGCGCGAGCGATCAGGAGTAAACAATGCGTGCGAATCGACGATCCAGCGAATCTCACCGAGCGCCTGCTCTCCGAGTTCTTGCGTAACGAGAGCGGCCCGCAGCGAAAGATTCGTGCGATCGGGCAGCGGGCTACGGACGAGCGCGTGCAGGCGAAAGCGACGCTCGGCAAAAGCTTCGATCGTGCCGAGTTCGACACGGCCGTCGACGTACGCGAGCGGCGCATCGCCTTCGAAAATTTCGAGCGCTTCCAATTCGGGATTGCAGGCAAACATCAGCGTTGCTTCGTGGGCGTCCGCCGACCCGGTGTTGGCGACCGAGAGTTCCGCTTCGATTCGTTCGCCGGGGTGAAGGGATCCGGCGCCGACGCGCTTGAGACGATTGCGACGGGGAACAAAATGCGGGCGCGATACGATCGTGAATCGCCGTTCGAAGAAGCGTTCGCCGATTTCGGCGGAGGGCGACCACGAAATGCGCGCACCGAGGTTGAGCTCCCGCCCGTTCGGTTGCGGCGATGCGAGTACGAAATCGGCGGAAAACTCCGCCGACTCGCCGGCGTCGAGCGGGCCGATATCGATGCGCAGATGCTCGCGCTTTCGCTCGCGTACCGGAACGCCGTCGAGATGCATGCTGCTGCGGACGACCGAGAGCCCAGGATCGGCGGTGAGAGCGAGCTCGACGCGCTCGGCGCGTGCGCTGCCGTCGTTCTGCAACGAAATCACCGCATGCATGCGTCGCCCGGGAAGAATCTCCGCCGAGAGCGGCTCGACGCGCAACGCGTTGCGCTCGCCGGAGAAATCGGGTGCCGCAGCGAGCGTGAGCGCGCTCTCCGGGAGTTCGAAGACCGGGCTCTCCTGCGATGCAACGCACGTCTGAAAACGAATCGTCGTGCCGTCGGGAAGCGGAGCCTCGACGCGAATGCGATATTGGAGGATCGCGGTTGCACCGGAGGCGAGCGACCGGGCAACGACCGGCGCGTAGAGACGGTCGAAGGAGAGACCTCGTTCGCCCTCAAGCTCGCGCCCATCCACGCGAACCGATCCCGGCACGTACTGCGTGTGCTCGGGAATCGGCGCGAGAACGACGACATCGTGTGCACTCGAGGCACCGGCATTGTGAACGCGCACCGTCACGAGCGCCTCGCCGCCGGGAACCGCGGCACCTTGCGCTTCGATGCTGGCGATCGTTCCCGCATTACGCAGGTTGGGCTTGCTGCGCGCGATCAGGCGAACGACGTTCGAACCGACCGGCTCGAGCTCGAGGCTGGCGACCGCTGCCTGAATCTCGACGGTGCTGCCGTTTTCGATCGCTCCCGCAACGCTGTAACAGAGCTCGATTCGGCGCCGCTGCCCCGGAGCGACATCGCCGATCGGCGCGCCCGCGTGAGCGAGCAGCGGCGAGTTCCCCTGCTCGTCGTCGAGGAGCGCGCCGTCGAGCAGCCCCGAGCCGACGAGATAGAAGAGCCCCTCGGGAAGATTCAGGCGTACGCGCACCCCCGTCGCCGGGGCGCCGCCGTGGTTGGTAAAAGTGAAGGCCGCGCGCACCGTCATCCCAGGTTCCAACTCACGTTCGGGCGAAACGTCGAGCGTTCGAAGCCCCTCGGGTAACGTCGGCGATC
>DAIBFU010000056.1:0-11304 GCA_027422105.1 Vulcanimicrobiota bacterium | reverse complement strand
CCGTCGGGGCCCACCCCCTCCACCACGCCGAAGGAGACGACACCGTCAGGACCGGAGAACCTCGCGATACGCACACGCGAACCCTAGTCGGTGGGCGTGCCGGTCTCCGCGGCTCGTCCGGCCTTGAGCAGGCCGTAGGCCACCCAAGCTACGCCGCTGGGAGTGTAAATAGCAAACGTATGGAGGGATATGCCGTCTATTTTTCGAGATCGTAACATTAGCAACGACTGGGGAACACCGGTAAGAACAACAAGCGCGGTCGCGATCCATCCGACGCCTTCGGTAATATTCATCGCGCGCCGCGCTTTCGCCCGCAATCGGTGAGGGCAACGACGAGCGCGCGCTCGACGATTGCACCGTGTTCGCGCAGGGTACGGGCAGCGTCGGCAAGCGTCGAACCGGTGGTGCAAACATCGTCGACGAGCGTTATCGAGGTACCGGCGATCGTTTCAGAAGCGATGCGAAAGCGGCCGCGAGCGACGAGGCGTTCGGCGCGCGACCGGCCGCGCTGACGATCGCGTGCGGCAAAAATCAGCGAACGACTCGCCGTTCTTCCATCGACCGATGCTGCAAGTTGCGCGAGCAGTTCGCCGCCGTCGAAACCGCGGCGGGTGCGACGCACCGCGCTCGTCGGGATGCCGACGAGGTGACGATCCTCCGCCTGCAACGCCGCGCCCAAGCGTTCGCCGAGCGCTGCGGCGATATCGCGACGCCCCTCCTTTAACGCGATCACCGCGCGTCTCCAGAGTCCGTCGTAGGGCGCGAGCGCGCGAACCTCGATTCCGAAAACCAGTCGCCGCAGCGGCGCCGTTGCGGGAGCGCAGCGCAGGCAGAGTGCGCTTCCGGAGGCATTACAGCAAATGCACCGCGGAGGAAAGAGCAGGTCGAGTGCGCGATCGAGCATATCGCTCCTTCACGCGCGCTCTCGCAGACGACAAGCGCGAGTGCGTCATTCGTTCGCGACCGAACAGGCGATCAGTTCGCTTCCGGCCGCAACGCGATAATCGAGCCCGACGAGCGCATCGCGCAGCCGGGAACCGGCACCGATCGCGGCGCGATCCCACAGGACGCTGCGCTCCACGACTGCATCGCGACCGACGCTCGCACCGACGCCGACGACCGTGGGGCCGACGACATGCGCGCCGCCTTCGATCCGCGCTCCCGCGCCGATCCAGACCTTGCCTTCAACGCGTGCCCCCGCGGCAACGATCGCCTCATCGGAGACACCGACCGGGCGCGCGCCGATGGGAACGAAACGCCCTTCGAGTACATCGTAGGTCGCGCGCCGATACTCTTCGGGCGTGCCGATATCGGTCCAATATGCATCGGGGGCGCGGAAACCAAAGAACGGCGCCCGTGCGCTCTCGAGCGCAGGAAAGACTTGCTTGCCGAAATCGTAGAACGTTGCGGCGGGAATCTGGTTGAAGATCGCGCGCGAGAATGCGTAGATTCCGGTATTCACCAAGCGGCTGCGCTCGGTTCCGACGCTGGGTTTTTCTTGAAAACCGACGATCCGCTCGCGTTCGTCGAGAACGACGACGCCATATTGATCGACCCGTTCGCGCGGCACCAATCCGATGGTCGCCACGGCATCGTTCGCGCGGTGTTGCGCGAGCAACGCGTCGAGCGGGAGATCGGTGAGATCGTCGCAGCCGACAACGACGAAGTGCTCGCTATCGGCGAAATATGCTTCCATCTGTTTGAGCGCGCCGGCGCTTCCCATCAACTCGCGTTCGTGCAAGTACTCCAAGCGCACGCCGAATCGCGAGCCGTCACCGAGCGCTTCGCGGATCGCATCGGGAAGATAAAAAATGTTGATGGCGATCTCGTCGAAGCCGTAATTTTTGAGATAGCGAATAACGTGAACCGCATTCGGCTCACCGGCAACGGGGACCAACGGCTTGGGCACCTGTTTGGTCAGTGGATAGAGGCGCGTCGAGAGCCCGCCTGCAAGAATCATCGCCTTCATCGGTGTTGCCGTCCTCCTAAAGATGTACGCAGTTCGTCGAAAAGCATCAGCGCGACGAAACGCGGCAGCGCAAGCTGCCGCCGCCAGCGATGTGGTTCTCGAAGCAAGCGGTAGAGCCATTCGAGGTTGAGCCGTCGCCAGCTCTCCGGAGCGCGCGGAACCTTGCCGATGACGGCATCGAAGGCGCCCCCGACGCCGATTCCCGCCCCCGCACCACTCTGTGCAAGGTGATCGGCGATCCAGAACTCCTGGCGCGGCGAGCCCAGGCCGACGAAGAGCATCCGTGCCCCACTTCGCGCGATCTCTTCAGCGACCGCGTTCGCTCGCTCGGGCGGAAAATAGCCGTCGCCGGCGCCGGCAACGCGGAGCCCCGGATAGCGTTCGGCGAGCGCGCGCGCGGCCTCGATCGCAACGCCGGGAGCCCCACCGAGCAGATAGATCGGTAAACCCTCGCGTGCGGCGGCGACGCAGAGCCGCTCGAGCAATTCGACGCCGGTCACGCGCTCGGCAATCCGCGCGCCGCGCCGTCGCGCGGCAGCGAGAACGCCGACCGTGTCGCAGACGTTGAGCGCACTTGCAGCGAGCGTTGCACGAAAGCGCGCATCGCGCCGCGCTGCGACGACCATCTCCGTGCCGAGCGTCACGACCTGCGCGGGTTTGTTCCCGCGCGCAAATGCGAGAATGCGCGCCGTCGCTTCGTCGATATCGACGCAGTCGAGGCGACAGCCGAGTACTTCGACCGAGGTTGGGGCCTCGCTCACGCCGCGTAGGCGGCGAGTAAGGGTCGCAACCGCCGCGCGAGATCGTCGGGCATGCCGTCGAGCGGTAACCGGCAGCGGCCGACCGCGAATCCAAGCTCTCCCATCGCCCACTTTATCGGTATCGGGTTGCTCACGGCGAAGAGTAGTTCGAAGAGTTCGAGGAGCGATCCGTGAATGCGCGCCGCTTCTTGTGTCTTTCCGCTTGCAAAGGCATCGCGCATGGCGACGAACTCACGCGAACAGAGATGCGTCGCGACACCGACGATCCCATCGGCACCGAGCGCAAGACCCGGCAAATAGAGATGATCGTCGCCGACGAGAAACTGAAAGCCTTGCGGGCGATCGCGCAAAATTGTTGCGAACTGTTTGAGATCGCCGCTCGATTCTTTCACGCCACGGATATTTGCATGCCGCCGCGCGAGTTCGACCAGCGTTGCAGGCAGCATGTTGGTCGCCGTGCGCCCGGGGATATTATAGATGGCGATCGGCAGATCGGTCGCCGCGGCAATCGCCCCGAAATGCGCGAGCAATCCGCTTTGCGTCGGTTTGTTATAGTACGGTACCACCGCGAGCAACGCATCGGCACCCGCCGCTTGCATCGCGCGCGCGGCGATCGCCGAACCGCGCGTCTCGTTCGTTCCGGCATTGGCGATGACGCACGCATCGCTACCGACGGCTTCTTTCACTGCGGCAACGAGTTCGATGCGTTCTTTCTCATCGAGCGCCATGCCCTCGCCGGTCGATCCGGCGATGACCAAACCGTCGTTCCCCCGGTCGACAAGCCAACGCGCCAACCGTTTCGCTTCGCGATAGTCGACCGCACCATTCGTATCGAACGGAGTGATCATCGCCGTCAAAATGCTACCGAAGGTCACCGTTCATCACTTTCTGTTCGGCAAGGTCAAATGCATCGAAGACCGCGCGCTCGGCACGAGCGGCATCGATTTCAGGAACGAGAACGGAGATCGTCACGTTGCTGTCGGTGAGATGGATGACTTCAACATTCTCGGCACTGAGCGCCTCGACGACGCGCAGCACGACACCCGGTAACTCGCGCATTCCCGCACCGACGATCGAGAGTTTGGCACAGCCTTCGCGGACGCGAACGGCGAGGTTGAGATCGCCGAGGAGCGATCGCAGTTCCGTCCCACGATCTCCGGCAACGACGAACGATACACCCGATTGGTTGATGGCAACCTGATCGATCGAGATATCGGCGCGCGCGACGCGTGCAAACATCTCGAGTTCGACCTCCATGCGCCGCTTCGGCGATTCGATATCGCCGCGAATGACGCGCACCCACGTCAACCGTTCGCTAACGGCAACGCCGGTCACCGGCGCTTCGTGGCGCATGTTCTCGACGACTAAGGTTCCGCGATCGCTGACGAGCCCTTTGATGGCGTAGGTGCGTTCGCGCTCGCGCGCATACTCGGCCGCAACGGCGTGCATAACCTTCGCACCATGGCTTGCAAGTTCGGCCATCTCCTCAAGCGATGCGCGAGCGATCGTTCGCGCGCGTTCGATGCGACGCGGGTCGGCGGTCATTGCGCCGCTGACGTCGGTATAGATGTCGATGCGCTCCGCGTCGAGCGCATCGCCGATTGCAACGGCGGTGAGATCGCTGCCGCCGCGCCCCAGCGTCGTCGTCGAACCATCCGCACTCGCGCCCTGGAACCCGGTGACGACGGGAACGTACCCGGCTTCGATCGCCGCCGACAAGGATGCCGGATCGACGGAGCGGATCCGCGCGTTGCCGTGGCGCGCGTCGGTAAGCAGCCCCGCTTCGCGCCCGGTAAAGGCGCGCGCTGCGATGCCGCTATCGCGCAGAAACTTCGCGACGACGGCGGCCGCGATATTCTCACCGCAGGAAAGCAAGAGGTCGCTTTCGGGTGTCGCGCTCTCACCGCCGAGGAGCGCGAGCAGGACGTCGGTCGAGTAGGGCTCCGGGGAGCGCCCCATCGCCGAGACGACCAAGACCGGTGCAAAGCCATCGGCTATCGCATCGCGTACGCGCGCAGCGATGTGTTCGCGCTGCTCGGGCGTTGCAACCGAGGTGCCGCCGAACTTCATGACGGCGATGCGCGTCGATGCGTTCACTGCAGATATCCCCGCGCGATGAGCAGCTCTAATATCTGCACGGCATTCGTTGCTGCGCCTTTACGCAATTGATCGCCGGTGCACCAGAGCGCGAAGCGCGTTCCGTCGTTCCCATCTGCGCGCAAGCGCGCAACGTGGACCTCATCGCTCCCCTCGACGTCGCGCGGCGTCACGATCTCATCGGCATGAAAGACGATCCCCGGTGCCTTTTCGAAGGCCGCGCGCAACGCCTCACGCGTCGTCGAGCGTTCGGTGCGCACGAGAATCGACTCGGCGTGCGCGGTGCGAACCGGCACGCGCACGCAGGTCGCGCTCACCTCGAGATGCGGTAATCCCAACATCTTCTTGGTCTCGGCGGCCACCTTTCGCTCCTCACCGCTCCAGCCGTCGCCGTCGAAACTGCCGACTTGCGGCACGACGTTTCCCGCGAGCCGCGCAGGAAAGACCGCCGCCGGCGCTTCGCTCTCGCCGAGCGCTAATGCCCGCTGCCCACGGTCGAGTTCCTCGAGCCCAGCGCGCCCGGCACCGCTTGCGGCCTGATAGGTCGAGACGACCACCTCGCGCAGCCCG
This sequence comes from Vulcanimicrobiota bacterium, assembly GCA_027422105.1. GTDB lineage: Bacteria > Vulcanimicrobiota > Vulcanimicrobiia > Vulcanimicrobiales > Vulcanimicrobiaceae > JABEUX01. The sequence continues at coordinate 5,907 of DAIBFU010000056.1, read as the reverse complement.
GCGGTATCGCGAATCGGCGCGAGCGCGAGCGAGAGCAGGATCGCAGTGCAGTTGCCGACGGGAAGAATCCGATGTCGTTCTTCGAGCGCCGTCGCGTTGATCTCCGGAACGATTAACGGCATCTCGTCGTGCAAACGAAACGTCGGATTGTTATCGATGCAATAGATGCCCCGCGCGGCGAGATCGGTAAAAAAATGCTCGCCCAGCGACTCGCCACCGGCAAAAAACACGACGTCACGATCGGCGAGTGCCTCACCGCTCGTCGAATGCACGTCGAGCGTTGCGCCGCGATACCGCACCGCCGCCGCGCGATCGCGCGAACCGAAAGCCGCGAGGTGCCCCACCGGCACCCGACGCTCTTCGAGAACGCGCAAAAGCGTCTCCCCAACCGCGCCGGTCGCGCCGACCACGCCGATGCGCAGCGCGCTCATAGGACGATGTCGAGGCCGACGTGCAGCCCCGGAGACAAACGATGTACGCCGCGCAGCGCCGCAACGATTCCGTCGGAGAACGATTCGCGCGAGAGCGAATCGTGGCGCAAGGTGAGCATCTCGCCGCGACTTCCGAAGACGATCTCTTGATGCGCAACGAGCCCCGGCAACCGAACGCTGTGAATGGCGACGTGCTCGGCCCCAGCCGCCTCCATTTTTTTGGCGGTCACCTTCGCCGTGCCCGAGGGTGCATCGCGCTTCGCATCGTGATGCATCTCGATAATCTCGGCCCGCGGAAAAGTGCGCGCGATCTCCGCCGCAACACGAATCATCACCACCGCGCCGATTGCGAAATTCGGAACGAAGAGCGCCGGAACGCGAACTTTCTTGGCGAGCTCCCCGATTTCGTCGAGGGTGCGTTCATCCCAACCACTACTGCCGCTGACGATCGGAATACCGCGTCCGACGGCATCGCGCGTCCACCGCTCGCTCCCCGGATGCGTTGCAACGTCGAGCAGAACGTCGATCTCACCGCGTTTGAGGAGATCGTCGAGCGAGCGAACGTAGCCGGCCTCATCGAGCTCGGTCCGTTCGCTCACCACTCCTCCGGCGAGTTCGAGTCCCTCCGCTTCGCGAACGGCTTCGGCGGCGACCCTCCCGAGCCGCCCGGCAATGCCCGCGATGCCGACGCGCAGCGGCGCGCTTCCCTCAGACACGTTCGAGCGGAGCGTACTTGAGCATCAGCATCTTTTCGCCGACGTTCGGAAAATCGATGGTGACCAAGCCGTCGCCGCCCGCGCCGACGAGGTCGCGAATCGTTCCCTCGCCCCACTTGGGATGACGCACTTTGTCGCCGGGCCCAAGATTGAGTTCCAGACCGGCGCCTGCGGTCTCGTGAATGGCAACCTCACGCCAGCGTCCCCCCGCCGGACGCGGCGCAACCGCGCCTTCACCATCGATCGCATCGAGATTGGGAATCTCTTCGAGAAAGCGCGATTTCGGATAGGAATAGGTGTTGCCGTAGATCATGCGCCGTTGCGCGTGGGTGAGATAAAGGCGATCCATGGCGCGGGTAACGCCGACGTAGGCGAGGCGCCGTTCTTCTTCGAGTTCGCCGGTATCGCTCAGCGCTCGCGTGTGCGGAAAGACCCCTTCTTCAAGACCGGTAAGAAAGACGACCGGGAACTCCAGCCCTTTCGCACCGTGCAGCGTCATCAACGTGACGTACGAAGCCTCCGGATCGAGCGCATCGAGATCGCTGATGAGCGCGATATTTGCGAGGAAACCATCGAGCGACGGCTCTTCTTCGCGCTCCTCATATTCGCGCGCGACTCCCACGAGTTCGCGCAGATTATCGAGTCGCGCCCGTGCATCATTGGTCTCTTCGCTCTGCAACTCGCGCGCATACCCGGAATCTTCGAGAACCGCGAGTAAAAGATCGGCGATGCCGAGCGTTCGCTGTTTTTCGATAAGCGAGCGCATGAGATCGGCAAAGCGCTCCATCTCTTTGAGCTTCTTCGGCACCGCGCGCTTGAGCAGCGCCGCGTCGAAGAGCCCCTCGCCGACGGCGACTTTCGCCCTGGCAGCTTCGGTAACGAGCGCACCTAAGGTCTGCGAGCCGATGCCGCGACGCGGCACGTTGATGATGCGCTTGAACGCAATTGAATCGCGCGGATTCGCGAGATAGCGTAGATAGGCAACGGCATCTTTAATTTCCGAACGCGCATAGAAACCGACGCCGCCGACAACGCGATAGGGAATTCCCTCAGCGATAAAGGCTTCTTCGAAGATTCGCGATTGCGCGTTGGTGCGGTAAAGCACGAGGAAGTCGCGATAGGCGAGCCCATCGCGCACTAACTCCTTCACTTTTTCAACGACGAATCGACCCTCGTCGCGCTCGGTCGGCGCGCGATATGCCACAACCGGCTCGCCCTCGGCGCGCTTGGTGAATAGCTTTTTCTTTGCGCGCGTCTTATTGTTTGCGACCAGCGCATTGGCGGCTTCGAGGATCTGCTGCGTACTGCGATAATTTTCTTCGAGTTTGAAAACTTTCGCGCCGGGGAAATCTTCCTCGAAACGCAGGATCATGCGATGGTCGCTGCCGCGCCACGAATAGATCGACTGGTCGTCGTCGCCGACCACGGTGATATTGCGATGCTCTCCGGCGAGCATTGACACGAGCGTGTACTGCGCCATGTTGACGTCTTGATACTCGTCAACCAAGATATACGAAAACCGCGCGCGATACTTCGCCAGCGTTTTTGCATCGCGTTGCAAGAGATCGATTGCCCGAACGATGAGATCGTCGAAATCAAGCGAGTTCGCTTCGCGAAGCTTGCGATCGTATTCGCTATAGACGTTGGCGAGGCGCTCGCCGAGCGAATTATTTTGTTTCTTAGCAAACGCATCCGGCCAAATCAGCGCGTTCTTCGCCTTCGAAATTTCGCTCAAGCAGAGCCCGGGGCTGAGCTGGCGTTCGTCATAATCGAGTTCATCGAGAATTTCTTTGACGAGCGAACGCTGGTCGCCGTCGTCGACGATGGCGAAGTTGCTCTCGATGCCGATCTTCGAGCCGTCGCGACGCAAAATGCGGACGCACATGGCATGAAACGTGCCGACCCAAAGCTCTCGCGCGGTCGCACCGATCATGCGCTCGAGGCGAGCTTTCATCTCGCCGGCGGCTTTATTGGTGAAAGTGACCGCTAAAATAGAATCCGGCGCCACACCGTGCTCTTCGAGCAGATAGGCGATTCGGTGCGTTAGAACGCGGGTTTTGCCGCTCCCTGCGCCGGCGAAAATCAAACACGGGCCGTCCCCGTGCGATACAGCCGCCGTTTGCACGGCGTTGAGAGCATCACGTTGTTGGAGCATTGTTCTGGATTCGACGCCCGCGAGCAGAAAGCCTCGGCGCCGAGTGACTTTTACGATAATTCCCAGGCTTGCGTTGCCATCAGGTATGCCAACGTCGATTCGGCACCGCGATTGCTATTGATCCCGTCGGCATTGACGCCGTCGGAGCAACCTCCGCGCTCGTCGACGAGCGGAGTGCCAAGCACATTTCGGCCGAAAAACCACTGCATGGCGCGCTCCGCATCGGCCCGCGCGCCCGGGAGACCGGCCCGTTCGGCAGCCAAGAATGCATCGACCGCCGCCGCCGCTTCGAGCGGTTGTTGGTCGAATCGCGCTTTGGAGCCGCCGCGAAGCAGCCAGCCTTGGTTCCCGACCGGCGAGAACAGCTCGCCCTCGAAGTTTTGCGCGCGAAAGAAGGCCAATGCCGAGAGCGCTTCCTTGCGGGCGGCGGCATCGCCGAGGAGCTCGGCAAGCAAGAGCTGCGCCTGCGGCAAACGCGCATTATCGTAGGTCATGCGACTTTCGTACCAGTGCCACTCGCCCGCTGCATTGGCGGCAAACGCGTCGCGAAAATGGGCCAGTAGCGCCGCGGCAACCTCGCCGGGCTCCCCCGACGCAGCCAGACCAAGCGCCGCATAGACGCGGGGACGCAGATAGGTAAACCCACCGATCCTCGCAAGCCCGCGCGCAAAGGCCGAGGCGCTGCGCGTACGCCAATCGGCATGGTGAGCGTGCTTGCTCGCGTACCCCAACGCCCACAACGCGCGTCCGCAACTATCTTCGGTGCCGACTTCGTCGAGCCACTCGCGGCCGTAGCTCATAAAGTTGTGAAAACGCCCATCGGGAAGTTGCGCGTGCAACAAAAAGGCGAGCGAGGTATGCGCGATGCGCTCGGCTTCGGCGTTCGAAGGATCGAGCAATCGATGCTGAATTGCGACGATCAACGAACGAGCAACATCGTCGGTGCAATAACCGGTTGCTCGATTGGGAAGCGTTCCGAACGCGTGCTGGATGGTGCCGACATCGTCGGTAAGCGATGCGAGGTGGGTCAGCGAAGGAAACATGCGCCTACGCGGTATGCGCCAGCGCTACCGGGCGAGGTTCGGTGAGTTCGCGGAAAAGGCGTTCGTAAGCGGTGGCGACGGCGTGCCAGGTCATCGAACGCGAATATCGGTACGTACGCCGTTCGGTCGCGCGTCGCAAACTTGGATCGTCGAGTAATGCGGTGAGCTGCGTGGCAATCGAGGCGGCATCGCGCACCTCGGCGAGTCGACCGCGCCCGAAGGCGAGCAATTCTTTGGCGTAGAGATAGGGCGTCGAGACGATCGCTTTGCCGCAGCCCGATGCGTATGCCAGCGTCCCCGAGACGATCTGCGTGAGATTGAGATAGGGGGTGAGGTAGATGTCGGTCGCCTCCAGGTACGCAAGCAGTTCAGACATGCTCAGATACTTGTCGATTAAATGAACGTTATTGCGCAAGCCTTTCGCCGCAACGAGATCCTGTAAGGACTCACGATACGATTCGCCTTCTTGACGACGCACCACCGGATGCGTCTCCCCGAGAATCAGATAGAGCGCCTCGGGATGGCGGCGCACCACCGTCGCCATAGCGTCGATTGCATATTCGAGCCCTTTCCCGCGATTGATCAGCCCAAACGTCGAAATGACGGTGCGCTGGCCGATGCCGAAACTCGCTTTTGCCGCGGCGGTTTCGCGAAACGGAACGTCGGGAACGCCGTGCGGAATCACGTGAATCTTCACCGGATTGACGCCGTAGACGTGTTCGAGTAGATCGCGCCCCGTATGCGAGAGCGAGACAACCGCGCTCGCGAAATCGCAGAGCGAGCGCGCAACGCGCAACATTACCGGGTCGGGTTCGGGAAGCACCGTATGCATCGTAATAACCGTCGGTTTGGCGACCTGACGCACTAAATCGACGAGCCATTCGCCGCGTTCGCCGCCGAAAAGTCCGTACTCGTGTTGGATGTTCAGAATCGTCGCCGGGTGAGCGTCGATGCGAGCGGCGATCTCGGAGTATGCTTGGCGATCGCGCTCGTCAAAACGCGCATAGACGCGCCCAGGATATCGACGGAGATCTCCGCCGGGTTCGTTGACCGCAATGACGTCGCTCTTGGTTCCCTCTTCACGATCGATCGCACTCACGAGATCGGAGGTAAAGGTTGCGATTCCGCACTCGCGTGGTGGAAACGAACTGAGGAACAGAACGCTCGGCACCGTACTACCGCATCGCCGTTTGCGCGCCGACGCGCGCTCCCGGTTCGAGGATGCGCCCCGGATCGACCACGACATCGTGCCCGATCACGCTCCCGCTCCCAACGGTTGCCCGAGCGCCGATCCGTGCACGGCTCGCGACAATCGATTCATCGATGCGTACGTCATCACCGACCATAACACCATCCCAGAGCACGGAGTCGCGAACGACCGCTCGCTCGCCGATACGAGTGCCGGCGCCGAGGACGACATTCGGACCGATCCGAGCGGTCGCAGCAACGACGACTCCTTCGTCGGCATGGACCGGCTGGGCGACTCCGGGGTGGCCGAGCAGCGCCGCCGAGCCCACCCCGGTTATGCCGGGCTCCAGCACCAGCGGCATCGTCCCGGCGAG
>DAIBFU010000055.1:0-11476 GCA_027422105.1 Vulcanimicrobiota bacterium | reverse complement strand
GATCGCGCCGTGGATGCGGCGAGGAAAGTCCGGGCTTCAGCGGGCAGGATGCAGGCTAACGGCCTGTCGGGGTAACTCGAAGGAAAGTGCCACAGAAACATACCGCCGTCGGCGCGAGCCGCCGGTAAGGGTGAAATCGTGAGGTAAGAGCTCACGGAGGACTACGGTGACGTAGCCTCGCGGTAAACCCCATCCGAAGCAAGACCGCTCGATACCTGTCGCTCGCGGCAGGCGGGTCGCCCACCCGGCTCGAGTTACGTTGCAACGAGGCGCGCGGTGACGCGCGCCCCAGAGAGATGATCGTCGCCTGCATGAACTGCAGGTACAGAATCCGGCTTATAGGCACCCCTCCGCACGCGCAACCTCCAGGGTCGGCGCTGCGTTGGTACGAAAAGAATCCCTCCCTCCCCGCAATCGAGCGTTAGGATCCAAGATGAGCGAGCAGACCTTTACCCCCGAAATCACCGTCGACCAGGCCTTCAAAATGCATGCCGGGGCGCGCCGCGTCTTCGCGCGCTTCCACCTCGGCGGCTGCAGCAATTGCGCGATCAGCGAATCGCACACCATCGGCGCGGTCAGCGAGGATTACGGCATTCCGTTACCGATGCTGCTCGATGCGCTTAACGCACTCTGGAATCAGGGTTCGCTCGCCATCGGCGATAAAGTACGCATTCCCGAGGAACTGCGCGCAAAGATTCCCCAACTCGCAAACGTACCGGAGAGCGGCACGATCGTCGGGGTCGAGAGCGGCGCCTACACCGCGGAATTCGGTGAGGTTCGCTTGCAGGGGCTCGCCGAAGATTTTCTCCCCTTCGAAGCGAGCGCGGAGAAGGCTCCCGCCTAAGCCCGCGCGACGGCGCCGCTATTTCAGCGGTCGGCGCGATTCGAAGCCTTCGTTCTCGCCGTGCCAGTGCGCCACGAGCGGTTCGCCGAACTTCCAGCAGAGCCAGATCGATTCGCCCGCACGCTCGCTGGGAAAATCGATCAGGCCCAGGTCGATATCTTTGACCACGCAGCCGAAATGCTCGATGCGGTGAATGAGCCGGATAATCTCGATCTTCATCTCGCCGAAACGCGGCGTGGGAAGCGTCGAATGCGGTCCGGCAAGCCGGTTGCGACTCGGCCCGACGCGCAGCTCGGGGTTGGTGGCAAGCAGGTTGATCGCTAGCTCTCGCCGCAAGCGCAAGAGTTCCTCAACGAGCGGTTCGATTTTAGCAATGAGGGCGTTTGCCTCGCGCGGAGAAAACAACGACATGCCGACTCCTGCATCACGATTTCCCGAGCTCCACCTGGTCATCGCCGCGGGCCTCTCCGGCGCCGGGGTCACGCAGACGCTCAAGATCCTCGAGGATATCGGCTTCGCTTGCGTCGCCCAACTTCCCGCCGATCTCCTCGACGCAACCCTCGAGCATTTCCATCAGCGCGGCACCAACCGCGTCGCGCTCTCATTCACTCTTCCCGACGGTGAAGTCGCCGCGTTCGTCGCGCGTATCGATGCATTGCGAACGCAGGTCGCTCGGCTCGACGTACTCTTCCTTGAGGCCGGCGAGCGCGCGTTGATCGGCCGCTTTAGCGAAACGCGGCGCCGCCATCGCCTAAGCCTCGGGGTGACGCTCACCGAAGCGATCGAACGCGAACGAACCGCCCTGGCACCGATTCACGACCTCGCGACCACGACCATCGAGACCGATGCGATGACGCTCTCGCAACTGCGTGCCCGCGTCAGCAACGCCGTCGGCAGCGAACTCGGCGGAGCGCTCGACGTCACGTTTCTCGCATTCGGTTTCAAATACGGTTTGCCGCCCGAGCTCGATCTGCTATTCGATGTGCGCTTTCTCGCCAATCCCAATTACGATCCCGAATTACGCGAACGACTTGGAAGCGATCCCGCGGTCGCAAAATTTATCGAAGGCGACGAAACCCTCGAGCCCTTTCTCGAACGCGCACGCGACCTCATCGCCTTTCTTCTTCCGCTCTATCGACGCGAAGGCAAGACGCGCATCACCATCGGCATCGGGTGTACCGGCGGCCGACATCGCTCGCTCTACGTCGCTCACCGCCTCAGAGACGAATGCGCGCAGAGCGTCGATCGATCCGACTGCAATGTCGCTGCACGGGATATCGGCCGATAATGCGTTCACGCATTCTTACCGGCGCCCAGTGGATTCTTCCCGGCTTCGGAATCAAACGCTGGATGTTCGTCGCGCTCCTCGGGTTGTTTTTTATTCTCGATGCAGCAAACCGTATCGTCGTTGCATCCGGGGTGCACATCCGGCTCGACGAAATGCTCGACGCGTTCGTCGTCGATCTCATGCCGCCGTCGTTCCTCACGACGGCCTTTATCGCCATCGGGATCACCATGATGGCACTCGGGCTCTACTTTAGCGTTCGCGCCGTCGCGCGCTCGGCACGCGAGCCGCGCACCGATCCGCTCGGGCGCCTCCGTCGCTTTAAACTCGCGCAGGGCTACAAGGTCGTCGCGATCGGCGGCGGTACCGGGCTCTCGACGCTGCTGCGCGGGCTAAAAACCCACACCAGCAATCTGACGGCCGTCGTCACCGTTAGCGACGACGGCGGCTCCTCGGGGCGGCTGCAAAAAGAGCTCGGCGTACTGCCGCCGGGAGATATTCGGAACTGCCTCGTGGCGCTCGCCGACGATGAAGCCTTAGTGACCGATCTTTTCCGCTATCGTTTCGCCGACGGCGAAGGGCTCGAAGGGCACTCGTTCGGCAATCTCTTCATCGCGGCAATGACCGGCATCACGGGAAATTTCGATAGCGCGATTAAGGAATCGAGCCGCGTCCTGAGTGTTATCGGGCGCGTACTCCCATCCACGCTGCGCTTTGCGACGCTCTGCGCGGAGATTTCAGACGGGAAGATTCTGCGCGGTGAGTCGGAGGTCGGCAAGAGTCCGAGCCCGATCGCTCGGCTCTTTCTCGATCCCGCCGATGTGAAGCCGCTCGAGGAAGTCATCGAAGCGATCCGCGATGCCGATGCCATCGTTTTGGGCCCGGGCTCGCTCTTCACCTCGATCCTCCCGAACTTATTGATCGACCGCATTGCTGCAGAGATCGCGGCGGCTCATGCCGTCAAAATTTACGTCTGTAACGTGATGACGCAACCCGGCGAGACCTCAGCGATGAGCGCCTCGCAACACGTCGCGACGCTACAACGGTACGGCGGCGCGAATATCTGCGATTATGCGCTCGTAAACGCGCAGCGGCCACGTCGCCTCCTCGATCTCTATGCCGTCGAGGGGCAGTTGCCGGTTGAAAACGATGAATCGGCGATTCGCGCACTCGGGGTCGAACCGATCGTCGCTGCAGTGATGAGTGAATCGGAACATGTTCGTCACGATCCCGAACGCCTCGCGCAGGCGGTTATCGAGACGATCGATCGGGTGGTGGCGAAGCGGGCGTCGTTGTTCCGGGGCTCGTCGACGTCTTCGCCACGCTGAGGCGAACGACGATAGCGCGCGGCTTTCCCGGTATCGCGCTTCCGCTGGAACTCAGCGTCGTGTAGCCCGGTGCTTGCACCGTGTAGTCGAAATCGCCGGTAGGAATCTTCGCAAACGAGAAATGCCCGGCGGCATCGCTCGTCGTCGTAAGTACGGTGTCGAGCGTGACGATCGCTCCGGCGACCGGCTGGTTCGTCGCCGCGTCGATCACCGTCCCGGTGAGCGATGCATAGGATGCCCCCGGAGGCAGCGCCCCATCGTTACATCCGCCGAGCATCGCTGCGACTGCAAGAAACGCGAATCCGCGCAGGAGAGCCTTCATACCCGATGGATTATCGCGTCGCACCGCGCGCCCCTGCGCGGCGTTCGGTACGCAGGCAGCGGGCAGCCGGAGTAAGAAGCCCGATGCGCTATGCAAACCCCATCGATCGACTCCGCTCTTCGGCCCGATTACTGCGCCGACGCCCTTGCCGCCATTGGACACACGCCGCTCGTACGTCTCAACAGCGTTACCGACGGCGCTCGCTGCCTGGTCTTGGCGAAGGTCGAGTACATGAACCCCGGCGGCAGTATCAAAGACCGCCCCGCAGTCGCTATGCTCGAGGCCGCGGAAAAAGCGGGGTTGCTGAAACCCGGGGGGACAATCGTCGAACCGACCAGCGGAAACACCGGCAGCGGACTAGCGATGGCGGCGGCGATCCGCGGATATCGTTGCATCCTCGTCATGCCCGATAAAATGTCGCGCGAGAAAATCGATCTTCTCAAGGCCTATGGCGCCGAGGTCGTCGTTACCCCGACGAACGTTCCGTCGGATTCCCCTGAATCGTATTACGGCGTTGCCAATCGTTTGGCCGCGGAGATCCCCGGTGCATTCCAGCCGAATCAATTTCACAACCATCATAATCCCGACGCGCATTATGCGACGACCGGCCCCGAGATTTGGGAGCAGACGCACGGTTCGCTGACGCATTTCGTGGCGGGAATCGGCACCGGCGGCACGATCTCGGGAACCGCTCGCTATCTCAAGGAGCGCAACCCGAAGATCCACGTTATCGGCGCCGACCCGGAGGGTTCGATCTACTCCGGCGACACGCCGCGCTCGTATGCCGTCGAAGGGATCGGGATGAACTATCTCCCCGAAACCGTCGACCTGAAAGTCATCGACGAGATGGTTCGCGTCTCCGATCGGGACTCGTTCCTGATGGCGCGCCGCATCACGCGCGAAGAGGGTTTGCTCGTCGGTGGTTCATCGGGAACCGCTGCCGTCGCCGCCATTCAACTCGCGCGTTCGCTTCCTGAAGACGCCGTCGTCGTCGTCATCTTCCCGGATTCAGGGCGCGGCTACATGTCGAAGATTTTCAACGACGAATGGATGATCGCCAACGGCTTCCTCGCCGAAGGCAAACGCCGGGCAACCGTCGCCGACGTCCTGCGCAGCAAGACGCCGCTTCCGCCGATGATCGTCCTCGACGAACGCGAGACGGTACAGCGCGCACTGGATATTCTGCGCAAGTACGAGATCTCACAGATTCCGATCATGCGCGGTCGCGAGCAGATCGGAAGCGTGAACGATGTCGCGGTAATGCAAGCCGTCTTCGACCGCAGCGATATCGTGCATCGGCAGGTCGGCGAAGTGATGGGGCGCCCCTTCCCATCGCTCGACAGTGCCGAGCCGCTCGAAAGCGCCTATAAACTGCTTACGCTGGCCAACCATGCCATCGTCGTCACCGATGCCGAGGAACCCGTCGGCGTCGTCACGCGGCAAGATATCATTAGTTTTCTCTCCGGAAGCCCCGAGGCGGCAGGGTAAAGCGCTTTCATGAAATTCAGCACGCGAGCGATTCACGTCGGCCAAGAGGCCGACCCGACGACCGGCGCGACGATCGTCCCCATCTATCAAACTTCTACGTACACGCAAACGGCGGTCGGCGAGCACCGCGGCTTCGATTACAGCCGCACCGTTAATCCAACGCGCAGCGCGCTCGAAGCGCAGTTGGCATCGCTTGAAAACGCGCGCTATTGCAGCGCCTTCTCCAGCGGCATGGCCGCAACGGCGGCGGTCTTGAATCTCTGCAGCGCCGGCGACCACATCGTGGTGACCGACGATCTCTACGGCGGAACCTATCGGCTTTTCTCGCGTGTTTTAGAACGCTACGGCATGTCGTTCACGTATGTCGACATGAGCGATCTTGCAGCGGTTCGCCGTGCGATTCGCGAGGAAACGAAACTGATTTGGATCGAGACGCCGACCAATCCGTTGCTCAAGATCGTCGACATCGCCGCGATCTGTGCCCTTCGCAACCGCGAGCGCACGGTCGTCGTCGTCGACAATACCTTCGCATCGCCGTATTTCCAGCAACCGCTTTCGTTGGGGGCCGACGTCGTCGTGCACTCGACGACGAAGTATATCGGCGGGCACTCCGATGTCGTCGGCGGGGCGGCGATCACCGACCGTTCGGATCTTCATGAATCCATGAAGTTCCACCAAAATGCCGTCGGCGGCGTACCGGGCCCACACGATGCGTGGCTCACGATGCGCGGCGCCAAGACGCTTGCGATCCGCATGCGCGAGCATGCCGCGAACGCAGCGCGCGTTGCCGATTTTCTCGAAGCACACGACGAAGTTGCACGCGTCTATTACCCGGGATTAGCAAGCCATCCGCAGCACGAGATTGCGAAGGCGCAGATGAGCGGTTTCGGCGGCATGCTGAGTTTCGTACTGCAGGGCCCCGTCGAGCGAGCCTTCGCATTTGCCCGGGAAACAAAACTCTTTAGCCTCGCAGAATCGCTCGGTGGTGTGGAATCGCTCCTCTGCCATCCCGCGCGTATGACGCATGGTTCAATTCCGAAGGAAGACCGCGAGCGCCGCGGCGTCACGGATGGACTCCTGCGCCTTTCGGTTGGAATTGAAGATTGCGACGATTTGATCGCCGATCTTCGAAATGCAATCGAGCGAAGCGCTCGCGCTTAGTACTCGCGATTGACCGGGTAAGCGACGGCGCTCGCTCCGGCGAGATCGCGCTTCGCCTGCCGTTGGCCGATCTTCCCGGCGCGCGCTTCCTCCGAAAGTACGACGCCGCGAACGCCGTCATACCACATGTATTCATAGGTGCGCATCTGCGAGAAGCCATTGCCGGAGCTCACTTTGAGCCAATACGCCGGCATGCCGTTCACGAGCACTGAATTTTTGCGGCTGACAAACGTGCTTCCGCCCGAAGCCGAGCGTAATTCATTGATGTACGTCGTGTAGAAACCACCCAGCGATCCGTTCGAAAAATATTCGAAGGAGAGCGAGATAATCCGTGCATCGCTTTTGCCGGGATTGAACCCCCAGACTGCAACCGGCGTCATATGTGTTGCTGCTTGGTAGGGAACTTTACGCATAGCGATCAGCACGACGCCGACCGGAGCGACGTAGTGAATTGCGGGGTCGTTATATGTACGCTGACTCAATGTTGCCGGGGCCGGCGAGGAGAGCGTTGCGCCGACGGGCGCGAAGGCGAGGACGAACAGGGATACCAGCGCGAAAAACCACCTACGAAAGATCAACGGTCGAGTACCTCGAGAAGTGCGGCAAATGCGCCGATATAGCGCTCGGTAGTGTTGCGGTGACCGCCGGGAAACTCCTCGCTGCGAACACCGACGCCGCCTTCGCGCAAGCGCCGTGCGATGGTTCGGGCGGCAATATCGAGCCCATATTCGTCGCGACGCCCGGCATCGAGATAGCACAGCGATAGGCGCGCGAGCCCCGAGATCCGTTCCGCATTGTACTCGGCCGGGTCGAAGGCGAGCCAGCGGGCGAGAACCTCGTCATCGATCGCTCCCGTCGCTCGATCGAAGGGAAGATCCACATCGAACGGATGCTTCGAGCGCGGAGAGTATGCCGCAGCACACGCCAGAATAAAGAGCGCTGAAAAATCATCGCTCCGTCGCAACGGATCGCGTTCGAATGCCTCCATGAACGCTGCGAAGTCGCCATTATGGCGCTCGAAGCTCCGTTGCGCCGCCGGGAAAAGCATCGGCATCGTCATGCGGAAATAGCAATCCCCAGCGATCGATGCAAGCGCCGAAAACCGTTCCGGGTACTCTGCGGCAAGATGAAAGGCACCAAAACCGCCCGAGGATTTCCCAACGATCGCGCGCGCGCTCCGGCGAACGATCGTCCGGAAGTGACGATCGATTTCATCGACGATTTCGACGGCGACGTGCTGCGCGACATTCCCATTCTGAATCGAGTCGACGTATTGCGAACCACCCAAGCGCGTCGCACCATCGACGAAAACCAAAATCGCCGGGCGTAGCGATCCCTCGATCATCGCAGCATCTGCCTGCTGAACGAGATTGCGATCCCACGGCCCTGCAGAGAGAACTTTCAGTAAACTCGACCCATGTCCGTGCAGGCAATAGATGGTGGCGTAGCGCTGCGAACCGTACCGATCGTATCCCGGCGGAAGATAGACGCCGATGAAGCGGTCGGCTGGCGTATCGAGGACACCCTGCGCGAGCCCCTCCGAACGGAGCGTGCAAATTTCGAGATCCCCCCGGAGCCCGAGCATCTCGCTCCACATTCGAATCGACACCGTTGCTTCTTTCGCGCGAGGTACGCGGCTTCCTCACCCGAAGAGGCGAGCATGCCGTCGCTCCGCCGCTGGGCGCCCTTCGCGCTCTCGATCGCGCTCATCGGTGCGCTCGTTCCGCATCACGCCGACTGGCAGAGAGACCGGCGCGGCATCCATCACTTTCTCTACGCCGCATCCTTCTTCTACGCCCGAACGCCGCGCTCGCAATGGGCGCAGGACCTCCGTGCTTATCGAACGATGGGCATCAATACGATCGACCTCTATATACCCTGGAACTTCCAGGAGCCGCGCGAAGGGTATTTCGATTTTACCGGGCGCAGCAATCCACGCCGCGACATCCGTGCCCTCTTTGCGCTCCTCGCCGCCGACCGATTCAGCGTTATCGTTCGACCCGGTCCGGTGATTCGGAACGAATGGCGCAACGGCGGCTACCCGGCCTGGCTTCTCGTGCATCGCAGCTACCGAATGCCGCTCCATGATATTTTGCAAGGGCGCTATCCCGCCACGGCGACGCTGCAGAACGCGCATGCCGATGCCGCCGCGCAAGAATGGCTCGACAACCGCACGCATCGCGCCGCAGTTCATCGATGGTTTCATGCGCTTTTTACCGCGATTGCGCCTTGGTCGCGCATCGTCGTTGCAATTGCGCTTGACGACGATCAGGGTGCCTATATCGATAACGATACGTGGCCCGCGCCGCATTGGCACGCCTACATTCACTGGCTGCGCGCGGCCGTGCGCCGGGAGGTTGGGCCGAATGTTCCACTCTTTATCAATACCTATCAAACAAAGGTTCCCGCGGCGACCGGCGTTTGGGATTGGGGGAATTGGTATCAAAGCGATGCCTATCGCATCGGCACTCACGATCTCGCACAACTGATTTTCTCAACCGCGCTCCTGCAAACGCAGCCGCACCGAGCCGTCATGCAGAGCGAATTTCAAGCCGGATGGCTTCAAGGTGCAAATGAAACCCGGCCGCGCCCGGCTGCGCCGGAGAACACCACGATCGCCCTGCACCAACTGCTGCAACTCGGCGCGCATGCAATCGTCAATTTTCCGGTGCAAGACACGATGAACCCGGCCGGTTGGGAAGCACCATGGGCGAATGCGCTCTACGCCTGGGATGCGGCTCTCGCACTCGACGGAACGCAGCAGGCGCGCTATGCACCGACCGCCGCATTCGGTAGGTTGGTGCGCAAGGCCGGTGCGCGCTGGCTCGCACATTTGCGACCGGCGGCAAATGTCGCGGTCGCCTGGCCGGTGAGCGCCTATCGCTCGCGCAGCGTCGATAACGCGCGCGTTGCAGCCTTTGCGGCGGGGACGATCCATGCGTTCATGCAATGCCGTGCGTTGCACCTTACCTGTCGTGCCGTCGACCTTCGCTTCGCGGCACCCGGCACGCTCGCGCGCTATCGTGAACTCGTTCTGCCGCCGATCGCCGACGAGGCTGCGATGCTTCCGGCGATCCGCAAGCGACTGCAACGCTACCGTCGGCTCGGCCTGCTCGTGCCGTCGCCGCGCATCGACCGCGCACGAGGCATCGCGCCGACGAACGGCGACATCGAGGACGCGACGCTCTTGCTCGGGCCGCAACGCCGCTCCGCGCTCTTCGATCTCTTCAACCTCTCGCGTCGGGCGCGCGCGATTCCGCAACGAACGCTCGCAATCGGCTCGGCGCGCGTCACGATTCGCGCGCGTACGCTCGCTGCGGGCAGCGCATGCGACTGGCGCATCGATCGCGTCGGCGCATCGGTTCATATTACGTGGACGCTCTGCACGCCGCGGCTTCCGACGCGACCGATGAACGCCGATAACGATCTGCATGCGTTGGTCGCGGCGATCCGTTCCGATGGAACGCCGACCTACGTTTTACGTAATTCGCACCTTCGTCTGATCGTGAGCGCCGATGCCGGCGCGCGCTCCTTCGTGCTCGAGGACCGCCGCAAGCGCCGCAACCTTGCAACGAGTATCGGACTGTTCCGCGACGATCTCGCGGCACCGCCGCCGCCGTCGAAGCGCGACTATATCGCGGCATTCACGCATCCGTTTCCAGCCGGAACCTTCAACCGCGCCTATCGTTGCGTCGACCGCAGCAGCCCCGCAGACGAAGTACTGCTCTGCCGCTATCGCGCGCCCGACCTCGCGAAGCGCTCGGTCGCCTTTACCAAGACTTTTATTCTCGATCCGCGGCGCGCGCTGCTACGCGTGCTCTTGGATTGCTCGGCGCGTTGCGTTTCGATCGACGCATTCGCCGCCGACGGCGACGAGCGCATCCGCACCTTCGGCGGAACGCTGCTGACGGTTCCGAGCCCACCAGGCAGCCGACTCCTCGAGCTGCGCTATCGAGGGCACGCCGAAATCGATATCACGCTTCCAGGAGCGCCGTAGCGCGGCGCGAACCATCCGCCCTGCCGATCCCCGGGGAAGTGGCGGAATGGCAGACGCAGCCGCCTCAAAAGCGGCCGAGGCAACTCATGTGGGTTCGAGTCCCACCTTCCCCACCATCGCCACGCCTTTCCGGCGCTCCTCGGCGAGGCTGCGTGCCCCAATATGCGCGCGCAGCCGGAACGCTGCGCACGTGCGTGGAACGGTGATCGTCCATGATTCTGCGCTCCCCTCGTTTCGAGCCCCACCCCCTTCGCGGCGAAATCACCGTACCCGGCGATAAATCGATCTCCCACCGCGCCCTCATTCTCGCCGCGGCGTCGGGCAGCGCAACGCGGATCGAGAACCTCAATCCCGGCCGCGATCTGCACGCGACCGCCACCGCTCTGCAAGCGCTCGGCGCGGCGATCGCACGCGACGGCGACGCTTACGTGGTAACTGGCGGTGCGCTCCACGATCCGGTCGCCGATATCGATGCGATGAATTCCGGCTCGACGGCGCGCATGCTGCTCGGTGTTTGCACCGGTGCGGGAATTCGCGCACGTTTCGTTGGGGATAGCTCGCTCTCACGCCGCCCGATGGAGCCGGTCGCAGCCCATCTGCGCGCGCTCGGCGCGCGCATCACGAGCACCGATGGCAAACTCCCGATCCGGATCGATGGGGCGAGCGACGATCGCTCCGCGAAGATCATTCTCGTGCATCCCTCCGCGCAAATTAAATCCGCGCTGCTCTTCGCCGCGCTCTTCGCGGGGAAGCCGTTAAAAATATTCGGTGACCGCGAGACGCGCGATCATAGCGAGCGGCTGCTCGCGGCGATGGGCGCGGGAATATCGTGGAATGGGCACGAGATCGATCTCTACGAGCCGACCGTGCGCGGTGGCGAACAGATCGGCATCCCCGGAGATTTTTCCGCAGCGGCCTTCTTCATCGTCGGCGCGACGCTCGCGCGCGGCAGTGCACTCCTGATTCGCGACGTGAACCTCAATCCGACCCGAACCGGGCTGCTCGATGCACTCGATGCGATGGGCGCGCGGATCGCACGCCGCAACCAGCG
>DAIBFU010000054.1:2795-11970 GCA_027422105.1 Vulcanimicrobiota bacterium | reverse complement strand
TGAGCACTTGTGCCGGGATATTGAGATTGTTCGCGTAGTAGACCACATTGCTCGGGTAGGTATCCCCGGGCCCGAGCGCAGCGACTTTGCAGCCGCTCGTGATTGCATCGGCGGGAATTGCACCGAGCAATTGCGCGATCAGCGGTTCGTGTATCGGTAGCATCGCTAATGTCGCGCCGCTGCTCGCTTCGACGAACCCATTTGCGGGCCATGTAAGAAGGTTCGGCGCGATGGTTGGCAATGGTGCTGGTGTCGGTGATGGCGCAGGTGTAATGGAGATCGTAATGGGGGTAGTGATTGTATATGATGGTGAAGCGTTTTGCGTGGCTATTTGGATCGTGCAGGTTTGCGGTGCCGATGCGTTGGTGGTGGTGATATTGAGTGTGCTTTGTGCGTATCCGACCGTTGAACCGTTAAAGAATCCCCCTGCCCAGCCTAAATGTGACTAAATGGTGACTTTTTTTATAGGCCAAAAAGACGAAATCCGCCAAACGCTAGATTTGACGGACTTTTTCTGGAGCCGACGAGCGGACTCGAACCGCTGACCTGCTGATTACGAATCAGCTGCTCTACCAACTGAGCTACGTCGGCATGTGGAGACCGATCCCGGCTATTCTGCGCGACCCGCACGTTAGCCCTCCCGGTCGTGGAAGGTTCCTCGCTTCGCGTCCTCGTCGAGTTCGAGGTCGTCCAGCAGATAATAGACGATCTTGCGGTCGTCGAAACCGACCTTTGCCAGTCGCTTCCCGTCGATCTCGACGACCTCGTGAATGTGCCCGGGGACGCCGATGTAGCGGCGGTTCATCGGGCCGTACGTGGGGTCGCCCTCAGGTTTCGGCTTCGGGGTCGCCCGGACGCCCCGTAAGGGCGTCCGGTGACGATGCTCGGCCATGCTTATGGCTTCGGCGAGGCGAGACGGAACGCTTGGGCGTAGGTATGGCCGCCCTCCGGCCAACCGACCCAGATGTTGCCGTTGTGCGGATCGAAGGTGCCGGTATGCATGCCGCGCGCGATCTTGCGCTGCCCGATGAAGAGCGGCGTTCCGCCGCTGCGAATCGAGAAGAGCGTCAGCGAGGTGCCGAAGCACGCGAGCAACCGACGCCGCGCGCTAAAGCTGCATTGATCGACCTTCCCGGGAAAGCTCGCTTGGTGCAGCAGCTTGCCTTGCGTTGAATAGACGCCGAGCTTCCCGTTCTCGCCGATATCGATGATTGCGTCGTCGGCGGCATCAAAAATCAGCGGGTGGTTCCCCTTCAGCAAGGGCGTCGGCATGACGCGCTTGACGGAGAGCGTCGTGCCGTCGATTGCGGCGATCTCGCGCACGTCGGTGAGATTTTGGTAGAGCGTGTGCGTGCGCGGATTCACCGCGAGATATTCGAGTTTTTTCGCCGGCAGCGTGAGTGTTTTTAGCAGCGTCATCGAGCGTGCATCGATGACGTACAGATGCGATCCGTCGTCTTCATCGGCGTAGATGTGCTTTGTCGCCGGATCGTAAGCGATTGCGTCGACAGGGCCGCCGACGCGTACCGTGCGTAGAACGCGACCGGCGACCGGATCGACCTCGCTTACGCTCTTATCGGTTCCGTTGCCGGTAAAAACGTGACCGTTTTCGGGGTTCACCGCGACGCCGTGCAAGGGGCCGACGCGCACCGTGCGCAGCACCCGCTTGCTATCGGCATCGATCACGACGAGCTCACGCGCGCCGGAGTGCGCCGCATAGATGCGTCGGCGTTTCCCATCGGCGGTGAAATAATCGTAGTATCCCTTCCCGGGAACCTGCACTTTGGTCGAGGCCGCAACGATCGGCGGCGGTGTCATCATCGGCATAGTTGCGGGGTTCTCCCCGGCTGAAAACGAAGCCTCGTCGGCATGTTGGTAACCTTTCGAGGCAAGACGCCGCGGGTCGATCCGTCGGCCTTCGTCGCCCCAACCGCCGTTTTAATCGGCGATGTCGAAGTGGGCCCCGAATCGAGTATCTGGTTCGGTGCCGTCCTGCGCGGTGACAACGGCCCAATCCGCGTGGGAGCTCGCAGCTCCGTCCAAGATAACGCGGTCATTCACGTTACCATCGCCACGAACATCGGTGATGATGTGACGATCGGCCATGCGGCGGTCATGGAAGATTGCACCATCGAATCCAAAGCACTGATCGGCAGTAATGCCGTGCTGCTCAACGGCTGCACGATCGGCCGCGGTTCACTCGTCGCTGCCGGAAGCGTTGTCGGCGAGCGCGTGGTCGTTCCGGCGAACGTCCTCGTTGCCGGAGCACCCGCGAAGGTTAAAAAAGCGATTGAAGGCGAGGCGCGGCGTTGGATCGAGGTCGCGTCGGATGAATACATTCAACTCACGCGCGCCTACCGGTCCGAGGGCATCGGCGATCCCTCCGTGCACGAGGTGCATCCGAAGACCTAATGGAGTTTCTTCGCGACCGTATCGCTCGTTTTATCGCCGACGAAGGGCATCGTACGACCATCGACATTCACGGCGAGAACGCCGATGTCGCTGCAATTTCGTTGCGCGCGCGCGGCCAACAGATTTGGGTATCGGTCAGCGAAGACGACGACACGTTCTACGTCGTTGCAGCGATGCACGAACTGCCGCTGTGGGCTCGCGATGCGAAGCAGAATGCGGCGCTGCTGCTCGAGTTACAAGAATCGATGAAGGCGGTGAAATTTTATCCGTCACAGGATCGCACCGGCATCGTCGCTGCAGTCGAGCAGTTTTCCAGCTCTCCCGAAGAGTTCATGCAGCACTTTTGGAAGCTCGTCGAACTCGTCCGCGAGAGCGGGGCGAGCGCCGTGGCACGCATTCTCGACCGCACCGCGAGTAAATCGGCGGCAGAAAAATTTATTGACGCATTTATGCGAGGAAGCCGATGATCGAGGAAGTCGTTCGCGGCATCGAGGCCGCGCTCGACGAAGAGTGGCTGCTTCACGATCGCGACGATGATGAGGACGCATTCCGCGTTTCGTTTAAATGCGAGGGCGCGCGCTATTTTGCCATCGCCTATCGCGACGACCCAACGTTCGTCATGGTGGGATCGGGTTGGACGCTCCCCGACGATGTGGAATTTGCCGAAGCGATCGAACTCGCCAACCAACTCAACGCGCGCAAGAAGCTCGTAAAAGTTGCGATTTGGGAAGCGGAGCGCGACGTGCTCTTCACCATTGAGACGCTCGCGGCGACCGGTGACGAGATCCAGCAACACATGGAGCGCATTCTCGACGTCCTCCGCGAAACGGCGCAGAGTTTCTTTACCACGCTACGCGGCGACGAAGAACTCTAACCGACGAAGAAGATTTCGATCTCGTAGTTGTCGGGATCGACACAAAAGAGCGAGCGCGAGTTTCCGTGCGTCGCCGGCCCCGAAACCATATCAACCCGCGCCGCGCGCAGGCGGTGCGCCCACGCATCGACATCCGCTGCCGTTCCCGCCTCGAACCCGAAAGAGAACTTCCCTCGCTCCGACGGCGGGCGTTCTTTGAGCTCCAACGTAAATGCGGGCCAGCGTACCGTCACGGTATCGGCGATGCGTTGGGTTGGGAGGCCGAGGACGTCGCGGTAGAATCGCTCGGAGGTCTCGATATTCGAGACGCCGAGTACCAACCGCGTGAGCGTCATGGCAGACGTCGCGTTCATAGGCGGGCGATTCTATGGGGCCGGGTAGTTCGCCTCGTCGCCGTACGGCTGGAAGAGCGTGTACTCCGCCTCGAAACGGAGGTTCACTTTCCCGGTCGGGCCGTTCCGGTGCTTAGCGATGATGAACTCGGTGAGTTCGGCGTCGGCCGCCTCCTTGTTGTAGTAACCCTCGCGATAGAGGAAAGCGACGAAGTCGGCTTCCTGTTCAAGCGAGCCGGAATCGCGCAGGTCGGCGAGCATCGGGCGCTTTTCGTTGCGCGTCTCGACGCCGCGGTTGAGCTGCGCGAGCGCGATAATCGGCACGTCGAGATCCTTCGCAGTTACCTTGAGCGTCCGACAGATCTCGCTAATCTCTTCGTTGCGGTTCATCTGTCGTTGCATCGAGCTCGGGTGCAAGAGCTGTAGGTAGTCGATAAAAACCGCGCCGAGCCCACGCGTCGCCTTGAGCCGCCGACAACGGCTGCGCAGTTCGCTCACGCTCAAACCACCCGAATCATCGAGGTAGATCGGCAGCGCATCGAGTTCGTCCATTACCTTCGGAATGCGCCCCCAATCGCGATCGCCGATATTACCGCGTCGAATATCGTGCATCGAGATGCGCACCGTTGCCGAGAGCAGGCGCAACACCAACTCGCTATTCGACATTTCGAGCGAGAAGAACGCAACCGGCTGCCCCGCGCTGCGCGCCGCCGCCATCGCCATGTTCAGCGCAAAGGAGGTCTTGCCCATGCCGGGGCGTGCCGCAACGATAACGAAATTTCCGGGCTTGAAACCCGTCGTGATGGCATCGATATCGGGGAATCCCGTCGTCACGCCGCTTAACTCGCCACGTCGATAATAATACTCTTCGAGTTCGTCGAGCGCGGGCTTCATCAGCGAGCCGACATGAGCGAAATCCCCGCCCATCTGCCGCTGACTGATCGAGAAAATCATCTGTTCGGAGCGATCGATCGCGCCTTCGACATCCTCTTCAGCCTCGAAGCCGGTCTGCACGATCTCGGTTCCGGCGTGAATCAACGAGCGCAGCGTCGATTTCTCGCGCACCAGCTTCGCATAATAGGCCGCCGAGGCAGCAGTTTGCACCGAATTGACCAGCGTGCCGAGAAAGGCCGGGCCGCCGACGCGTTCGAGCGCTCCACGCCGTTTCAGTTCCTCAGCGAGTGTGATGCGGTCGAGCGGTTCGTTTCGTTCGTAGAGCGCGAGCAGCGCCGAAAAAATCGTTTCGTGGGCGTGAACGTAGAAATCGCTCGCGCGCACGATCTCCGTTATCGTTCCCATGATCTCGCGGTCGATTAGTACCGAGCCGATACAGACGCGCTCCGCGTCGACGTTCTGCGGTGGGATGCGTTCGACGGTGCGAGCGAGATCGGGTTGCGCGAAACTCATGGCCTGTTAGTTCCCGCGGGAGGCTGTGGAACGCTTGCGAGTCTTAACCGAAACGGGGCTCTTTGTTGCGAACAACTTCGGCGCACGCTTGATGCGAAGGGCGCGCAACACCTCGCCGATATCGTGCGCCGCGACGACATCGATCCCCGAGAGCCGCGCATCGATCTCGCGTGCATTCTCCGCCGGCAGAACGATGGCGCGCATGCCCGCCTGACGCGCGGCGTAGAGTTTCTCGACGACGCCGCCGACGCCGCGCACCTTTCCCGCCAGCGAAAGTTCGCCGGTCACCGCGACATCCTGCGGGAGCGGCACACGCGCGAGTGCGGAGTAGAGCGCGAGCAAAATCGCGAGCCCCGCGGAGGGGCCGTCGATATTTCCGCCGCCGATCACGTTGACATGCAGGTCGAAGTCGGCGGGGTCGGTGCCGAGCAACGAACGCAGTACGCTGCCCGCGTTAAAGACCGAGTCGCGCGCCATCGTTCCGGCGGTCTCGTTAAAACGCACGCTCCCCTTGCCCGGCGCCGAGGCGGGGAAGGCGAGTGCCTCGATTTCGATGAGGCTGCCGACGTGGTGGAGCACCCCTAACCCGAAGGCTTTGCCGATCTCGCGGCGCGCGCGCGCGCGTGCCGGCGTATGGGCGACGAATCGGCCACTACGCAGCACCGCTTGCAGATCGTCCTGCGCGATCGTGACGTGGGCGGGGAGCGCATCGGCGCGTCGCTTCCCGGCGCTGCTCCGTGCGAGCGCCACGCCGTAGGCGTCGGCGACGAGTTGCACCGCCTTGCGCCCCTCGATGGTGTAGGTCGCGATCTGCTGTGCGATTCCGCGCGCTGCCGTCGCGCCGAGCCGCCGCATCGCTGCCTGCGCGATGGTAACGATCTGGTTCTGAGTGAGCGGCGAAAAATAGAGCTCGGCGCAGCGCGAACGAATCGCCGGGTCGATCTCGTCGGGCTCGCGCGTCGTCGCGCCGATGAGAATGAAATCGGCGGGCGCGCCTTCGCGAAAGAGGCGCTTCACGTACTCCGGCACGTTGGGCGCACTCTCGTCGAAGTACGATGATTCGAAGTGCACGCGTTTATCTTCGAGCACTTTGAGCAGCCGTGTCTGCAGCACCGGGTCGAGCTCGCCGATCTCGTCGATGAAGAGCACGCCGCCGTGCGCGCGCGATACGAGCCCCAATTTCGGTTCGGGGATGCCGCTCTCGGCAAATTCGCGGCGGCTGCCCTGATAGATCGGATCGTGCACGCTGCCCAAGAGCGGGTTGGTCGTCTCGCGCGGATCCCAGCGCAACGTCGTGCCGTTCGCTTCGACGAAGGGTGCGTCTTTGGCAAACGGCGCGTAGGGGCGCGCTTTCGCGGCCTCTAAGGCCAGCCGCGCGGCGGTCGTCTTGCCGACGCCGGGCGGGCCGTAGAGGATGACGTGCTGCGGATAGGGCGAGGAAATTTTGGCGATGAGCGCCGCGACCGCTTCATCCTGCCCGACGAGATCGCGCAGGTGCGCCGGACGGAGCCGCGCCATCGCATCGATCGCGAGTTTTCGCGACGAAAGCGCATCGAGTTCGGCGAGTTTCGCCTGCGTCGCCGGCGTCTCGGGGCCGCCGTCTTCGCGCAGCGCTTCGATCTTGAGATCGTTGAGATAACTCTGGTGGCGCGCGCTCACTTTTTCGTTGACCTTGCGATCGATCGCATCTTCCACCGATCGCTGCGCAAGCAATTCGGCGAGCGCCTCTTCGATCTCGGCGATCGCCTTGCGTTGCGCGGTGCGCGTCGTCACGCGTTCGAGCGTCGGATCTTCGAAGACCAAACGCCCGAGCGCACAGAGGCGATCGGGCAGTGAGGCCGAGCGAAGGAGCTTGAGCGCGCTGACTTTTCCGGCGCGCAGGACGACCTGATCTTGCCCGATCGCTCCGGCGAGAAGATCGAGCAGTGCGCCGACGTGGCGCAGCAGCTCTTCCTCAGCGCCGACGCGCCGTCGGAGGCGTCGCTCGGTGCGCGTATCGGCGCCCGACGCCATCTCGTTGCGCTTTCGGTTAGGCCGCGACGACGCTCACGGTGCCCTTCGCGGTGACGTTGCGATGCAACTTAATTTCCACCGGGTAGGACCCGAGCGCCTTGATCTGCGCCTTGATCTCGATTTTGTGTTTGTCGACGGCGACGGCGAGTTCACGTTCGAGCGCCTCGGCGACATCGGCGTTCGTCACCGCTCCGAAGAGCTTGCCGTTACCACCCGCCTTTGCGGGAACCGCGATCTTCGCTTCGGCGATGCGTGAGGCGAGCGCCTCGGCATCGGCGAGCGCACTCGCTTCGCGTTTCGCTGCGGCGGCGCGCTGCTGTCCGAGTTGCGCGATCGCACCTTTACTCGCTTCGGCGGCGAGGCCGCGCGGCAACAAGTAATTGCGACCGTAGCCCTCGGCAACCTCGACCACATCGCCGGTCTTCCCGAGCGACTTGACATCCTGAGAGAGAATAACTTTCACTACGTCTCCGCCTAGTCTGCAACGAAGGGGAGGAACGCAATGACGCGCGCGCGTTTGACGGCGACGGTGACCATGCGCTGATGCTTCGAGCACGCGCCGGAGATGCGGCGCGGAACGATCTTGCCGCGCTCCGAGACATATTTACGCAGACGGCTGACGTCGCGATAGACGACATCAACAGCCTTCTCGATGCAAAGCGAGCAAGGT
Organism: Vulcanimicrobiota bacterium; assembly: GCA_027422105.1. GTDB lineage: Bacteria > Vulcanimicrobiota > Vulcanimicrobiia > Vulcanimicrobiales > Vulcanimicrobiaceae > JABEUX01. Next base: position 4,262 of record DAIBFU010000054.1, on the reverse strand, counting down.
TTCTTTTTTGGACGGCGATCTTTCGTCGCGCGTTTCACTTTCGTTTGGGTAGACATCGGTTCAGCCTTTCGTTCGCAGATCTGGTGATCCGCAGCCACGCCGCAGGGAAGCCTCAAACTGACTCAACCGAATGACTCCTCTGGACGCCGGATGCAGACCCGGACGACCCTGACCTCTAGCGGCAGGGCAAGAGCGTTCGTGCGAAAACGCACGCACAGGTGCCCGTGAGGGCAACCCGGAGAGTCTACCACCCCCGCGGGGGCTCGGCAAGCGATGAAGGGCGACCATGGGGGCATCTTTGCACCGCTCTGTGCCACCAGGGTGGCCGAGTGCGGGGGAAGCCCGGCGCGCTAGGGGGCGGCACTCCAGAGGGCGGGGCGGCGCTCCCACCAGGGCTGTGCCCGCTCGAGCTGCCCCGCGAGCGCAAAGAGCGTCGCCTCGTCGTTGCGGCGGGCGGCAAACTGCACGCCAACCGGCAAACCGTCGGCGCTCCAATGCAGCGGCACCGACATCGCCGGCTGCCCGGTCAGGTTGAAGACCGGCGTCGAGGGGAGCCAATCGAACATTCGTCCCGCGATCTCGCGGGCGGCTCTGCCGATGAGCGCCGGTGCCCGCAGCCGCGTGAGCACCCCGATCTGCAGCACCTCGGCGCGCGAAAGCGCGAGTTCGCCGATCTTCACCGGTGGCGCCGCGAGCGTCGGCGTCAGCACGACGTCGTAGCGTTCGAAGAACGTTTCGTAGGCGGCGCTGAGTTTTTGTTGGTCGGCGACGGCGGTGGTGAGTTCGTCGAGCGCGATCGTGCGAGCGATTGCGAGCATCGCCGCGGCGATCGGTTCGAGATCGCCGCCGCGCACGCGCTGCTGCGGCGTCGGATTTCCGGCACCGAGTATCCAGCCGACGTTGCTGGCGAAGAGTAACAGCAACGCGTACGACATCGCCGCATAATCGATCCCGCTCGGTTCGTCCTCGACGACATGATGGCCGAGCGCGGTGCAGAGCGACGCTGCGGCATCGAGTGCAGCGCGCGCATCGGCGGAGTAACCGTGCCCGAGCAACGGCCCGCGAATCACCGCGATGCGCAGCGGCCGTGGATCGCGCGCGACTTCGGGAAGAAAGCGCGGGCCGTCGTCGGAGCGCACGACATCGAGCATCGCGGCGCTATCGCGCACGCTGCGCGCGATGGCGTGATCGATGTTGGCGTGGCCGACGACACCACCGACGCCGGGCGTGCGCCCCCGGCTCGGCTTGAGCCCGAAGAGCCCGGTGCAACTCGCGGGAATACGAATCGAGCCACCCATATCGTTGCCGTGCGCGATCGGCACGACGCCCGCGGCGCAGAGCGCGGCGCTGCCGCCGCTCGAACCGCCCGGCGTGCGCGTGAGATCCCACGGATTGCGCGTCGCACCGAAGAGCACGGTTTCGGTATACGGCGAGAGCCCGAATTCCGGCGTCGTCGATTTCGCGAAC
>DAIBFU010000054.1:1870-2736 GCA_027422105.1 Vulcanimicrobiota bacterium | reverse complement strand
TCCTGCGAAATAGCGGCTGCCCATCGTCAACGGAAGCCCGGCAAGCGGTGGGCCGAGATCCTTGGCAATGAAGGGAACGCCGGCGAAGGCGCCGTCGCGCGAGCTACGTTCTGCATCGACGCGCGCATCGTCGTAACGCCGCGCCGCAATGGCGTTGAGCTGTGGGTTCACCCGTTCCGCGCGTGCGATCGCTTCATCGAGCAGCTCGCGCGGCGTCACCTCGCCCGCGCGAACGGCACGCGCCATCTCGAGAGCGTCGCTACGCTCGTAGAATGCGGAGATGCTCATAGCGGGCTCTTGCGATGGCAGGCGGCGCTTCCCTTTCGTTGCAGCGACGTAGGAGCGCATACGCCCGCCGACTTCGAGGCATGCGCGGCGATGTGGGCGGACCCGCGCGTGACGCGGCATATCTGCGCGCCCTCGACGCGCATGCAAACCTGGGCGCGCATGCGCGGCTACGTCGGGCTGTGGGAATTCTTAGGCTACGGTTATTGGGCGATTGAAGAACAACGCACGCAGCGCTTTATCGGCGAGATCGGCTTTGCCGATTTTCATCGAGAGATCGCGCCGTCACTCGAAGGGATTCCCGAGGCGGGCTGGGCGTTGACTGCCGATGCCAGCGGAAAGGGTTTCGCCACCGAGGCGCTTCGCGCGATCCTCGTGTGGGGCGACGAGCATCTCCCCGCCGACCGAAGCATCTGCATCATCACTGCGCAGAACCATGCCTCGATTCGGGTCGCCGACAAGTGCGGCTATGCGCGCTTTCAGCCGGCGATGGTCGACGACGCGGAGCTGTGGTTCTTCGAGCGCTATCGCTTCGGAAGCAACCGCTAGCGACTACAGCAGTCGTCGATAGCGTTGTCGCG
>DAIBFU010000054.1:0-1860 GCA_027422105.1 Vulcanimicrobiota bacterium | reverse complement strand
GAGCTGTGGTTCTTCGAGCGCTATCGCTTCGGAAGCAACCGCTAGCGACTACATCAGTCGTCGATAGCGTTGTCGCGGCGGCGGCTCTTGCAGCACTTCTCCCACCGCGACAAATCCGCTCCGTCGATAGAGCTCGCGCGCGGGGTCGTTGCCGACGATCGCCTCCAACTCGACATGCGATGCCCCACGCGCGGCCGCCCAATCGATCACCGCGCGAACGAGCGCATCGCCGATTCCGCGTCCGCGCGCCTGCGGCGCCACCCAGAGCGAGAGCAATTCGACACCATCGGGAGCGATCGTTTCCGCGCTCACCATTCCTGCCGGTGCGCCATCAATCTCCACGATCGCATTGAACGGCACCTCGCGAAGGCGCCCGCGCCAACGCGCTTCATCGGCATCCTCCCAATCGCGAAGGCTCGCACAGAATGCCTCGGGTGATTCGCGCAACGCTGCTAACCGCAGATTGCGCCAGCGCTCCCAGTCCTCATCGGTGATGAGACGCAGATGCATCGGTGCAAGCGTTGCGAGGATATGCGTGCACGCAGCCGATACGCCGTCGCCGGTGACCTTCGCTGCGACCTGCGCGCAGCGCTCGCGCATGGGAACATCGCTCATCAGGCGTTCGAGTGCCTTCACCACCCGCTCCGCGCGATATTTTCGTGCCGGGATTTTTATCGCCACGCCGAGCGCGACCGCACGCGCTGCGTTATCGAACTGGTCGTGCGCCATCGGACGAATCAACTGCGGCACCCCCGCTCGTAACGCCTGGCTGAGCGTGCCGATACCGCCGTGATGAACGAACGCTGCGACGCGCGGTAGTAATGCACTAAACGGCACATAGGAAACGTGCAACACATTGGCGGGAAGGTTCTGCGGAATCTGCTCGGCGACGTGCGTGAGGAGAATGCCGCGCCGTCCGCTGCGCCGGCACGCTTCAACCGACTCCGCAAAAAACGCATGCGAGGCCGCGGTCGCCGTGCCCGCGGTGAACGCGATCGGCGGCTCGCCGCTTTTGAGAAAGGCTTCCAGCGCTGCCGGAAGTTCGTCGGCATCGCCGTCGTACAACGGGAATCCGGTGAGCGTGAGCTTTGCGGGCCAATCGCGCTCGCGCAGCGCAAACCACGGTGGAAAGAGTCCGACGAGCGCATCGGTTTCGTGAATCCAGCGATGGAACGGGCGATCGACGGGCGGTAACGCACGAGCGACACGGCGTCGATTCACCGCTCGCTCGATGGTCGGGCCGATTACCAATCGATCGGCGAGATACCACACCGCGCGACGGAGCAGCCCTTGCACGCCGCGCAGCGCCGCAGTGAAGCCGTCGGCACGCGTGACGTCGCTGCCGCCGCGCAAGACCGCGGGCTGCAGATGGATGCTCGCGCACGGAATACCGTAGATTTCCGCAACGGCGCGGGCACCAAACGCGAGCGCGGAGTTCACGATGATGCTCTCGCCCGGCACGATCTCGGCAACAAAGGCATCGAATATCGCCGGGTTCGCCTCGTCCATCGCTTCGGCGATGATCTTGAGGCTGCGCAGGGGATGATTGAGGTCGGGTTTTTTCAGAAAGCCGAGATACTCTTCGGCAGTACCGATCGAGCGAAACGGTAGGCCGGCGCCTTCGACCGCCGCGGCAAAGATCTCATTCGCGAAAAACCGCACCTCATGCCCGCGGCGTTGGAACTCACGACCAATGGCAACGAACGGCAGAATATCGCCATGCGACCCGGCGGGAGCGATCAAGACTCTCATGGGGCAAGCTCGGTTAGGGGCGCCGGCTGCGATGCCCTTGCATCCCGCGCGAGAGGTCGGCGCGCGCACGAATCGAACGAGCCCTCCCACGCTTCCCCAAAGGGCTGG
>DAIBFU010000053.1:0-12417 GCA_027422105.1 Vulcanimicrobiota bacterium | reverse complement strand
GAGACCTTCACCCAGGCGGCGGCGCTCGGCGCTTTGACGAACAACATCGGTATCTTCGTCACCGCCCACGTGTCGCTCGTCACCCCGGCATTCGCCGGATCGATTGCGCCCGTCGTGGGGTTGTAGCAGATCGAGTAATAGGCAAGATAGAAGTTCTCGTTCACGCCGGGGGCGAGGCTCGCAGTGGTCTCGGTGTCGAGTTGCGCTTCGCCGTCCTCAAGATTACAGACTTGATAATTCGGAACGCCGGATCCCGAAGCGAAGCAGCTCTGAAAATTCGCTGAGAGCGGCGTCGTCACCGGCGGGGGCAGGGTGAAGCCCGTCACGGGCATGCCCGGGCCGAGGAACATCGTGAGCGCATTCGGATTCACGAAGAGCGGCGAGCTCGGAATCAGGCTGACCGTTGCGACCCGCGTGTGAAAGGCCGCTCCGTAGTACGGAACATCGTTCGGGTCGATCGGCCCGGTGCCAATGATGCCGAGGCCAATACCATTGCCGGTGAGCCCGGCGTTATAGGCGCCGGAAAAATCGAAGGCGCGCGCGACCTGCTGCGGCGAGAGCCCGGGCCCGAAACTCCCCGCCGAGGGACGGATGAGGTAATCGTGCACCTGCGAGGCGATCGGCACGAGTGCATTGAGCGCGGCGATCGGAATGCTGCCGTTGACGCGTGGAGTTCCGATCGGCGCGATGAAGCGCTCTTTCCCGTATTGGTAATAGCCGAACTTGACGCCGAGCGCAGCGGTGAATTGCGTGCTGCTACCGACGAGCGAGAGCGCAAGACCCTGCGGCCACGACCCGACGCCGATGCCGTACTGCTGGAAGTACGCGGCTACCCGCGCTTGATTAGCGGGCGCGGCACCGTAGAATTGCCCGATCTGTTGCGGGCTAAGAAAGTGCCGATAATTCGGATTTCCCGGCGTGCTCGCTTGTTGCGCGTAGGATACCAGTCCGGCTTCATTCTGCAACTGCGGTTGTGCGAGCATCGCCAACGGAACCGCTTTGGTAAGCGGGCCGATATAGGTTGCCCGCTGCAGCACTCGCTGCCCCCAGCGAAACGACGACGGACCCGTTGACGTCATCGGCGGAAGGTTGCCGCCGCCGTTGGTCGAGGGGAGCCCCGACCCAGCGCCACCGCCGCCGCAGGCCGCGAGGAATGATGCCGCGATGAATACTGCGGCTGCCGTATGAATGCGCTGCATGCGAAACATCAGCGGTTACCTCCGATAGAGAGCGTAGGAGCAATGCGCAGGATCATCTTTACGAGCGCCGTCCGCGCCTGCGCCCGTTCGCGAGCGATGTGTATCTGGAATGCCGTGCGATCGGCGGCGAAGATCGGCGTCGAAATCGGCGCGACCGTAACGCTCTTCGTCGAGCGAGCATCGCTCTGAATCGAGGTTCCCGTCGGTTGCAGCGTCAGCGTCTGCGTATAGGTTTTCGTGACTTGCGGTGTTCCGACGAAATTGCCGAAACCGGCCGACGCAAACGTGTCGCTGAGAAGGTTATAGTAATAGGTCTGCACATCGTTCATCGTCACGCAGACCGGTCCGAATCCCTGTGCGGTGAAGGTCGTCGTGGTCGTTACCTCATCGAGTCCGAGAATCGGATCGATTTTCGTAATTGTCTGGACGATCGAATTTCCGTTCGCACCGAACGTACTCGGAACGGCGCATGCAGCCGGATAGGTGACGCCGGTGCTCACCGCATCGTTCTCTTGATAGAGTTTCGGCGAGGGTGAGAACCATGCCACCGGGGTCGCGTAGAGTACCGGTGGGTTCGGCGGCGGCGTACCAATCGCACCCGGAGATGGAGCGGGCGTCGGGCTTATGTACGACACGGAGATCGCTCCTGCGCTCGGCGCCGAAAACGAAAAGATATAGGGTACTCCGAAATACGAGAACGACCACGTTCCCGATCCGTCGGGTGCGACGACGAAATGCATCGACGGCGAAGTGCCTGACGGGTAGGTATCCGTCTCGGTATAGGTGCCGTCGGCGTTCGTCGTGCGTACGATCGTCGAGCCGTCGGCATCGACTTCTTTGTACAGGCCGGCGGGCGAGTTCGTCCACGCGTTACCGGAAGTCTCCGGCAGCATGTCGAGAATCTGCGGCGTGCTATAGCTCCAGGCAAAGGTGTTTTTGCTGTCGTCGACGCTCTGCTGCGCATTCAGCACGAAATTCGTGTTGCTACCTGCGCCGATCGTTGAATAATACGAATCGCCGGTGGTGACGTGCGTCGCCGTCGTACCAACGGTGGTAATCGTCGTATGAAAATCGGTTCCACCGACGCCGAGCGGATCCGCGCTCGCCGTCACGATGACGTTTTCGCTCACCTTCGCGGCGGTGGAGGTATTTGGGAATGGGCTTGCGACCGGATACGTAAAAACGTCGCTCTCAAGGGAACTACCCGAGAACGCAAAGGTATCGCCGACCGCGGCGGGGCGAGCCGAACTCGAGACGGCCGGATTTCCGGGGCCGCCGACCGGCGGGGGATTCGTCGGCAGGGCGGGAGCACCGCCGCCACCGCATGCCGCTAAAAGCGCAGCAGTAGCGAGCGCTCCAAGGAGCATCGCAGGTATTTTCACGTGTTTATAGACCTCTCTCGAGGAGGAGCAGCAAAATGGGGTTTTGACCCCCCACCCTCTATCAACGATCCCGCTGCAATTCCTGTGACACTTTTCACCTAGCGAGCGTTTTTCGAACATGCACAACCGATTTCGATTCCCCCTCACGATCGCTGCGGTGGCGCTGCTGACGATCGCTGCGGCCCCCTGTCGCCTCGACGGCGCGCGGATCGTCGACACCGGCTCGACCAACGCGCCGGGGTACACGATCGCTCTCCGATCCGACGGCACCGGATGGTGGCGGCCGACGCCCCGGATAGGGCAGCCTGCAGCGCCCGAACACACCTTCACGGTCGCGCAGGGCATCGCGCGGCGCTTTCTTGCGTCGCTCGCCAAAGGAAGAGCGCAGCACGTTCGCGGCGTGCCTTGCATGAAGTCGGCCTCCTTCGGGCACAGCATTTTTGCGCTCTGGCACGGATGGCGTTCTCCCGATATCACCTGTCCGCTCGATAGCGCGCAAGCCCGCGAAATCTCCACCGCGATTCACGCCGTCATCGCCGCCTCGGGCATGCCCGCGCCGACGATCGGTCGGCGAATCGGCATCCCCGGTAACGAGCCGCGTCGTCAGCCAAGCGAACCGTCGCCCGCAGGGTCACCGACGCCGCAACCGCGAAGCACGCCGTCGTGAAGCCACTACGTTCTGCCCTCGGCTGCGCGCTCGCAGCCCTTCTCGCTGTGCCCGCTGTAGCGCAGGCCCAGCAAGCCCTTCCGACGGCATCGCCGATGGCGATGGCGACCCCCGCACCGGCAAAACCGGCAGCGAAGCCGGTCGTCAAGCCGACTCCGAAGCCGCCGCCGCCAAAACGGATCGGCATCAGCGGCGTCTGGGAAATACAAATTCAATATCCCAACAAGACGATTTACGCGCACTTCAGCATGCATCAACACGGTGATGCGCTCGGAGGAACCTATCTGAGCCCGCATGGTAAAAAATCGCGGCTCGCCGGTAGCGTCTCCGGTGAAAACATGGTCGTTGTCGTGACCCTCTCCGACGGCAAAGTGATGCGCTTTGAGTCGCAGTTAAACGGCACGACCGATATGGTCGGGATGATGACGAAAGCCGATGGAAAGCGCGTCGTTTTCACCGCGTCCTATCGCCCGAAAGAGAAATTCTTCGACTCGCTGAGCCCCGTCCCGGGTGGTATCGGCGCCGGCACCGGCGGCATCGGCAACGGCGGGGGCTACAACCCGCCGCGGTAAAGTCGAAGTAGAATAAAAAAAGACGGCCCCATCGCTATGGCGCCGTCTTTTTTTTAGTTTCTCTCGGCGAGCCGACGCTCCACGTACGGAATCAATCCACCGGCGTCAATGAGCGAGCGCATGAAGGGCGGAAACTCCGCCGCCTTATAGCTCGTCCCTTTAGAAAGATTGCGGATTGCACCCGCCGCCGGATCGATCTCGATCTCGTCGCCCGCGGCGATGGCATCGACCGCATCGGGACATTCAAGAATCGGGAGACCGATGTTGATCGCGTTGCGGAAAAAAATGCGCGCAAAAGACTTTGCAATGACCGCCGAAACACCGGCACCTTTTATAGCGATCGGAGCGACCTCGCGGCTCGACCCGCAACCGAAGTTACTGTCGGCGACGATGATATCTCCGGTCTTGACGCGACTCGAAAATTCCGGATCGATGCCCTCCATCGCATGTTTTCCGAGTTCTTTTTCCTCGACGAGGTTGCAGTACTTCCCGGGAATGATAACGTCGGTGTCGACATTCTTTCCGTAGGTATGGGCGCGGCCGCGCAGCGTAGTTTCCATCGATGATCGCTCCTCTTTATGAATAGGCGGGCGTCGGTGCAACGACGCGCGGGTCAGTGATCCATCCGGTGAGTGCCGAAGCGGCGCAGGTCGCGGGCGATGCGAGATAGACCTCGGCTTTCGGCGATCCCATGCGTCCGATATAATTGCGGTTCGTCGTCGAGAGGCAGCGTTCGCCATCCCCCAGCGTGCCCATGTGTCCGCCGAAGCACGCGCCGCAACCCGGCGTGTTTACGGCGCATCCGGCACTTGCCAAGATTTTGAGGATACCCTCGTCGGCGGCTTGCAGCCAGACTTTTTGCGAGCCCGGATTGACGATCACGCGCACGCTCGGCGCGATTTTCTTCCCTTTAAGAATTTTTGCTACGGCTCGAAGATCTTCGATGTACCCATTCGTGCAACTGCCGATGAATATTTGGTCGAGCAGCACGCGCTCGCGCGTCACTTCCGATATCGGGTGGACGTTATCGGGCGTATGCGGGCAAGCAATTTGCGGCTCGAGCGTACTTGCGTCGATGGTAACGATCCGTTCGTAGGCGGCGTCGGCATCGGCGCGCTCGACGACGAAGGGGCGGTCGGTGCGCTCGCGTACGAACGCCAACGCCTTCTCATCGGCATGGAAAATACCGTTCTTCGCGCCGGCTTCGATCGCCATGTTCGCCATCGTCGATCGCCCGGTAATCGAGAGCGCGTCGATGGTCGAGCCGTGAAACTCGATCGAGCGGTAGGTCGCGCCGTCGATGCCGAGCCGTCCAACCGTCGCAAGCATTAAATCTTTTGCATAGACGCCGTCTTTGAGCGCACCGTTATAGACGACTTTGATCGTCGGTGGTACGCGAAGCCAAACTTCACCGAGTACGAATGCCGCAGCGATATCCGTCGAACCCATACCGGTTGCAAAAGCGCCGAGTGCTCCGTAGGTGCAGGTGTGCGAATCGCCTCCGACGATCAACTCGCCCGGAGCGACGAGCCCTTCCTCGGGAAGCACCACATGCTCGATGCCGCCTCTACCAACGTCGAAGAAATGTTCGATCCCTTGCTCTGCGGCGAACTCTTTCATCTGTCGCGCAAGGTTCGCCGACTGTGCGTCCTTTGCCGGAACGAAATGATCTTCGACGAGCGCGATCTTCGAATGATCGAAAACGCGCTTCGCACCCTTCATCGTGCGCATCACATTCACGGCGACCGCTGCGGAGAGTTCGTTTGCCAGCACGAGATCGACCTTCGCGTTGATGATTTGCCCTGGTTCGACGCGATCGAGCCCGGCGTGGCGCGCAAGAATCTTTTCGGTGAGGGTCATTCCCACGATGCTTTGGTACCTCGTTAAGCGTTGGGGTGGAGAAACGAAGGCTCTCGTTCTCTATTCTCCCCGGCGAGGGCGACTCCCGCAGTGCAGCAGGCATACCCCCGTAGAGGCGCGCACATTCAGAAACAGCATGAACGATCGAACCTTCGGCTTCGCAACGCGCGCCATCCACGCCGGAACGCCCCCCGACCCCGTAACGGGTGCGCGCGCGGCACCGATCTATCAGAGCTCCGCATTCGTCTTCGGCTCCACCGAGGAGGCGGCCGAACTCTTCGCGCTGCGGGGCTACGGGCACATCTATAGCAGAATCAGCAATCCCACCGTTGCTTCGTTTGAAGAGCGCATGGCGAGCCTCGAGGGAGGGCTCGGTGCGGTCGCATTCTCAAGCGGACTCGCCGCGCAGCTTGCGGTCGTCCTCGCTCTCGCGCGCAACGGCGACCACATTCTTTGCTCGCAGAACGTCTACGGTGGCACGATCACCCAATTTTCCATCACGTTGGAACGCATGGGCATTGCGGTCACGTTCGTGCCGCTCGACGATCCGAAGAGATTGCGCGCCGCGCTGCGCCCCGAAACGAAACTGCTCTTCGTTGAAACGATCGGCAACCCGTCGGGTTCCATCGCAGAACTCAGCGAACTCGCTGCATTCGCGCACGAAAACGGCTTCCCACTCGTCGTCGATAATACGTTCGCCTCTCCATATTGCTGCCGACCGATCGAGTTCGGCGCCGATATCGTGGTCGCGTCAGCGACGAAATTTATCTGCGGACACGGAACGACCGTCGGCGGCATCGTCGTCGATGCAGGGCGCTTCGACTATGGGTCCGCGCGCTTTCCATTACTCTCCGAACCGAGCCGCGGATATCATGGAAAGATCTTTACCGAGACCTTCGGCGAGTATGCGTTCCTGATGCGACTGCGCGCGGAGATTCTCCGCGACGTCGGCGCGCAACTCGGCGCACACGATGCATGGCTGCTGCTGCAAGGGCTCGAGACGCTGCCGCTCCGCATGGAACGCCACCTCGCCAACGCACGAACGGTCGCGCAGCATCTCGAAGGGCACACCGATGTCCTATGGGTACGCCACCCCGGCCTGCCATCGCACCCCGACCACGCTCGCGCCGCGCGCTATCTGCCGCGCGGAGCCGGCTCGGTATTCACCTTCGGAATTCGCGGCGGACGCGATGCCGGTCGTCGCTTCATCGATGCGCTGGAGTTATGGAGCCATCTCGCCAACGTCGGCGATGCGAAGTCGTTGGTGATTCACCCGGCCTCGACGACGCATTCGCAACTCAGCGACCAAGAGATGCTCGCCGCGGGCGTCGCTCCTGAAGCGATTCGTCTCTCGGTCGGTCTGGAAGATAGCGACGATCTCATCTGGGATATCGACCGGGCGCTCGCGCGGGCGCACTCCGACAAGGCGGTGAGCCGATGATTCTCACGCGCCCCTGGGAATACCGCGATTTGCTCGCGCGCAGCAAAAGCATCGCCATGGTCGGCGCATCGAGCGATCCGTTGCGCCCCAGCTATACCGTCTTCTCGTTTGTACGCACCGGCGCTCTCTTCTCCGTCGCGCCGATCAATCCGAAGCTCGACGAGATCGACGGCGTGCGCGCATATCCATCGCTCGCAGAATATGCCCGCGCGTTCGGCGCACCCGATATCGTCGATGTCTTCCGCAATCCCGCCGCGGTACTCCCGGTCGTTGATGAAAGCATCGCCGTCGGCGCGAAGGCGATCTGGTTTCAATACGGCGTTATCAACGACGAAGCGATCGCGCGCGCCGATGCCGCGGGCCTCGATGTCGTCGTCGACCGCTGCATCAAGGTCGAGATCGCGCGTTTTCACGGTGGCCTTGCAACGGCAGGGCTCAACAGCGGCGTCATTACCTCGCGTCGAAGCGGAGCTCGATGAGCCGAGAACGCGAGGCCGAAGAACTCGATTCGCGCATTCTCGCGACGATCGAACGCTGGCATCGCCACGGAGTTCGGCTCGGCGAAGCGGAATTCGACGACCTCGCCATTGCGATCTTCGACTACCAGTTGCGCTACGCGCCCGCATACGCGGCGTACTGCGCCGGTTATGGGCTCTCACCGAGCGCGCTTCCGACGACGTGGCGCGCGATTCCGCCGCTCCCGGCACGCGCATTCAAAGAGGCCGCCATCGCCGCGTTTCCAAGCGATCGTGCCGAATTGCTCTTCGAAAGCAGCGGAACAACCCTCGGCGCACCGAGCCGGCATTACATCGAAAATCGCCGTCTCTACGATGCATCGCTACTCGCGGGCTTCGAGCGCGCTATGCTCGGCGACGGAGCGCGCCTTCGCTACCTCCTGCTCGTTCCCAATCCCGCGCAACGCCCGCACTCCTCGCTCGGCTACATGATGGGGCGCGTCGCCGCGCAGTTCGGCGACGGTGAGACCGGCTGGTATCTCGACGAGGATCGCTTGCTGCTCGACGCGTTTACCGCCGATATCGGCGATGCATGCGCGCGCGCGCAGCCGCTCTGTATCGCCACGACCGCGTTCTCGCTTCTTCATCTCATCGAGGCCTTTGAAGAGCGCGGCGTAACGATCACCCTTCCGGCAGGCTCGCGCATTATGGAGACCGGCGGCTTTAAAGGACGCGAGCGTTCCGTTGCGCGCGAAGAACTCTACGCGCGCGCGATGCGCACCTTCGAAATCGCCGCCGAGAGCATCCTCGCCGAATATGGGATGAGCGAACTCTGTTCGCAGTACTACGATCTGCCCGGATCGGAGCGACACGTTGCCGAGGCAATCCATCGCGTGAAAATCGCGCCACCGTGGCTTCGTACGCGCGTTCTCGACGAACGGGAGCGCGAGTGCGCTCCGGGAACGATCGGCGCGCTCGCGCATATCGATCTCGCAAATCGCAGCTCCTGCCTCGCCGTACTCACCGAAGACCTCGGCGCCGCAGTCGACGAAGGGATCGTACTCCTCGGGCGCGAGAGCGGCGCGGCGTTGCGCGGCTGCTCGCTCGACGCAGAAGATCTCCGGCGTTCGTGACGGCGCTCTCCTCGCTTTCGACGCACCGGATTGCGACGGCGATCGGGGATGCAGCTATGCGTTGGTGCGACGCTGATTTTCCACCGCGCGTCCGCGTCACCAACGATATCGTCGAACGAACCGGGTATAGCGTTCCAGCGGTCGAGTTCGCGCTCGATGCCCTCTTCGGCGAGCTTCGCACCACTGCGCTGCTCGAAACGATCGCTCGCGAGCTCGGCGAGCCCATCGCACTCGACGCCTCCGCCTCACGAATGCTCCCGCTCGGACGCATCGCGATTCTTTCCAGCCGAACCACGATCGGCGTTGCAATTCCGGCGATGTGTTTCGCACTTTGTGCAAAGAACGACGTCATCGTGAAAGATCGCGAAGATCATCTCGTCGCCGCCTTTGCCGAAACGCTTCGCGAGGAACTCGAAGCCTTCGATCGAGCGCTCCACGTCGAGAGTTGGGATGCGCGTCACGAAGGAACGCATTTGCAAGATGCACGTCTCATCGTCGTCTACGGGAACGACGACACGATCGCCCAGGTGACGAGCGAGCACGCCGGAAGCGCGCGCACCATCGGCTTCGGCTCGCGCACGAGTATCGGTTTTCTCGATGCTGCGGCGCAGGGCGACCCCGCTGCTCGTGCGGCAGCGTTCGCCGGTGCCGCGCGCGATGCAAGTCTCTATGAAGGCGAAGGGTGTATGAGCCTCCACGCGCTCTTTTTCGAACGGAGTTCCGCCTGCGATCCGAATGAACTCGCCACAGAGTTCGCTGCGGCGATGGAGCGCGCAACGATTGAGTTCCCCGTCGGGGTGCGCTCGGCATCGCAGCGCGCCGCCATGCTTCAAGAGCGCAATCTTGCGGCGTTTCGCGCCGCCGCCGGAAACGGGGCCGCATTCTGCGACGAGCAACTCGGTTTTCTCGTGCTGCTCGCACCGCCGATACAGGAAGCGCCGAAGTTCTTGCCTCGGACCGTCGTCATGTTGCCGGTCGGCTCTCCCGAGGAGATCGTCACCTACGTCGAGCGGCACGCCCTACCCGTCGAATGCCTCGGCGTTACCGGGACTCCGCGCTCTTACGCGGAAATAGCCTCGCGTATCGGCGTCGCTCGCATCGCATCGCTTGGCGAGATGCAACGGCCGCCGCTCGGTGCACATCACGGTGGGCGCCCTCGGATCGCCGAGTACGTCCGCTTCCTCGATTTCGACGGAGAGCACGTGTGAGCGAACCGCTGGAAAACGTACGCGGCCCCATTCCCGGAAAGCGCAGTACCGAGTTGCTCGCGCGGCTCCGCGCGCATGAATCGCGCAATGTAACCGCGATCGAAGAGCATTTTCCCGTCGTTTGGGAATCGGCGCTCGGATCGATCGTCACCGATGTCGACGGCAACGAGTACCTCGATCTCACTTCAGCCTTCGGCGTCGCTGCGATCGGGCACAGCAATCCCTACGTTGCCTCAGCGGTTGCCGACCAAGTCGTACGACTCGCGCACGGAATGGGCGACGTTCACCCAAGCGAGGTTCGGATCGAACTCTTGGAACGAATCGCCTCGATTCTTCCACCCGGGCTCAGCCGTACGTATCTTGCAACCTCAGGCTCTGAGGCGATCGAGGTTGCGCTGAAAACCGCGATCCTCGCAACCGGAAAACCCGGTCATGCAAGCTTCCGCAATAGCTATCACGGCTTGAGCCTAGGGGCGCTCGAAGTGACCGGAATCGAACGCTTTCGCGAGCCATTCGCGGGAGCGATCGGCGGCGAGGGACTTTTTCTCGAGTATCCGCGCGCGCGTCATGCAACCGACGACGATGCCGCAGCGGCGCTCGAGCAGGTGCGTTCGGCGCTCGCTGCACGCAAGGATATCGGCGCACTCGTTATCGAGCCCATTCAAGGACGCGGCGGCGTCATTCTTCCGCCGACGGGTTTTCTGAGCGGCATTCGCGAGATCTGTCGCGAGCTCGATATCTTCATGATCGTCGATGAAATATGGACCGGTTTCGGAAGAACGGGAACGATGTTCGCTTGCGAACGCGAGGCCGTCGTTCCCGATCTGCTTTGCATCGGCAAGGCGATGGGCGGCGGTCTCCCCATCGCGGCGGTCGTCGGCCCCGAAGTGGCGATGAACGCCTGGCCGCTCTCGGAGGGCGAAGCGCTGCACACATCGACGTTCCTCGGTAATCCGCTCGCCTGCGCAGCAGCGCTCGCGACCATCGGCGAGATCGAACGCAACAATCTTGTCGCCCGAGCGAAGCAACTCGGCGTGACGATGGTTTCCAGACTAGGGAATCTTCACCATCACAAGAGCATCGTCGATATTCGCGGTCGCGGCATGATGTGGGGGATCGAACTCGACAGCGCAGCGACCGCACATGACGTCGTCGTGCGCGCATTATCGCTCGGCCTTATCGTCTTGCAAGCCGGACCGGAGGGAAACGTGATCTCCATTACTCCACCGCTCGTCATGAGCGAACGACAACTTTTCCGCGCGATCGATCTACTCGACCGAGCGCTGGCATCGCGATGAGCGCTGCAATACGCGTTGGGATCGTCGGGAGCGGTTTTGGTGCGAGCACGCACCTGCCCGCCCTCCGCGCGCACGCGCGCTTCGAGGTGATCGCCATCGCCTCCCCGCGCAATGCCGCCCGCATCGCCGCCGAGCGGCAGGTCGCGCATGCGTTTTCTTCCTGCGCCGAGATGCTCGCCGGCTGCGCGCTCGACGCCGTTGTCGTCGCATCGCCGCCGTTCGCTCACCACGACGACGTGCTCGCCGCGCTCGCTGCCGGGAAGCACGTGCTCTGCGAAAAGCCCTTCGCCCTCGATGTTCTGCAAGCAGAGGAAATGCTCGCCGCAGAAAAGAGAGCGGGAACGGCGTGTGCGCTCGCGCATGAGTTTCGCTTCCGCCCCGAGCGAATCGCCCTCGCCGAACTCGTCGCCAACGGTCACCTTGCGCCAATCAGGGATATCGAGTATACGCAACTGCTGGGTTTCCTGCGCGCAAAGGAAATGCGTCCGCGCGGATGGTGGTTTCAACGCGCGCGCGGCGGCGGTATCGCCGGCGCGATGCTCTCGCACGCCATCGACGCAGCCAACGCCGTTCTCGGCATGACGCCGGTCGAGGCGGTCGGTACGCTACGCAACGCGAATCCCGACCGCTGCGACGCTGAGGGTGCATTCATCAGCGAGGTCGATGACGGAGCCTTCGCCCTCTTGCGCTACGCCGGCGGCGCCGTTGCACGCTTGAGCATCGACGGCACGGCCGCCGTCGATTCGTTCACCTTCGCGATCCACGGCGAGAGCCGCACCGCCGTCTGCAGTGGGAAGAGTATCGCCGATCAGCGCTTCTTTAGCGTCGATGACGAGGAGACAAACGAACTCGATTGCGCGCCGTCACGCTACGCTCGTTTTGCTGCCATCAATGCGAACGTTCCACCGATGATGGAGCTCTACGATGCATGGATTGCAAAGATCGATGGAAGCAGCGCTGCACCGGCGGTCGGGCAGGCGCTTCCCACCTTTGCCGACGGACTTGCAACGCAGCGCATCCTCGCCGCGATCGGTTTCGGAAAGTAGCGCGAAGCGCGCCTCGATACGCGCTGCGCGCTACTCGGCGTGACAACAACAAGTGCAGCGCGCGCGATCGACGCCTGCGGATGCACCCGACGAGCGCTTAAGCGAGCGGCGAGGACCCTGACATTGCTTGTCCGAGCCGCGAGCGTCTAGCGAGGA
>DAIBFU010000052.1:0-12692 GCA_027422105.1 Vulcanimicrobiota bacterium | reverse complement strand
CGGCGAGCGGCTGCAGCGCTATCGCGACGTCTCCGACGGCATTGACGACGATCGGGTGGGCGTTCCCGATATTGTGAACGTAGATCGTCGCCGCGCACGCAACGACGATAAAGAACGCAATGATGTCGGTAAAGAGCGCCCCCGAAACGACGTCGATGCGCGAGGCGGCATACTGTTCCTTCCGGATGCCCTTATCGACGATCGCCGATTGGATATAGAACTGCATCCACGGCGAGATCGTCGTGCCGATGATGGCGACGATCATAACGAAATACGCCGTCGTGTGCGAAAAATGCGGGAAGAATGTCTGGTGAACGACATCGCTCCACTGGGGGTGAACGATAATGGCACTAATGACGTACGAAATATAGACGGTGCAAAAAACGAGAAAGATGCGTTCGACGACCTTATAGGTACCGCGCGTGACGGTGGTAAAAACGAGGGCGGCCGCACCGAGTACCATCGCAATGGTGAGCGCTTCGACGTTGACTCCCGGTAGCCAGGTCGCGAAGATCGGCGCGATCGAAGCGATGCCGGCGAATTCGGTCGCGGTGTTCCCCAGATCGCAAATCACGAAAAGCAGCAGGACGTAGAACGTGACGCGTACGCCGAAGTTCTCGCGAATGAGATCGGCGAGCCCTTTCCCAGTCACCGCGCCCATGCGCGCGCACATCTCCTGCGTGACGATGAGCGCCAGCGTGATCGGAATCAGCAGCCAGAGTAACGAATACCCGAATTGCGCTCCCGCTTGCGAGTAGGTGAGGATACCGCCGACATCATTGTCGGCATTCGCCGTGATGATCCCCGGCCCGACGACCGAAAGGAACATCAACACCGAACGCCACGTGGTGCGTCGCGGCACGAGTTGCTTGATCGTGCTGGAGTTCATGCGTCGGAGGCTCCATTCGGCGGACGGTAAAAAGTCGGGCATCGTACGTTCCCCGCACAACGACCGACGCAAACCGACGCTCGCGCGCCTCGCAGCCCCGACGTTGAGCTTTAGCACTGCACGCCGTGGGGTCCAGCCCCTTCCGCATTAAGCTCCGCCTTGACTCGACGGTGCCTGGTTACCCATTGGGGTCTCTCGACCTTTCCGGGTAGCGGCCTCTCCAACGTGCAGACGCCTCACCTAACGAGGAATCCATTCCTATCGTACCCAGCGCTGTCAAGCGCAAGGTTCGGCTTAGCGCGCGAGCAGATCCGCGAGCGCTTCAGCGATCTGTGGATGGCGGAAGCGATAACCGCCGGCGAGCGTCCGCGTCGGCAGGACGCGCTGCCCTTCGAGCACGACCGACGCACCCTCGCCGAGCAGCGCATGCAGCGCGAAGGCCGGTACGGGTAGGATCGCCGGGCGATGGAGCGCTGCGCCGAGCGCCGCGGTGAACTCGGCGTTCGTGACCGGCGTAGGCGCCGTTGCATTGAGGATGCCCTCGGCACCATCGATTGCCGCCAAGTAGATCGCGATCTGATCCTCGATATGAATCCAGGAGAACCACTGCTTTCCGCTTCCGACGATTCCCCCGAGGCCGAGTCGAAAGATCGGCAGGAGCTTCGCGAGCGCCCCGCCGTCGAGGCCGAGCACGACGCCCGTGCGGACGAGGCTCACGCGCAGGCCGAGCGCCTGCGCTTGGAGCGAGCGGCGCTCCCATTCGGCGCAGAGCTTTCCTAAAAAGTCGCTCCCCGCAGGGCTGCCCTCATCGAACGTCGCCGTCTCGCTGCTGCCGTAGTAACCGATCGCCGAGGCGGCGACAAAAGCGTGCGGGCGCGGCTGATGCGTGGCTAGGGCGGAGAGGAACGCGGAGGTCGCCGCGATGCGGCTCGCGGCGATGCGATCCTTCGCCGCCGGGCTCCAGCGTTGAGCGATCGGTTCGCCGGCGAGATTGACGATAACATCGCAGCCGGATGCGCGCTGCGCCGCCGTCGATGGGTCGCGCATGCTCGCGAGCAACACCTCGTCTCCGCGCGCGAGTAAGGCCGCCTGCAAATGCTTTCCGATAAATCCGGTCCCGCCGAGGAGTAGTAGGCGCATGGAGTCCTCCGATTACTCATGGAACGCGGCGAGCGAACGGTGAGTTGCAGCGACGATCTAGGTCGCGGCGAACGATCGCTCGAGGGATTCGAGCAAGGCTTCGGCTTCGGCGGTATAGCCTTCGCGCTCGATTTTCGGGTGCGAAAGATAGAAGAGCGCCATGATGCGCAATACGAAGCGGTGCGCGCGTGGAGCGACGAGCTTGCGCAGCGCGGCGTCGGCATCGGTGACGAGCGCGGCGAAGCGCGCAACGATCTCGTCGGGTGCGTCGCTTGCATCGACCAAATTTAAATCGCCGTGTTCGCGATCTTCCGCGCGATCGATGAACGAGTCGAGTAAAACGTGAATCGCGGCGACGTTGGGAAAATATGCTTCGTAAGCAGCGGCGACGTTCGCCGGCCCGCCGGCGAGCAACGCGAAGAGCGGCGCGTAGACCTGGAACTGCGAGCCGGTCGCGGCAACGAATTCATTCCAACGCAGGTGCGCAAAGGTGGTGCGTCGTTCGTCGAACCAGAGTCGGCAGGAGCGAACGCGGTTCTCGGCATCGCCGTGTACCGTACTCTGCATGCGTGCGTAGAGCGAGGCGGCTTCGCGCGCAAAGGGGAGCACCGCATCGATCCCATCGATCGCGCGCAAATGACTCTGCACGTCGAGAACGAGATCGCGCAGGTATCCGCCGTCCTCTCCGCAAGGGCCGGAGATATAGTAATCGCGGAGCGGCGCCCCCGGATCGCACGCGTCGGTGATGGCCTGGTGCAGGACGGGGAATGCTTCCGGCCGCGTCGTCGGGTGCCGGTCGCAGAGGTTGTCGAGATAATCGTAGATGCTCTCTAATGGTGCGACCACATCGATATACGCGCGCATCGACGTTGGCGGCAAAAACGTTGCCAACACTGCCGCTCCCGCGACATGGTAGGATTTTGTCTCGATGCTCGCCAGCGCTTCCCTGCGCAAAAGCGGGTCGGGAATGCGATGCGCACGTTCGCGTATCCGTCGCAACGATCGCTCTGCAGCCGGAACGACGAGCCACAAAAAGCGTGCGAGATCGCCGACGAAACGCGGGCGTTGAAACAGCATTCGGCGGCGGACGGGGCTTCGTAGAACGATGCGTGTCGCCGCAAAGATCTCGGCATTGACCTTCATGCGTGCAGACCGTCGAAAAACGCGATCCCCGGATTGAGAATACCGTGCGGATCGAAACGCTCTTTCAGCGCACGCATCTGCGCAAGCGCATTGGGCAGCAGACCGAAGCAATCGAGGCGGTCGTGAACCTCTCCGCCGCCGGCGAGGATGCGCGCACGCGGCGCGCGGTCGTGCAGCGCGTCGTCGAGCATTCCGACGACGTGGGTGAAACTCGCAGCGTCGCCGACGGCGCGGACCGTTACGTCGCCGTTCATGATATCGACGAGCAGATCGCGCTGCATGTCGAAACGATCGATGACATCGGCGATGCCGTCCGCGAGCGCGAGGGCCTGCGATGGAAGCGAGGGGCTGCGATAACTCAACGCGTTGTTGCCGGGGAGGCGCATCGGCGCGTCGAGCAACCGAGTGAACGAGGCATGCGCGCCGGCATCGAGTAGCCGCGTCTCGGGAATTCCCGCGCGGCCGAGTGCCGCGCGCCAATCCAGTGTCGCTCGCTCGAGCAATGCGTTATCGCATTCGAGAAGAATCGCGATCCGTCCGTCGTCGCCCGGATCACCGTCGATTTCGCGGTCGTATCCGGCGATCCACCAGGCGGCAGCGGGCTCGGGGCGGAGATTGCGCACCTGCGAGAACGCGCGTTCGCGCGTTCCATCGGGAAGCGCGGCGAGAAAGATGCGGGTAGACTCCGGGAGCGGCAGCGTTTTGAAGTTCGCGCGCAGCAGGAGCGCGAGCGAGCCCATCGATCCGACGAAGAGCCTGCTCAGGTCGTACCCGGCGACGTTCTTGACCACCATGCCGCCTGCGCGTGCGAGCGTACCGTCGGCGAGCGCAAATTCGCTCCCGATCAAGAGATCGCGCGGGCGTCCGTAGCGGTGTCGGCGCGGGCCGCTCCACGCAGCGGCAAGCACGCCGCCGACGCTCGCTTGCGGAGCATCGGGCGCGTCGAGCGGGAGAAACTGACGATGCTCGCGCAGCGTCTGCTCTAATTGCGCCGCGGTCATCCCGCATTCAACGGCGATCGTCAGATCGCGCGGTTCGTACTCGCGAATCGCACGCCGCGAGCGAAGATCGAGTTCGTCGGCGTCGATGACGCGGCGATGCATACCGGAAAAGACGCCGCCTGCGCGCAGCGCAACCGGGCGATGGTGCGCGCAGGCATCGGCGAGCGCGGCGGAGATCGCTGCGTCGTTCACGTGCGCATCTCGCGACAGGAGATCCCCGAGGGAAAAATTTTCTCGGGGTTGAGGAGTGCATGCGGGTCGAAGAGATCGCGCACGTTCGCCATCGCCGCGAGATCCTCGGTGCGATAGACCATCGACATGCCGTTGCGTTTCTCGATGCCGACACCATGCTCGCCGCTAATCGTCCCGCCGAGTTCGACGGCGCGGGCTAACACGATGTTGCCGATCTCGATGACCGCAGCGACCTGTCGCTTCTCGCGCTTATCGTAGAGCAGCAGCGGGTGCAGGTTCCCGTCGCCGGCATGAAAGACGTTGCCGACGACGATTCCGTGCTGCTTTGCCGCATCATCGACGGTCGCGAGCATCTCGGGTAAGCGCGTGCGCGGGACACAGACATCTTGCGTGTAGTAATTCGGCGCAATGCGTCCGATCGCGCCCGCTGCGCCCTTGCGTCCGCGCCACAGCGCTTCGCGTTGTTCGGCGCTCGTCGCTGCCTGCCACTTCGTTGCGCCGTGGGCGCGGGCGATTCGCGCGATGGCGGCGTCGGCGCTTGCAACCTCCTCGGGCTCGCCGGAGGATTCGACGAGCAGGACCGCCGCCGCGTCGGCGGGATAGCCCGCGGCATACGCGCTCTCAACTGCACGCACGATCGTGGCGTCCATCATCTCCAGGGCGGTCGGGACGATTCCCGCGCCGACGATCGCGCTGACCGCCTCCGATGCGCTCTCGATACTCGGGAATGCGGCGAGCCAGACGCCGGTGGTCGGCGGAATGCGGAGCAGGCGAACCCAGGCCGAGGTAACGATGCCCAGCGTTCCCTCGCTCCCGACCAGCAGCGCGGTGAGGTCGTATCCGAGATCCTCGACGGCGGTGGTAAAACACTCGCCGCGCTCGTCGACGATCTCGAGCGCCAGCACGTGGTTGACGGTCGTTCCATAGGCGAGGCAGTGCGGCCCACCGGCGTTGGTGGCGATATTTCCCCCGATCGTGCTCGCGCGCTGCGAGGCGGGATCGGGAGCGTAGAAAAAGCCGGTCGATGCGATGCGCTCGCTGAGTTGGAGATTGACGAGTCCCGGCGCGATGCGCGCCCGGCGATTCTCGATATCGAGCTCGATGAGCTGGTTCATCCGCGCGAACGAGAGGACGACTCCGGCGCGGGCGGGTGCCGCGCCGCCGCAGAGCCCGGTTCCGGAACCGCGGGCGATGATCGGTTCCTCGAGATCGCGGGCGATCTTTACCACCGCGCTCACCTGCGCGGCGGAGCTTGGCAGCACCACCGCACTGGGCAACACGCCCTGGCTGTAGGCGTCGAAGGAGTAACATGCAAGATCCTCCGGAGAGGTCTTGACGGCTTCCGCGCCCAGCGCTTCGATCAGTCGTTCGATTAACACGGTTCTCTGCCCGGTGTTTGGGCATGCAGGAAGAGTAGCCTGCCCGGCTTAACGGCTCGACGGCAAATGTTCATGTTCGGGAAGAAGAAGAAACCGACGACGAAGAGCATGCTTCGCGCGCAGCCCGGCGTGCAGCAGAAGCGCTCGGCGTTCCGTATGCCGGTGGAGTTCGAAATACTCTACGAACTCGATGGTCGGAAAGGCCGGCGTTCGGCGCTTGCCAACGATCTTTCGGCGGGTGGTCTGCGCCTCGTCACCGACGAGGATCTCATTAAGGGTTCGCTGCTCCATCTCGATATCCAACTTCCCGCAGATTTTCTCGAAGAGATGACCGTCGAGAAAGAAGTCTTCAAACAGACGCCGTTCGGGCTGCGCCCCGAAAGCGTTCGCGAACGCCCTCCGGGCTTCGAACCGATGCGCTTGCGCAGCAAGGCACTCGCTCCGTTCTACGATATCGCGATGAAAAAATTCGCCTATGGCATGGCGTTCGTCGATACGCCGCCGCCGGTGCAAGAAGAGCTCCAGCGCTTCATCCACCTCTGGCAGCTCAATTTTTTACGCACGCGCCGCCACGACGACTAGGTCCTCTCACGCCGTTAGTTCGGGTAGAGCAGATACTTCGCGCGGAGCTGCATAAAACGCGCGAGCGCGGGTTGCCACGAATCGATGATCTCGCGCGCGCTCTCGCCGCGCTCGAGCCCGATCCGCACCGCATCGGTCCCCCAATCGTTATCCATCCCGCGCGCGTTGATGCGTAGGTGCGGCATCAAACGATGCCCTGCGACGAGAAGTTCGACCGCCGTCTCGACGCTACGGAATCGATGCGGATGGGTGACGTAGAGCTCGACGCCTTTGAGTTCGCGGCCGCGCCAAAAACCGAAGAACGGCGACCATGCCGCCGGGCGAAAATAGACGCCCGGAAGATGCGCCGCATTCATCGCGCTCGCATACGCATACGCGGGCATGTTGAGATAGCCGGCGTAGAAAAACGGCTTCGCCGTGCCGACGCCGTTGTTGATGCCGCCGTTATCGATAAGCCCGGTGCAGGGATAGACGAGCGTCGTTTGCCAGGTCGGAATATTCGGCGAGCTCTCCACCCAACGTAGCCCCGTTTGGTTCCAGAGCATCGAGCGCCGCCAACCGATCATTTTGACGACGCGGAGATGCGCGTGAATGCCGAAGGCGTTGTTGAACATCTCGGCGAGTTCGCCGATCGTCATGCCGTGGCGCATCGCGATCGGATAGAGCCCGATGAACGAACGAAAGCGTGGGTCGAGAACCGGGCCCTCCACGATCTCGCCGCCGATCGGGTTCGGACGGTCGAGCACCCAGATGCTCTTGTGGTAGCGCGCCGCCGCGCGCATCACTTCGGCCATCGTCGAAATATAGGTGTAGGCGCGATCTCCGACATCTTGAATGTCGAAGAGCAGAACGTCGACGCCGCGCAACATCGCCGCGGTCGGCATGCGTTGCGGCCCATAGAGGCTATAGACGGGAAGCCCGGTGCGCGGATCGCGATACGATGAAACGAACTTGCCGGCGAGTTGATCGCCGCGAAGCCCGTGCTCCGGCGAATAGATCGCTTTGATGCAGATATGCGGGTTTTCGCGAATCGCGTCGACGATATTCACGAGTTGCGACGTCACACCGGTCTGATTGGTGACGACGCCGACGCAACGACCGTGAAGATCGTGCCAGGTGGAGCGCAGAAACACTTCGTCGCCGAGGACGACTTTGGCGCGCGGTATCGCGCCGAAACCGGTAACCGAGATCAAAAGCGCGAGCGCTGCGGCGATCCGTCGAAAAATCATGCGATGAACGCGGCGTTCGCGCCGTCGGGCAAGATGCCTGCGCCGCGCCCGCGCGCGAAGAGTTCTTCAACGGCAAGCATGCCGTCGGTGCCGACATCGGTGCTGTAGTCGTTGACGTAAAGCCCGATATGCGCGCGCATTACCGCCTCGTTCATCTCGAAGGCATGCTCGCGCACGTACGGCATAATCGCCGCTTCATCGTTTCGAGCGAACGCCAGGCTGTTGCGAACCGCGGCATCGATTTCCAGTGCGCGTTCGCGACTGAGATCGCGGCGCGCGAGAATCGCTCCGAGCGGAATCGGCCGCCCGGTCGTCTCCTCCCACCATGCACCGAGATCGCGCAGCGCGTGCAAACCGGCGTTTTGGTAGGTGAATCGCGATTCGTGAATGATGAGCCCCGCGTCGACCTCACCGTTCGCGACGGCAGCGACGATCGCATCGAAGCGCATGATGCGCGTGCGTGGGCGATATCCGAGCGCAAGTTGCATGAGCAAAAAAGCGGTCGTGCGTTCGCCGGGGATGGCGACGAGCGGATCGTCGAGCTCGGCCCAGTTTTTCAAGCGATCGGGGCGGGCGACTACCAACGGGCCACAGCCGCGCCCGAGCGCTCCTCCGGAACGCAGCAAGCGATAATCGTCCATCAAGTATGGGATCGCGCCGTAGCTTACTTTCGTGAGCGGGTAACGTGCGTGCGCTGCAGCATCGTTGAGTTCGTCGATATCGAGAAGAACGACCTTTACGCGCGGTGCGTCGGCGAGCAGACCGTTGGTAAGCGCGGCGAAAATATAGGTATCGTTCGGGCAGGGTGAGTAAGCGAGTTCGATGATATCGTTCACGTTGGCTCGACGGCGGCGAAAAGGCGATGCATGGCATCGGCGAGTGCGATGAATGCTGCATCGAGTTTCCAATGCTCGGCCGCTCGCGGGCCGACGAGGTTCGAGATACCGCGCAATTCGACGGCGCGAACGCGGGCGATCTGCGCTGCACGCAGTACCGAAAAACCCTCCATGCTCTCGATCTCCGCCCCCAACGCCGATAGGCGATCGCAGGTGCTTGCCTCCGTCGTCACGCGCGCGACGGTGACGCCGGTTCGTTGCGGCATTCCACTCGCTGCAAGCATCTCGACCAGCGACGGATCGCTCTGCGCGCGCGGGTAGAGACGGTCGCCCGGAGGAAGGCGCAGCGATTCGCCGTTCTCGCGGTCGAGTTCGATGAAATCCTCAGTGACGACACAGCTCTCCCCAATCGCGGAGCGCCCTTCGAAGGCGCCGGCGATGCCGATATTGAGAACGAGGTCGTAGCGTTCGCCGGCGAGAGCGGTGGCAGTTCTCGCCGCAGCTTCGACCGGCCCGACGCCGCAGAGCAGCGTTTGCACGCTCTCCGGGAGCGAGATGCGCGCGCGTTCGAAATTCGTCGCGCAGACGGCGAGTACGCGCACGCTACGGAATCCCGATGAATTTGTGTGTCTGCAGCGAGAGGCGAAAGCGCTGCGGATGCGCGCGCGCATAGGCGACCGCGATATCGATGTTGCGCGGTTTGTTGCCCTCCGGCTGCAAAAAAATCGTTGCTTGTTCGGGGAAGAGCGCGAGCTGTTCTTCGGGTACGCACCCGTCGACGATGAGTTTTACTTCATCGGCACGTCGCGCCATGCGCGCGTCGACGCGTTCTTTCGGTGAGACGCAGAGCCAGACGTCGCTCGGCAACTCGGTGAAGATCGTCCCATTACTTTCGACGTGTACGCGCCGCCCCGCGCTGCGAAGCGCAGCGATCAACGCCGGCGTTGCGCTCTGCGCGAGCGGCTCGCCGCCGGTGAGCACGACCATCGGACACGCGCCGCCGATCTCCTCGACGCGCGCGACGATATCGTCGATTGCGGCGAGCGAACGGATCGCGTAATCGGTATCGCAGAATGCACACGCGAGATTGCAACCCGCAAGACGCACGAAGACCGCCGGTGTGCCGGTCCACGTTCCTTCGCCTTGCAGCGTGTAGAAAATTTCGGTAAGGCGCAGCGTGCCCGATATCTCGGGGGCGCTCATCGCAGATCGTTGCAGCGTAAGACCGCGCATGCCGTCGGCGTCTCCCAAAGAACGAGTTCGTCGAGCAATGGGAGCGCAGCGGCGATTTGAGCGTGGATCCAGAGCAGCACGTTTTCGGCGGTCGGATTTTCGATGAACTCGTTGAGCGTGCGGTGATCGAGTCGGTCGACGATCTCGCGCCCGACGACCGAGGTGATGCTCTCGAAGTCGGCGACCATTCCGCTCGCCGGCCCCGTCTCTTGCAGCGCTCCGCGCAACGCGACCTCAAGCAGGTACGAATGCCCGTGCATGCGCGCGCATTTCCCGGCATGGTGGGGAAGTGCGTGCGCGGCTTCGAATCGGAAGTGCTTGCGTATCTGTAAAACGGGCATAGCGTTCGACCCCACTCTTTCGCGCCGCCCGTACCCGAACCCTGATTTCCCTCAAAGGAGCTCGTCTGGACCATGAAGTTGCACACCAATCGCGCGGAACTCGTCGTCACCCTCGTCGCGGGCGCCGTCGCCCCGGCCCTGATCAATTCCGGGATCTACGATGTCAGCGCGGAAGGCGACCCTTTTGTGCTACCGAGCGTCGGCGGCGTGAACCCAAACGTGCGGATCGGCGACGGAGCCTTCGCTTTTCTCGCCGATCATATCGAGCCGGCGGTGAGCATGCGCAACACCGACGAGCGGCTCAACATCGCCTTTAACGCGATGTCGTGCATCGGCAATCGCGTGCGCGCGCTTTCGGGGGATGCAAAGGGTGCGTTGGGTCGCGTGACGGGAACGCATGGCGGCGTCGAGCATGTCATCGCCGATTTCGATGCCGAGAGCATGGAGAAGATGGCGATCGGCGATGCGGTTCAGGTACGGAGTTGCGGGCTCGGGTTACGTTTGCTCGACGCTCCCGAAGTGCGCGCCTTTAACGCCGACCCGGATTTTCTCGATGCCTGGGGCATCGAGGTGCACAAGGGACGCGTTCACGCGCGCGTTGCGAAGATCGTTCCGGCGGAGGTGATGGGGAGCGGGCTCGGCCGTTCGACGGTGGTGCGCGGCGACTACGATATCCAGTGCTTCGACGACGCGATGGTCGAACGATACGGCCTGCGCGATCTCCGTCTCGGCGATCTCGTCGCGATCGTCGATGCGGATAATTCCTACGGACGTATCTACCGTCAGGGTGCAATCACCGTCGGCGCCGTCGTGCACGGTCGCTCGTTCGTCGCCGGGCATGGGCCCGGCGTAACGACATTGTTGACCTCGCGCAGCGGCGCAATAGAGATCGCCGTCGACGCCGCTGCGAATCTGGCGACGATCTTTCCGACGATGCGTTAGAGGACGCCGGTCGGCCCCATCGCCTCCAAGCGACGTTTGAGATCGCTGAGGAAGCCGCTCGCGACGTAGCCGTCGACGACGCGGTGGTCGAGCGAGAGACAGACGTTCATCATGTTGCGGATTGCGATGGCGTCGTCGGCCGTGACGACCGGGCGCTTCACCATTGCTTCCATCGTGACGATGCCGGCTTGCCCGCCGTTGATGATCGGAGCCGAGGAAATGCTGCCGTTCGACCCGTTGTTGTTGACGGTGAACGTTCCGCCGGCTAGATCGTCGACGCCGAGTTTGTTGCGCCGCGCCTTATCGATGAGCTGCGCCGATGCGACGGCGAGCCCTTTGATGGAGAGCTGATCGGCATTTTTGACGACCGGCACGACGAGATTGGTCGGTAAGCCGATGGCGATTCCGACATTGACGTCTTTGTTGACGTAAATGCCGTCGTCGGTAAACCGCGCGTTCATCAAGGGAAACGCTGCAAGCGATTCAACGACCGCGCGCATGAAGAAGGGCAGCATCGTGAGCTTGAGACCGCCGGTCTCGCGTTCGAAGGTATCTTTCTCGCGCTGACGCCACTTCCAGAGGTTGGTGACATCGACTTCGACCATCGACCACGCATGCGGTGCCGTATGTTTGCTCTCGACCATGCGCTGTGCGATGATGCGCCGCGCCTGGTTGAGCGGAATCGTCGTTCCGGGAAGCGGCTCGCCGTAGGTGGAGGTTCCGCTCGCCGGAGGCTTCGCATGGGAAGGCGGTGTCGCGGTTGCAATCGCGTGCCCGACCGCTGCTGCGGGGCCCATCTGCGCCGCGGCGATGACATCGTTCGCGGTGACGCGCCCGTTCGTGCCGCTTCCTTGCAGTGCGCGGATATCGATGCGATGCTCGCGCGCGAGTTTGCGCACCGCCGGTGAGGCAAGGCGCAACGCCGCTTCTAACCCGGCAATATCGAGCTCGGCGGGGCGAGCCGGTGCCGGTGCTGCTGCCGTGGGTGCCGCGTGCGGAGCGTGCGTCGTGCTGCCGTTGCTCGGTTTCGGCGGAGCGCCCGCCGCATTGGCAACCTGCTGCGTCGGCTCGGTGCCGTGCCCATTGCTCTGCGTTGCAGCGCCGACTTCGTCGATAATCGCAATCGGCGTTCCCGTCGCGACGGTCTCGCCTTCTTTAACGAGTATTTCGCGCAGCGTTCCGGTAACCGGTGCCGGCACTTCGGCGTTGACTTTATCGGTTGAAACCTCGACGAAGGCTTCGTATTTTTCGACGCTATCGCCGGGTTTCTTGAGCCACTGCGCGACCGTTCCTTCGGTAACGGTTTCGCCGAGCTGCGGCATCGTAATCGTGGTCGCCATTTCGTTCCGTTCTTTCGTGTCGACTTAGAAGCGAGCGAGTTCGCGCATCGCGTCGGCGATTTTCGCCGGCGAGGACATGTATTCGTGTTCGAGCGGTTCGGCGTAGCCCATCGCGGGTACGTCGGGGGCGCAGTGGCGGCGAATCGGCGCATCGAGCGAGAAGAGCGCCTCCTCGGCGACCATCGCGCTGATCTCGGCTCCGATTCCGCCGAATTTATTATCTTCGTGAACGATGAGCAGTTTGCGCGTCTTTTCAACCGACTGCAGAATCGTCGTGCGATCCATCGGGCGAATCGAGCGCAGATCGATCACTTCGACGTCGATACCCTCTTTCGCGAGAGCCGCCGCCGCTTCCATCGATCGGTGCACCATGAGCCCGTACGTCACGATCGAACAGGCCTTGCCTTCCCGCACGACGTTCGCTTCGCCCAGGGGGATTGCGTAG
>DAIBFU010000051.1:0-12735 GCA_027422105.1 Vulcanimicrobiota bacterium | reverse complement strand
GGACCGGGGCGATGGTGAGCCTGCCGTCGTCGTCGCGCCAGCGGAACCATCCGGCCGGTGCTGCGGCCTGGGCCCAGTCCCCCGCGATCCGGGCGATGACGACGGGTTCCCCCCGGCGCAGGGTGGCGCCTGCCGGGGCGGCGCCGAACTTGCGCGCGGCGACGCGGCGGCGCTCGCCTCACCGGCGAGAACGAAACGCAGTAACGCCGCCTCCAGCTCCAACCGTGCGTCACCCCCGCGCGCAAGCGTCGCGGCGTCGGTAAGAACGCGTAACAGCGGGAGCACCGTGAGGCTATCGATATCTTGGGCGCGAGCGGTCGCTTCTTCGGCATCCTCCGGCGCACTATCGCGCGCGAGCAACGCCGGGTCGATCCGCGCGACCAACAGATTTCGCATCGCGCCCAGCAGCGCGCGCAGCAGCGTTGCCGGCTCGATCCCCGCATCGCTTGCTTCCTCGATGGTGCGCAGCATCGCACCGGCATCGCGTCGTAACACATCGTCGCGCAGGCGTAGCGCCATCTCGCGGCCATTCGAACCGAAAGCCGATTCGATCGCCGCGCCGTCGACGCGCCCGTCACCGTACGCGGCCGCCTGTTCGAGCATCGTCAGCGCATCGCGTAGCCCGCCGTCGGCACGATAGGCGATCGCGGCGAGCGCGCTCTCTTCGACGACGATGTTCTCCGCAGCGGCGATCTCGCGCATACGTTCGATCATCACCGGAATCGCGATGCGTCGAAACGTATAGCGCTGGCAGCGCGACAGAATCGTTATCGGCAAGCGCTCCGGTTCGGTGGTCGCAAGAATAAAGAGCGCATGCTCGGGCGGCTCTTCGAGCGTTTTTAAAAACGCATTCGCGCCCTCTTTGGTGAGCATATGCGCTTCATCGATGATATAAATTTTCTTCCGCATCACCGACGGCGGAAACTTCACCGCATCGCGCAACGAGCGAATTTCATCGATTCCACGATTGCTTGCCGCGTCGATCTCGAGTACATCGAGTGCGGTGCCGTCGAGCATCGCAACGCACGCAGCGCACGTATTATCGGGCTCCGCGGTTGGGCCGTGCTCGCAATTCATGCAACGGGCGAAAATTTTCGCCGCCGAGGTTTTACCGCTACCGCGCGGCCCGGAGAACAGATAGGCGTGCGCCACCTTCCCGCCTTCGATCGCGCTGCGAAGGGTTCTGACGACGGAATCCTGGCCGACAAGCTCTGAGAAGCTCCTCGGCCTCCACCTACGATAAAGAGACATCAAACTTGGCTTTGCGGCCCTGTATCTTCTCGCCTGCATGGGGTATACTACGGGGGAAACGTGCCACGCTCGTCTGGGTGATAAAGAGAGCGAAGAAGGCTGTTTCGGGCCCACGTCGCTAAGCGACGAGGGTTGAATCCCTGTTCGAGGAGAGGAACCCGCCGCGTGAATCTGCAGGTCGCCCTGCACAAATGGTTTGGCTTTGAGAACTTCTTCCAAGGTCAGGAAGCGGTCGTTCAGCGCGTACTCGCCGGAAACGACACGCTCGCGATTCTTGCGACCGGTGGCGGCAAAAGTCTCACGTATCAGCTCCCGGCGTTGATCCTCGAAGGCACGACCGTCGTCGTCAGCCCGCTGATCGCGTTGATGAAAGATCAACTCGACATGCTCAAAGTACGTGGTATCACCGCCGTCGTCGCCATCAACTCGACGCTCTCGGAAGAACAAGAAGCGCGCGCGATGCGCCGCATCGCCGCAGGCGAGATCAAGATCGTCTACACCACACCCGAGAAGCTTGAAGATGAACGGTTTATAAAAGTTTTACAATCGGTGCGCGTTCCGCTTTTTGTCGTCGACGAAGCGCACTGCATCAGCCAGTGGGGGCACGATTTCCGCCCCGCCTACCTGGCGCTCGGCTCGGTCGTACGCAAGCTGGGGCGCCCGCCGATCCTCGCGCTCACCGCTACGGCAACCCCGGCGGTCCGCGAAGATATTCTGCACCAACTCGGCATCGAGAACGTGCAACCGATCGTGCGCGGCTTCGACCGGCCGAACCTGATATACGAAGCACGGAAGGCTGAAAAAGAGCCCGATAAACTCAAAACGATCGAGCGCCTCTTTACCGGCGAGGATGCGATCGAAGGCACCGGCATCATTTACACCGCGACGATTAAAAACGCGCTTGCGGTCTGCGAATTTCTTACCGAACGTCTCGGTATGCCCGCCGAGGTCTACCACTCGAAACTTCACAAAGAAGATCGCACACGCGTTCACGAACTCTTCATGGGCGAAAAAATTCGCGCTGTGGTCGCAACGAATGCTTTCGGGCTCGGCATCGACAAACCCAATATTCGTTTCGTCATCCACTACGATCTCCCGGGTTCGATCGAAGCCTACACGCAAGAAGCGGGGCGCGCCGGTCGCGATGGCCTTCCGTCACGCTGCATCCTCATCTATCGCATGAGCGACACGCGCGTGCAGACCTACTTCCTTACCGGGAAGTACCCCGATATCGAAGATGTCCAACGCGTCTTCGGTACGATCGAAGTTTTCGGTACGCAAGAAAGCGGCGTCGCGATGGTCGATCTCCGCAAAATTCTCCAATTACCGCTGACGAAACTCAAAGTTATTCTTGCTTTGCTTCGCAAGGCAGGCTATATCGATACCGTCGGTCGCAGTACCTATACCGTCTCCGAGGCGGCGCGAAAAAACCGCGAACTCGTACTCAATCTCGCCAATTACGAAACAAAGCGTTCGTACGACCAAAGCAAACTCGCGATGATGCTGCAATACGCCGAAGCGACTTCGTGCCGTCGGCGCTTCATTCTCAACTATTTCGGCGAGATCTTCACGACCGAGAATTGTGGAGCATGCGACAATTGCTTGCGCGCGGCGACGCTTCCGAGAGTTGCGAACCTCCAAGGAGACGGCTACGGAATTTCCGAGGTCGTCGAACATCCGAAATTCGGCATCGGTACGATCGAACGCGCCGAGCGCGATTACGTAACCGTGCTCTTCCCCAGCGTCGGATATAAGACGTTGCTGGCAAGCGCGGTGCGGCGAGCGACGGCCGCGCTCTCCTAACGCACTCGATGCGCCGCCCGCCGCTTCTCGCGCTCATCCTGCTTCCGGCGACGCTCGGGATCGCTGCGCTGCAACCGCAGGTCGCGCCGAGCGCGCCGCCCTCACCGAC
Source organism: Vulcanimicrobiota bacterium (assembly GCA_027422105.1). Lineage (GTDB taxonomy): Bacteria > Vulcanimicrobiota > Vulcanimicrobiia > Vulcanimicrobiales > Vulcanimicrobiaceae > JABEUX01. Next base: position 9,572 of record DAIBFU010000051.1, on the reverse strand, counting down.
GCCGCTGCTCTCGCCGACGCCGCTGCTCTCACCGGCACCCTCGCTCTCGCCGAGCCCAACTCCCTCCGGGATGCTGCTCGCCTCCCCGACGCCGCTTGCTTCCCCGACGCCGGTGCCGACGCCAACGCCGACGCCGACTCCCGTTCCGATCCTCCTCGCGCCGGCCTCGGCGCTCGTTCCGGTCGGCGCATCGGTTCAAGTTGTGGTCGGCAACACGCTGGGCGCCGTGACACTCACTGGCGGAAACCCGCAGCTCGTCGCGGTCAGTTATAACAGCAACACCGAACTTCTCAGCATCTCCGGGATCGCGCCGGGTTCGACGAGCATCACGCTCACCGATACGCGCGGAATCTCCGCCACGCTACCGATCCTTGTTGCCTATCCCGCCGGAAGAACGCCGCAGCACACCCTCCTGGTACGCGTTACCGGCGAGCCCGCGAGCGCCTCGTTCGTGCTCAAGCGCGTCGCCGATGCGATCGACGCGAGCGTCTCGTTGCGCCCCGGCGCGCAACTCGTTTTTAGCCGCTCGCAGATCGGTATCGATTCGCCGCTCGGCGTCGACGATGTTCTCAAGCTCAGCGTTCCCGTAACGCTGCAGGGCAACAATTACATCGAGGTTGATTCTACCGTCAATCTTACCGTTGAAAATATCGCCGCCCCTCGTATCTCACCGTCCTCGCTGATGGTCAGTGATTTCCCCGAACGCCTCACCACCGACGGCGTACTCTTCACCGCCGATCTACACCGACAAGCGCCGTCGCGCTTTCTCTATTTCCACTACAACCCACCGCATTCGATCGCGCGCCGCATCGTTTTGCGCGCGACGAACACCTCGCCCGAACCCGCGCTGCTGCAATTTATCGACGGAAGCGGCGGGCCGAGCCCCAACGAAATGGAGGCCGGGCATCTCTCGACGAAGCGCTTCCTGGTGCATTTAGTCACCAACGAAGGCAAGATCGTTCAAATTCCCGGTTACGGCAGCGTGAATTTGGCAATGCAAGATCTTCCTGCAGATTCCATCGTCAGCGATCTCCTCCAATTGCGCGTTCTCAACGGTGGATTGATTCATCTCATGCTCTTTGCACAGCGAGCGACCGATTCGCCGAACTCTCCACCCAAGAGCGACACACTCTTGCAAGGGCATCACGCGCATGCACGCGGCATCTACTCTATTCCGGAATTTACTTACTCGACGCAGTGGAGCGTCGAAGATCCCTATCTCGAACTCGCAGTCGGGCAAGTGCCGCTTCCTAACGATCTTGTCGGGCAAGCGCTCTCCGGCGACTATGGGGTGCTGCAGAATTTTGAAATCAACGTCGTCAACCCTACGCACCAAGCGCAGACGATTGCGCTCTATGAAAATCCGCGCGGCGGCAGCGCAACCGGGACGTATTTAATCGACCGAGTTTTGGTGCAATCGCATCAAGTACGCGCCTTCACGCGCTATAAACTGCGCAGCTATGTCGTACCCGCGCGCGGGTTTCTACGCCTGCACATCACGACGATTCCCGATGCCGGCTCGAGCTTTCCGTTGCGCTTGATTCTCGCGCCGGATGACGGCAGCGTTCCGGCGGGGGCGCCGGGATCGCCGGTTTACACCGAAGCGATTCGATAGATCTCAGCGGTGGCATCCGCCGCACGACGCCACGAAAAGCGTTCGACGGCGGCGGCTCTATCGCTCGCCGCAGTGCGACGAGCCCGCTCGGGATCGGCGAAGACGGCGGCAAGCGCCTCGCGCCAACCCGCAACGTCGTCGGGCTCGATGCGCGGCACGATATCTCCGGCAATTTCGTCGAGCGAGGAGCCGCGCGCGGCAACTGCCGGTAGCCCGGCGCATCGCGCCTGTGCCAGCGGTAAACCGAACCCCTCGTATCGCGACGGCATCGCAAGCACCGTACAGGTGGCGTAGAGTTCGAGCAACTCGGTGCGATCGACGTAGCCGCGAAATGCAATTCGGTCTTCGACACCGAGTTCGCGCGCAATCGCAATGCAACGATCGCGATAAGGAGTACTCGGCCCGACGGAGATCGCGCGGACCCCTAGTAACGCAGGAAGTGCGCGAATCACCACCTCGAGGTTCTTGCGCGCTTCCACCGTTCCGACGACGAGAATCGAAGGGCGATCGTTTGTGCGAAGTTCCAGCTTTCCGAATTCTTCGGCTACGCCGAGCGGAACAACATGTACGTTGCGTTCGTCGATCCCGGGGTGCAGTTCGACAATCTCTCGAGCGGAGAAATTCGAAACCGTAACGATTGCTCGCGCTCGCGCCGCCAGATGTTTCATCAACGTACCGAAATAAGCACGCGAATAGAAGCGCGCGTGCCCTTGCACGCGCAGCCACGCCGCATCGTGCAGCGTCAGAACGATCGGCATTGATGCGATCGCCGGCATCGTTCCCGACGTACAGTGTAAGAGCGTCGCCTTCGAGCGCGCCGCGGCGATGGGCAACAAGAGCTGTTCCCAGTACGCGCGCCGATCGAAGCGCCATGGATCGATCTTCGGAGCGCTTAGCGGTACGAGCTCGATTCCGGGAATCGTGCCGAGTGCTCGTGCAAGTTCGCGCGCGTATTCGCCGATGCCGGTCGCACTGCCGACGGTCGGCTGCGCGTCGAATGCCACTCTCACGGACGCACGTGCGCACCGAGTTTGCGTGCAAGAGTTTGCACGCTCTCGGTTCCGCTATCATAACGATGCGCAATGGCGAGGTAACGGCGTGCGGCGGCGAGATCCCCGGCGCGCAATGCTACGCTTCCCAAACCCGCCCAGCCGTCGGCACTCGAAGGATTGATTGTTACGATGCGGCGGTACCATCTTTTCGCCTGCGCGTTTTCTTTCACGCGGTAATAATAGGCGGCAACGCCGAGTGCATAGTTGTTGTCATAGGGAGCCATGCGCGCGGCGGCGAGAAAAGCGCGACGTGCGCGCGCGTTCCAAAGTGAGGGTTGATGCCCGCGATAGACAGCGTTCGTTGCGATCGTACCGCAGCGCCAAAAAATATTGGCTAGTGCGTCGGGGTGCGTCGTCGTTGCTTCAAGGCGCGCGCGTAATCGATCCGCGAGAGCGTATGCGGCTCGCGGGTGGTCTTTCTCAATTGCATCGATTCGTCTCAGCAAGCGCGGTAGATCGAGCCCCGCGAGCTCGTATTCAATCGCAAGCGCTTTGGCGCCGCGCGCGCGTTCGATCGCGGCAAAGAGTGCATCGCGCGCTCCGCCAGTCGGCAACGTCACCGCGTATTTTACCGCGCTTGCATCGTCGCCGCGCAGCAATGCTTCGAGCCCGAGTTCGCGTGCAACGAAGGGAGCCGGGGCGATACGATCGATCGCACGGTAGATGCCGACCCCCCATTGCTGCGGCAGCAAGCGCGGTAGCGATGCGGGGACAGCCGCGCCGGATAGGAGCGCGTCGGAGCCGACCTGCACGGCCCCCAGCAATGCGGCCGCGACGATGGCGACGGCGAGTAACGTTCGCGCGATCAGAATTTAATCGTAAGATCAACGCCGGCGCGTAATTGCGTTTCGATCGGCGTCAATTGCAGATTGTCGTTGAAACGGTATTGCCGCGCCTGAAACGTCAGCGTCGCCGGTGCGTGCGGCAGCGTGTAGGTGAGTTTCCCGAAGTAGCGGCTATCGGTGCCCGAGAGCGTTGTCGGCGATAAGGAGCCGTACGTGCCGACGAGGGTTCCGCTGCGGTAGCCTAACCCAACGGTGAATCGCGGCGAGACAGGCACCGCAAGGCTCGCGCCGATACTCGAATGGGTAAGATCGCTAAATGCGGCAGGCGGCAGCACCAGCCGACTCGTCGCATCGAATCCGAGTGCCGAATCGAGAATCGGCGAGGGATTCTCCGAGGAGATCAATCCGCGCGAAAGATGTTCGAAGCGGCTCGAAAGCCCGAGTGTCACCATGCGTCGACCGGTGCGAAATGAAATATTCGTTTTTCCGCCGAGCACTTGCTCGTTCGCCGGCGGCAACGGCATTAAAAGACCGCCGTGCGATAGTTTCGTGTTTCGTAACTGCACGGTCGTCTTCACTTTGCTGATTGCGCCAAAGAGACGTCCGAGGATCGTGGTTCTCGGTGCCGTTTCCCGGATGGCCGGCTGCTGCGACGGATCGCCGAAGTCGAAATGGAGCGGTGCGGGCGATGCCTGGTCGAAGCCCTCGCCAACCGTCTCCGCCGGTGGGGTTTGAAAGCGCGCCGTCCCAACGCTGACCAGCCGTATCGGTGCCACAACGGCATCGAATTGGATACCGTCGGGGATTTTCGGGACCGTCACGGCAAACGAGAGCGCGGTGAGCAGATCGGGGACGATCGAGGGTGAGCTGGGGGAATCGGCGGCGACTCCAGGGAGCTTCGCCACCAGGTTGAGGCCGCGTAACGAGCCCGGGAGGCTCCGGGCGGCGTCCGCACCGTCGAGGTGGAAGACTTCGGCGCCGAGGTGCAACCTCTGGGCCGCTACCGGGGCCGAGGCCGAGGCGAAACAGAGCGCCCCTGCGAGCACCCCCGCGAAGATCCGTTGTCGGCCCTTCACTTCTAGCAAGCCTCCGATGAGACGGGCTGAACCAGCCCGTGGACTCCTATTATCGGTCGTTCGAGCGTCACTTTACATCGTTAACGGTCGCAGGACAGCGGAAAGTTGCTCCCCGCGCCGATTTGCCCCTAACGAGAGGCCAGGAAGCGACGGGCGATCAGCTCGGCGGCGAAATCGTCGATCGGTCGCGGCGGCGTGAGCATGCCGCGCGGGACCAAACGCCGCCAGCCGCGCGGAGGGAAGGCTTCAAAATAGAGTTTTCGGGCATCGAGCGTGGTGCTCGTTTCGTCGACCCGCTCGCAGGGAAGCCCGAAGTCGGCAACTCGGTGCAGAATCTCACTGCCGCGCGTCCCACCGCCGACCGCGATGGCGTCGACGCTATAGCGCTCGATCAGCGGGCGAAGATCCTCGAGGAGGCGATCGGGTTGGAGGATCGCGCGAAAGGGCACCTCACCGCTCTCGGTGAGAACCGCCACGCCGACCTTACGGGAGCCCGGATCGATGCCAAGCACCCTCACGGAATCGATCGCTGACCGGGCTGCAAGAGGGTGACGACGATCGGGATCTGCCCTTCTCGCAAGTACGTATGCGGATAGATATCGGTTGCCGCCCAGGCAACGAGCAGATAACTCCCTTTCCCGTTCTTGAGCAACTCCTGCATGGTCGAAAGAGACGGGTAGACGCTCACCGGGGTAATGTTGGCTACCAACGCCGACGAGAGACCACGGTTTTCCAGCACCTGTGCGACCGCGTTGCTGAGTTGTCGGATACTCAAATTCACGTTCACGTTGCGCCCGGCATCGATTTTAAGCTCCACGATCTGCGTTTTCGCCGGGTAGATCAACATATCGGGAACCGAGTCGAGACTGAGATCGATGCGGTCGTTCACGAAAAGATTGCGATGCGCTACCGCAATCAATAACACGTTCGTACGGCCGTTTAAAAACCCAAGCTGCGGGCTGCTCGCGGTCGCATTCAATCGTGTGTACGTACCCTTCGGTACACGTGCGGGTCGCAATCCAAACGGCACATAGGTTTGGTTTACGAATTTCACCGTATCATCGAAAAACGCGCGCATGATTTCTTTTCGGCGCGCAACATTCGAGCCTTGTGGGATCGTCGCGTAAAAATCGGTCATCAAGCTATCGACGCCGACCACTAGGCGCCCGGTATTCACTTTCTTACCGAGTTCGCGCTCGCGCTGCTGAAGCGTAGAGATTTCACGATTGACCGACGCCAACTTAAAAAACGCCGTCTGTACGTCGCGCGAAGCCAGCAATGCAACACTCACGACGGCAAGGGCGATGAGCATTCCTGTGACGACAGCGACGATCGTCGAGGTGTAGCGCGGCCGAATATTAAAAAGCGTCAGGCGCTTGCGCCCGACTTGGTGGCCGACCCGATCTCCGACGTAGGAAATGCCGCCTGCCAACAAGACAATGCCAAGAATCAGCAACGAACCGCGTACATCGTCAAGTACATTCATCGTTTATACCGCCGCGATCCGCAGGAGTCGCCGCAAGCCGATCGCCGTAAAAATAGCGTTCGGCATCCATACAAGTAGCGGAGCCATAGCTATAAAATTCTCCGCTAAATACGAGAAGATCGTGAGAACGACGTAGTAGATAAACGCGATTGCAACTGCAAGGCCGAACCCGAGGCTTGCCCCTCCGCCGCCTCCGCGTAACGCGCGAATGCCGAAGGGAATTGCCATAAGGACGAACACGAAACACGCAAACGGTCGCGCTAATTTTTCGTGGAACGCGACGAGATATTTTCGCAAGCCGTTTCCGGAGAGCTGACCGGTCTGAATAAGATCCGCGATCTGTCGTCGACTCATGGCGTCGGGATCGTTGTGAGTTAACCGTTCGACGATATCGGCAGGTTGTTCCCCGATGGCGATCTCTTGCTGAGCGACGTGCGGTTCGGAGATCGTAACGCCGTTTGAGTCGAAGCGATAAGCGCTCACATCATTGAGCAACCAACTATTCGCTTGAAAGTCGGCGCGTTTGGCAAATACGATCTGCACTGGAGCGTTTGACGCGTCGTATTGAACGAGCGTGACGTTCAACAGCGCTTGCGAATGCGGCTGGTATCCCGTCGCGATGGTCACTTGACGGCCACCTCCGGGGAGCGGAGCCGAGACGGTGAGATCTTGGTTGAACGCGCTGGTATGGCTGATCGCACGGTCTTCAATCGAGTTGACCTGCGATGCGGCAAAAGGCACGACGTTTTCCTGGATGACATAATCAACCAACGAGATGACGAGCCCGGCCATCAGCAACGCACTCACGATCCGCACGAAGGATATGCCGCCGGCTTTCATCGCCGTTATTTCGCTATCGACGGAAAGCCGTTGAATCGCGAGCAGCGTCCCCAAAAGTAATGCCATCGGAATCACCAGCACGACCATACCGGGGAGCTGCCAGATGAAAATTTCAATCGCCGCGTTCAACGGCGCGTGGTCGTTGCTGACAAGCCTACCGAGCGCGAGGATTTGCGTCGCGGCGAAGATGAGCGTGAACGCCGACAACCCGAACCCAAACGGACCGGCGAGCTCGAGCAAAACGTAGCGGTCGAGAATCGTCCGACAGGCAAGCGTTCGAATCACAGACGAAAACTCTCGCCGAGATAAAATTTTCGAGCGACCGGGGAATCGAGAACTTCTTGGGCGCTTCCCTCAACTTCGATCTTGCCGTTATTGAGAATGTATGCGCGGTCGACGATGGCGAGTGTCTCGCGCACTTGATGGTCGGTGATGAGAATGCCGAGGCCCCGATCGCGAAGCTGGCGGATCATCACTTGAATGTCGGCGACGGCGATCGGGTCTATGCCGGTAAATGGTTCGTCGAGCAAGAGAAATGCCGGGTCGGTTGCAAGCGCTCGCGCGATTTCGACGCGGCGACGCTCTCCGCCGGAAAGCGATTCGCCACGCGCGTCTACGAAACGCTGCAGCCCGAACTCTTCGAGTAACGGCATCAGTCGCCGCTCGCTCTCTTCGAAGCTCACGCCGCGCTGCTGCCAGATAAGCCGAATGTTGTCGCCGACCGAGAGTTTGCGAAAAATTGAGTTCTCTTGCGCGAGATACCCGATGCCGCTGCGCGCGCGCTGATACATCGGCGCATGTGTAAGGTCGATTTCCGTATTCTCGTTATCGAGCACGACGGTTCCGCTATCGGGCTTCACTAAACCGACCACCATGTAGAACGTTGTCGTCTTTCCGGCGCCGTTCGGACCAAGCAAGCCGACGACTTCGCCGGTGCCGACGTCGGCACTCACGTTATCCACGACCGTGCGATCGCCGTAGCGTTTCACAAGGCCGCGTAATTCGATCTTTCGGTCGTTCATTGTATTCTCACCTTGGAGAGCGCGATATCGGCATCAACGGTCCGGCCGACCGCGTCCATGCCGCGTTCGCCGTAGAGATGAACGTCACCGCTCCCATGGAGCGATTGCGCGCCGCGTCGATAGGTCAACGTTCGACAGGTGAGGCGTACGCCGGCCTTGTTCTCGGCGCGGACTCCACCGGTCAGCTCGATCGACCCGTCGCGCTCGTCGACGATCGCACGCGGAGAACGCGCCTCGAGCGTCGAGCCGTCGCGACCGGTAAACGTGACCCGGACATCGGTCAGCCCGACGCGCGCATCGCTTGCCGCGCCCAAACTGTGAATCGTCCGCGCGAGCAGTTCGTATTCGCGGGTGTTATTCCGGCGCATTTGGACGATGCGAATCGGTCGTTTCGCGCTACCGACCGCTCGCACGGTCAGCGAGGGCAAACCCGGCGAGGGTGTAGGACTCGGGCTCGGGGCATTGCGCGGCGGTTGCGGTGAGGAGCACGCCGCGAGTGCAAGCAGCCCGAGGAAAAGCGACGCGTGCTTCATGCGGATTCACCTAAACCGTAACGAGCGCTTGCCAACGCAAGCGCCATCGTCGGTAGCCAAAGCCCGAAGAGCACGAGCGTCGAGGTGTCGATGAGCCCCTGCACCAGCGTCCCAATGAGTCCGGCAACGATTGCGCCGGAGAGAATGCGCGCGCGCGCATCGGCGACGGCAAAGCGACGGGCCCACTCCCGGCCGAAGCGCAGCCATGCCGCAAGCATCGCCAGTAACCCGACGATGCCCGTTTCGGCGAGCAGCGTGAGATAGATATCGTGCGCGTGGTAGGCGACCGCATCGCCGTCAGGAAGTCGGAGATGTGCGTAAAGCAGACTGAAGGAAAACGGCCCGGTTCCCGTGAGCGGAAACCGACGCACCATTCCCAACGCCGTCTTCCAAATCGAGAGGCGCGTGAAATTTTCGCTCGGGTCGTGATGCACGTTGAATGCGAGTGCGACGGCGAGAGCGGTTACGGCTGCGATGGTAACGCCGATTTGAATCTGTTTGCGACGGTCGCGAACGACGATCACGAGATAGGCGATGCCGGCACAGCCAGCGGCGACCCACCCGGTTCGCGAAAAGCTCAACGCCAGCGCAAGAACGCCGGAGAGCGCCGCGCATGCAGCAAGCGCGCGCAGCCAGGGTTGGCGCGCGAGCGAGGCGACGGCGAGAGCGATTGGAACGATGACTAGCACGTAGCCGGCGAGTTCGCCCGGAAGAATAAAGCTCCCCACCGCGCGCCCATGTTGGGCGGCATAGATCGCCGCCGGCCGATGGAGCAACACCGCTGCAATCGCGACGATGAAGGCAAGCGTTGCCGCTCCCAAAAGCGCGCCGAAAATAATCGCCGGTGCGCCGGAATCGCCATAACTCGTGTTGATTCCGACGTGCCAAAGGATCCCCAGTAAAAAAATCGCGAGAAAGAGGAGGCCGTAGAGCGGGGCAAATCCGAGCAGCGCCGACAACAGCGCCGCGGCGAGCCAGATCGTGAGCACCGGCAGCATCGGTTGTTCGACGCGTTCCGAAAAAATCAGCAACGAGCCGGCGATGACGGCGAGCACGCCGACCACTGCCAGGATTGCCGGCGCAGCGGCGAGCGGAATCATGGAGACTCCCGGAACGCGTGTCGGCGTCAACGTAATAAGGGCCGGAAAGAGCGGCAGACATGC
>DAIBFU010000050.1:0-12974 GCA_027422105.1 Vulcanimicrobiota bacterium | reverse complement strand
GTTCGCGCTCCATGGTGTTAAGGATATCTTCGAGCGCCTTCTCCATATCGGGAGTAAAAATCGACGTGTCGCCGGTCGTCTTCCAGTAGCTCCATGCCAGCGTCACCGGATAGGCGAGCGAATCGAGTTCGAATTTCTGCTCCCAAACGCGATAGTCGAGCGTAAATGCATTCGCGTATGGATCGATCTGAATGTACTTCGCCATTCGCGCCAATATCGCGCGAAGTAATTTGCGGACGCTGGGATCTTTTTTGGCGAAGAACAGATAGGGACGCAACTGTGCGCTCGCATCGCGCAGCCATTCGGCGGGGATATCCCCGGTCTTCACGTAGGCCGTACCATCGGGAGCATATTCTGCAAGCGTCGTCGTATCGAGCAGCGCGGCGCGAAACATCTCCTGCAAGTGCGCGTTGGGGCTGCGAAAGTCAGTCGCCGCTGCTTCAATCGACGGAAGTTGTAGCGCGCTACCGCTCGTCGAAAGAAGCGCTGCAACCGTCAACATCGCAAAGAATGCTGCAACCGCGCGCCGCATCACGATGCAGACTCGCCGAGAATCGTAACTTCGCCTAATGCCGCAGCTTCCTCACGCGATATCGGTCGCTGCGAAACCAACGCGAGCGACCGCGGCGCGCGTTCGCGCATCGCGCCGAGCAGAAATTGCATCCGGTCGAGATCGTCGATCCCGTCGCAGACGACGAGGAGATCGCGCCCATCGATCGGCCGCGAAAGGTCGGCGATAAAGCGACGGGCGCTCGCATCGCCGCCGATGGAGAGAAAATCGATCTCGCATGCGCTTTGAACGCAGCGAATAAAATCGGCAAGAAAGAAGAGCGAGGGACCGATCTCCGCGACCGCTATCGGAGCGCTCGCGCCGTAGCCTCGATCGACGCTTCGCGCAAGCGCGAGCGTTCGCTCGCTGCGCCGAAGGTCGGGTGGTACGCTCATCATGAGCCGCCAGCTACGACTCCGCCCCCCCTTTCTCCGCTTGGAGCGGCAGCAGGATTTCAAAGCGAGCGCCGCCCCGAGGAGCAGCGCCGACGCGCACCTCGCCGCCGACACGCGATACGATACTTTCGACGATGGCAAGGCCGAGCCCGAAGCCGCGCCCTCCGCCGGTTCCCAAGCGTACGCCGCGTTGGAAGACGCGCTCGCGTTGCTCCAGCGGAATGCCGGGGCCGTCGTCGTCGATGCGCAGCCGCGCGAACGGCGGCCGGCGCGCGAGGCCGATGCGAATTTTTCCACCCTGCCGACCGTGGAGCACGGCGTTCTGCAGGACGTTGAGTACGACGTGCATCGCAGCATCCTCGTCGAGTGCGACGAGCACTCCCGCGCTTCCGCGCCGTTCAACCCGCGCACCCGCGCGCGCCAACGCAGCTTCCATCGAGAGAATCGCGCGCTCGATGACCTCTGCGAGATCGCAGCACGCATCGGCGAGATGGAGCGCGCTGCAATCGAGCAGCGAAAATTCGAGAACGCCATCGACGAGACGCGCCATGCGCAGCGTCTCGGCTTGCGCGATTTCAAGGAAGCGGCGCGTCGTCGTCTCGTCGTGCCGTGCATCGAGCAGTGTTTCGATATACCCGCGAATCGAACTCAGCGGCGTGCGCAATTCATGCCCGACTGCGGCGAGGAATGCAACTCGCTCGCGTTCGCGTTCGCCCCGCTGCAGCGCTTCGCGCAGCGCCGCAGCGGGGTCGCGCGCCAGATCCGCAGGAGCGACGTAGCTCCAGCCGACCTCGACGACGAGATCGAGGCGTGCTTGTAATCGAGCGGCGATTCGCTCGAGAGCACCGCGAAGATCGACTGGGAGCGCAACGCGGCGCGACTCTCCCGATCTTCCGCGTCCGTCGAGATAGGCGATAAAATGCTCGCTATCGGCGGGATGCGCCAATCGATCGCTCGTCCGTAACAGCCTCTGCGCAGCATCCAAAAAGAGCGTCTCGGCACGCCGCTCCAGCGCGCGCGAGCGTCGCCGCCCATCGCGCAGCGCCATCGCGCCGATCTCCGGTACGCGCCAAAGTAACAACGGACGCACGCGCCCTCCGCTCGGCGCCGAAACGGCGAGCGCCGCCGGGTCGCGTTCGCAGCGCTCCGCGTTACGGCGGAACGAATTTGTATCCGAAACCATGAACGCTGCGCAACGTGGCGCGCAATCGCGCATATCCCTCCAAGCGCGCGCGCAAGCGGCTGACGTGGACGTCGACGGTTCGTTCGTCGCCCGCGAAAGCTGCGCCCCAGACGCGATCGATCAGACGCTCGCGCGCGATGGCGACGCCCGGGTGACGAGCGAGTTCGAGCAAGAGTGAAAATTCGCGCGGTTTACACGCGAGGTCCTCGCCCTGCATGCGCACCTCGCGGGCCGCAACATCGATCTCCAAATCACCGAAGCGCAAGACACGGTCGACGGCGACTTCGGCATCTAATCCATGGCGTCGCAGAATCGCGCGTACGCGCGCTACCAATTCTCGCGGCGAGAAAGGCTTGGCCACAAAGTCGTCGATCCCCAATTCAAAGCCCAACAAGCGGTCGATCTCGCCGCTGCGCGCGCTGAGTACCAAGATCGGTAGCGAGGGGCGGATCTCACGGGCACGGCGCGCCACTTCAAAACCGTCGAGTCCGGGAAGGCCGATGTCGAGGATGACGATATCGCAGCCTTCGCGCACTTTGCGCACCGCGCTCAATCCATCGGGGGCGCCGACGCCTTCAAATCCCTCGCACGCCAAATGGTGGAGAATGAGCTCGCGAATCGCCTCATCATCTTCGGCAACAAGCACCGTTCGCTTCATCACATCGCATCCGATTCCCCGAGGTACGTTCGCTGCGACACGACGAGCAACGAAGTGCGGCGATTATTGCAACGTCTCGATTTCCTCGAGCGCGCCATCGTGCAGCGCCGCTTCGCGCAGAAGCGCGTAGATCAGCGCGGCTGGAAAGCCGCGGCGTTCGAGCGAGCGCGCGAGGCTCGGATAGCTTGCCTGCGGCTGCGTGCGACGAAGTTTTGCGAGCGCTTCGGCGCAACGACCGCGTTCGGAGAGCGACGCCTCGGCGACGGCACGCTGCGCGCATTCCGCGTCGAGCCCACGGCGCAGCAACTCGCCGACGAGACGCCGATCGCCCTTCGCATCGCGCACACGTTCGACGTAGAGCGCGGCGAAGAGCGCATCGTCGAGGTAGCGCTCGGTTTTACAACGCGCGACCGCATCGGCGATCGCATCATCATCGTAGCCGCGACGCTCGAGTTTGGTGCGTAACTGCGCTTCGCTCAGGCGACGCCGCGCAAGAAGCCCAAGCGCCGCCGCATAGGCCTGCACCGACTATTCGGTCGGCGCTTCTACCGCTTCGACGGCAGTGCCGTTCCGCGAGGTGAGTGCGGCGAGCTCTTCGCGAATCTTGCCCTCGATCTCGCCGGCGATCTCCGGATGCTCTTCGAGGAAGCTCTTCGCGTTCTCGCGTCCCTGCCCGACGCGTTGCTCGCCGTAGGTGTACCACGAGCCGCTCTTACCGACGATGTTGCGCTCGAGTGCAATATCGAGAATCGAACCCATCTTCGAAATCCCGTGACCGTAGGTAATGTCGAACTCCGCCTGTCGGAACGGAGGCGCAACTTTGTTCTTGACGACCTTGACGCGCGTGCGCGAACCGACGACTTCTTGGCCGATCTTGATCTGTTCGAGCTTCCGAACGTCGAGACGGATCGAAGCATAGAACTTCAGCGCGCGTCCGCCGGAGGTTGTCTCGGGATTCCCGAACATGACGCCGACTTTTTCGCGCAACTGATTGATGAAAATCATGATGCACTTGCTTCGCGAAATCGCCGAGGTCAATTTTCGCAGCGCCTGCGACATCAAGCGCGCCTGAAGGCCGACATGCGCATCCCCCATATCACCTTCGAGCTCGGCTTTGGTGACGAGCGCGGCGACCGAGTCGACCACGACGACATCGACGGCGTTGCTGCGTACGAGCATCTCGGCGATCTCGAGCGCTTGTTCGCCGGTATCGGGTTGCGAGACCAGCAAATTATCGAGATCGACGCCGAGCGCCGCGGCATAGTTCGGATCGAGCGCGTGTTCGACGTCGACGAAGGCCGCCGTTCCGCCGGTCTTCTGGGCTTCGGCGATCGCGTGGAGCGCGAGCGTCGTTTTACCGCTCGACTCCGGGCCGTAGATCTCGACGACGCGACCGCGCGGAAAACCGCCGACGCCGAGGGCAAGATCGAGTGCGATACTTCCGCTGGGAACGACGTCGTACGCCATTCGCTCCTGAATCTCGCCCATTTTCATGATCGAACCCTTGCCGAACTGCCGCTCGATCTGAGCGAGGGCATTTGCGAGGGCTATCTGTCGATCGTCTTGGGAAGCCATCTCGGTTCTCTCTTTCTTTCTCACGATGCTGGAAATTACGATCCGTTCTTTCATTCACTCTAGATGGGCACTCTGCCAAGGGGGTGGCACTCGTTATTGCGGGTTGAAGAGGGCCGTCACAAATTCTCGTGCGTTGAAGGGTTCGAGTTGATCGATCGCCTCACCGAGACCGACATAGGAGATCGGGCGTTCGATGCGCTCGACGATGCCGAGGACGACGCCGCCCTTCGCGGTCGAGTCGAGCTTGGTCACGATCAGGCCGTCGAGCGGGGTCACTTCATGGAAGAGTATCGCTTGCGAGATCGCGTTCTGCCCGGTCGTCGCATCGACGACCAGCAAGGTGCGGTCGGGAGCGCGCCCCAACGCGCGCTCGGTCACGCGGCGAATTTTCTTCAGCTCTTCCATGAGGTTGTTCTTGGTCTGCAGGCGTCCGGCGGTATCGACGAAGATGAGATCGACGCCGCGAGCGATGCCCGCGCTGATTCCATCGAAGACGACCGCCGCCGGGTCGCCGTTCTCCGGACCACGCACGATCTGCGCGCCGCTGCGTTCGGCCCAAATCGCCAACTGATCGGCGGCGGCGGCACGGAACGTATCGCCGGCGACGAGCAGTACGCGTTTCCCCTGCGCGGTATAGCGCGCCGCAAGTTTGCCGATGCTCGTCGTCTTTCCGGTGCCGTTGACCCCGACGACGAGGACGACGCTCGGCTTCCCATCGAGGGGAATCGGCGCATCGGGAAGGTCGAGAAAGCGCTCGACATCACGCCGAAAGCGCTCGATCGCCTGGCCGGCGTTCCGCCATCCCTCCTGTCGGGCGACCGTCTTCAAGCCCGCGAGAATGCGCTCGGTCGTTCCGACGCCGAGATCGGCGGCGAGAAGTGCCTCTTCGAACTCATCCCAGAACTCCGCGTCGAGCGGGCGCTCCGAGCCTCCGAGGGCGAGGACCCCAGCGAAGCTGCGCCCCGCTTTTTTCAGCCGATCGCCGAGGCGACCAATCCAACTCATGAGCGGCGCTTTCGGAGCAAATTATCGAACTCCTGTTCGATTTTAGCCGGTTTGCATATCGAGCCGATAGACAAAGACCAGGACCTCCGCGACGACTGCATAGAGCTCCGGCGGGATGCTTTCGTTGAGCTCGAGGCGCGAGAGCGCCTCGGCGAGCGCAGCATCTTCGACCAGCGGAATCCCGCGCTCGTGGGCGATGCGGAGAATCTCTTCGGCAACGCGCCCCTTTCCCGAGGCGAGAACAACGGGCGGAGCGGGTTTGAGGGGATCGTACTGCAGCGCCGCCGCGGCCGGACGCGTGAAACGACGCTTGCGAAAATCGAAGAATCGATTCACGCTTGCGCGTCGAGCTGCTGCTTCGGTGCAGGCTCCTCCGCGTTCTTCTTTACCGCAGTGCCGGGCATGCTGCGCGCAGCAACCGCGGCGTTCATTCCGGCGATGCGATAGCGCAACGATTCGAATCGATCGCGCAGCACACCGAAGGCCTCGCGAAAACGTTTCGCCGCACCATCGCGTTCGGTTTTAACCTTCACGCTGACGGCACGTCCGCTTGTCTCGACTTCGATCGCGACGGTTCCGAGCGTTTTCGTATCGAGCAAGAATCCGAGCGTGAAATTATCGGCATCCATCGCTTTTTTCGTTCCCGGTGCATCGCGACCGATGCGCAGTTGCGTCGGCGAACCCCCGTCGCGAAAGAAGACGGGAAGCGGTACGATCAACGTCCGCGGATCGGCGTTTACATTCGCTGCCAACAGGTGGATCTGTGCTGCGCTAATCGCGGTGACGGCGTTGCCGAGTACGCTCGCGGCACCGGGAACCGATGCACTCTGCGGGTCCTGTGCGAGCGCGACGAGCGCGCTCTTCACATCTTGGTTCAATGTATTTTGCGCGGAGAGCACCGCAGCTTCGTTCGCGGGTGAGGCGACCACCGGCGCAGCGGGCACCGCGCCCTCGTTCGGATGCTGCATCGCTGCGGCAATACGTGCGGCCTCCGCAAACGACGGCATCGGGTTCGCCGCGGCGTTCGGCGCGCCGCCCTGCGCGACGGCATTTGCAGTAGCCGTCGGTTCGAGCGCGGCGAGATTCTTGGCAAGCGTCGCGAGCGCACCCTCCGTCGAGCCGAGAATCGTACGCACGTACGCCGCGAGTTGCTGCGGTAATGCGACGGCATTCGCCGGGTCGAGCGTCGAGACGAAGGCCATCGTGCTGCGCACCGTGGTCACGGCGGGTTGCGCGACCAACCGTGCCAGCACGCTCTGCGCGCGCGCGAACGCCGTCGCCAGTAATTGCGGTGCGTTTGCGGATTGGCGCGCTGCGACGATCATCGCGGGTGTCGCCGGGACGTCGAGCCGCGCGAGCAGTTGTTCTTCTTCGCCGAGCGGTTGCGCCGCGCCGCTCGCGAGCGGCGTTTCCGCCGCCGACGGAGCGCCGCGCATCGAGATCGGCGGCGGAGGCGATTCCAGCGGAGTTCCGCGCGCGAGGATCGGCGCATTCGTACGAACCGGCGACTCCGTCGCCGCTTGTTGGATCTCGGGTGGACGCGGGAGAATCCGTGCGCCGCGAGCGGTGGCAAGGCGCGCTTCGAGCTCCGATGCCGCCATCGGATCGGTGCCCGACTGTTGCAGGTTCGGTTGCACGTTCGGCGCAGGTACGCCCGGTTCACCGGCGCTTTGCGCACTTTGCGGTTGCGTCTCGCCGCTCGGGGTGCTCGTCGTCCTCGCTGTCGGCGCAGCGCTCTCCGCGGGAGTTGCGCCTCCGCGTAGTACGGGTTCTTGCGTCGACGCGCTCGGCATCTCTCGTCGCGCCGGCTGCACCGAAGCGGCGACAAAAACTTCGACCGGGGGCGCAATTGCGCTGCGCGCGCTCTGCGCCGCGGCGTTGCTTGCGAGATTCTCCGTTTGCGCAGCCGCAGCGGGCACGTTTGCAGCGGACACGTTTGCGGCGGGCACATTCGCTGCCGCCCCGCGCGCGAGCGGTGCCGCCTGCGCGGGCAATTGAGCGTTGTTCGCGGGAAGCTCGACGTTCGCGGTCTCCGGCGGATTCTGCGGATCGATCGCGCCGAGATTCCGCACGAAAATCTGTGTCGGCGAAAAGCCCGTTACTTGGAGCGCGAGCGTATCACCGGGCGTGATGCCCGGCGGAAGCTGCGCGGGAAGCGATTGGCCGAAAAGCGAGATGTGGTCGACGCCCTCCGACGGCGGTAACACCAGCGCCGAGAGCAAGTCGCCCGTCTTGAGCTGCGCGATGACGCTCTGCGCGATCGCTCCGAGGTCGAGCGTCGCCTCCGCGATCACCGTCTGGGCTGCGAGAACCGCCTGCATCGCAAGCGCGCTCGGGTCGATGCCCGCCACGATTACCTACGCCATCGTATCGATGAAGTGCTGCTCTCCGCCGTCCGAGGAATTCTCGTCGGCCCCATCGCCCTGGCGCCGCTCCGGAGTCTGGTAAAAGCCTTGCCCGTCGCCTGCGGTACGCTCGCGCACCGCGCTATCGTGTTCGGAGCTTGCAGCCTCAGCGACCGACTCCTCGCGCTCGGTGACCTGTTGAGCAAACGCCATCGCCGCAGCCTGCTGCGCCGCCTGCGGAGCCGCAACGACGTTCGCGGCGACCGCCGCGCCCTGCGGGGCCGCCAAGTAGGCGAGTTGGAGATCGGCCGGCCGAATAGCCATAATACCTTCTTCCCCTTCCTCCTCTCCGACTACTCTAGGTTTCGGCTCCCGCACCCGGCTTTCTGAGGTATTTCTGTTTGATCGTCGGGTCGTCGTCGCGAAATCCAAGGTCGGCGCGCAATCGCCGCAGCGCGGCGCGCAGGTGAATGACCGCCGCCGCATGGATCTGCGAGACCCGAGACTCCGAGACGCCGAGCGCGCCCTTAATATCCTTGAGCGTCTGCCCCTCGAAGTAATAGAGCGTAATGACGGTCCGCTCTTGCGGTGGAAGCGCCTCGACCGCACGAACGAGCTCTTGCACGATCTCTTTGCGCTCGACACCGTCGCCGACATCGGCGAGATCGTCGCGCAGCGTATCGACGAGCGGAATATCGTATCCGCGCTCGTTGGGAAGAAACTCCTCGAGCGAGAGCAGCGCCGTTCCTCGAACGCGCTGGAGAATGCCGTCGAGTTCGCGCCGCGAGACGCCGAGATGAGCCGCGAGTTCGTCGTCGGAGGGTACGCGCCCAAGCGTCGCCTCAAGCTCACCGATCGCCCGCTCGACCTCGCGCGCGCGTTGTCGCACCGCGCGTGGAACCCAGTCCAACGAGCGCAGCGCATCGAGAATCGCGCCGTTGATGCGCGTGATCGCATAGGTTTCAAATTTTACGCCGCGTTCGTCGTCGTACTTTTCAATCGCGTCGATCAACCCGACGATTCCATCGTTGATGAGATCGTTCATTTCGACGTTCGGCGGTAAATTCGAAGAAACGCGTCCGGCCACATACTTGACGAGATGGAGGTATTTATGGATCAACTCCTCGCGCGTGTAGAGCTCACCGGCGATACAGTACCGTCCGCTCGAACGATCGCTCACCGTGACGTCTCTCCGAACGCGCGATGGGTAAGTTCGACGAGCGTCGGCGCTATGCGCTCGAGCGGCTCGACGCGGTCGACGAGCCCCGCCACCGCCGCCGCGCGCGGCATGCCGTAGACCACGCACGTCGCTTCGTTCTGACCGACGACGTACCCGCCGCGATCCTTGAGGACGCGCAATCCCTTTACGCCGTCTTGCCCCATGCCGGTAAGAATAACGCCGAGCGCACCGGCGCCGAATGCCGCCGCCGTCTGCGCGGCAAGCACGTCGACCGACGGGACATGCAGCGAACTTCCGTCGTCCTCGCGCAGAGCAATCACGATCTCGCCGAAGGAACGCCGCAATTCGAGTTGCTTTCCCGACGGCACGACCAAGACGCTGCCGCGAGCGACGATCATGCCTTCAGCTGCTTCAACGACATGCAACGCGCTCTGTGCGTTGAGACGATCGGCGAGCGGGCGCGTAAAGCCGAGCGGCATATGTTGAACCAAGAGAATCGGTGTCGGGTAGGCGGCGGGAAGCGCGGGAATGACTTTGGAGAGTGCGACCGGGCCACCCGTCGAGGTGCCGATCGCGGTGCATTCAAAGAACTCGTGCGATGCGCGCGGCGGCGCGACGTAGACCGGCGCAGGTGGTGCCGGTGCCGGCGCTGCCGGACGACGCTCCGGGGAGACGCGGGGGCCGCGGCGCCCGAAGATCGCAATCTTCGTCAGCAGATCGCGCTGCACGTCCTTGATATTCGCGTAGACGCTATCCGGCTTGGCGATGAAATCCACTGCTCCGAGCTCGAGCGCGCGGAAGGTCGTCTCCGCTCCCTCGCGCGTGAGCGCGCTGACCATGATGATCGGCGTGCGCGAGCGTTCGTGAATCAAGCGTACCGCTTCAAGGCCGCCGATTCCCGGCATCTCGACATCCATCGTGATGACGTCGGGAACGAGTTCTTCCGCGCGCGTCACGCCCTCTTCGCCGCTGCGCGCCGTACCGACGACCTCGATATCCTCGCTGCTCTCCAACATCTTCACGATCGCTTGCCGCATGAACGCCGAGTCATCGACGACGAGAACTTTAATGCGCGTCATTGTGACCTCGCAGGCGATAGTAGATCGCCTTCGGCGTGACCACCGGCTCGTAGAGATCGGTCAATCGAATGATCGATTCGGCGTGCCCGAGAAAGAGATAGCCGTTGGGGCGTAGCGCCTTCGCGAAATTTTCGACCACGCGCTTCTGCGTCGGTTTATCGAAATAGATCAAGACGTTGCGGCAGAAAATCGCATCGGCGGGCCCGTAGGCGGCGACGGCACGCTGATCGAGCAAATTCACGCGCGAGAACTCGACCATACGCTTGATCTCGTCGGAGATAAAATAGCCGCTCTCAAAAGGGCGAAAGTTCTTCGCCATCACCTCCGGGGGTGTCGCGCGAAAGGAAAGCTCGCGATAGAACCCCGTCTTCGCCTTCTCGAGCGCGCGAGGCGAGATATCGCCGGCTTTAATTTCGATCTCCGACGGCGCGATGCGCCCTCCGGCAAGGAGGAGCATCGCGATCGTGTAGGGTTCTTCGCCGGTCGAGCAGGCCGCCGACCAAATACGCAGACGACGACGATTTTTGAGCGCTTCGTCGACAACCTCGCTTGCCAGCACATCGAGTTGCGCCCGTTCGCGAAAAAAATAGGTCTCGTTGTTGGAGAGCACCGATGCAAGTTCGTCCCACTCCGCCTCGCGGTCGGGAGAGATCGTGAGATAGCGGTAGTACTCGTCGAAATCGGCGACTCGGCATTTAATCAAACGCGTTTGCAACCGACTCTGCAGTAAAAACTGTTTCGAATCATCGTAATAGATACCGAAACGCTCGCGAATGGTGTCGCGTAACCGAGCATACTGTTCGGAGGTAATCGGCATTACCGACATTGCGGCCTACGCAAGTAAGGATCTCGCCCCGAAGCGGGCGGCCTGAAGGGAGAGAAAGATGCGATCGGCCCACGTCCGGTCGAAGCGCTCGTTTGCAATAAGCTCGGCAAAGCGCGGGACGGCGGCAAATTGTTTGAAGAGCAAGCGAAAGCGTTCCGGGCGCCGCCCCAAATAGTCGATGAGTTTGACACGCCGCGCAAGCCGTGCATAAAAGCGGTCGTGCAGTGCGCGCGCGTAGACCGCCGAGGCGCGCGACGCGTCGCCGCGGTAGCGCCATGCAATATCGGCGAGCATGCGTCCGCTCGTCGCCGCCTCGAAGATCCCCTCGCCGTTGGTTGCATCGACGAGCCCGGCGGCGGTACCGCCGATACTCACTCCCTCCGCCCCGACGTTCGGGCGCGGCATTCCGCCGTAAAGAAGATGCCCCTCGAGCTTCACCCGCGCCTCGATTCCCGGCGCAAGTCGGCGAATCGTGCGCTCCGCAAAGGTGTCGAGCTCCTCGCGCAGATCGGCACCCGGCACCTTTCCGGTGATTCCCAAGCCGATGGCGAGGTGATCGCGTTTTGGAAACATCCAGGCGACGACCAGACGGCCATCGCGCGCCGGATAGTAATGCAACTCCAGGGTTTCGTAGGCAATCGGCGCTGCAGGGCGAGCGAGGTACCATCGTTGCTGCAAGGTCGTCATCAATCCCGACGACCAACGCGAAAATGCGAAGTTCGGAAGACGCTCCAATTTTGCCGTCGATCCCGCGGCAAGAAAGACGTGACGCGCGCGGATACGCCGACGTTCGCCGCGCGCGGTCTCCGCGTAATCGACGATCTTTTCGTCGCCTTGAACGCTGAGTTCGCGAAAGAGCGCATTGGTGCGAATCTCGGCGCCCGCCTCGACCGCGCGCGCTGCGATCGCTCCGTCGAGCTCTTCGCGCGTCGATGTATGCCCGGGGCCGAAACGCACGGCGTGCTCTTGCCCGAACGGATCGAAGAGCGCGAGGCGAGGTGTGTTGCAATGAATCAGCGACGTGGGAAGATCGAACTCCGTGCAAAAACCCGGCCGCAGGCCCGCGGCGCAGACGCGCTTGCTCCCGACGACGGCATCCTTCTCCAGCACGACGACGCGCATACCACGCGATGCGGCCTCGCGGGCGGCAACGCCGCCTGCCGGACCGCAGCCAACGATAAGCAGGTCGGTCGACTCGATCATCGATGCTGCCATTCGCGTCTCACCTGCGTCACTCCGTCCCAGGTAGCGCTCGCGGCCGGCCAGAACCTCCGGAGCGATGACGAGGGAACGCAAGCCAAGAAATTATCTCGATCTTCCATTGGGTCGACGCGCCCCCGAAGAGATCAACGTGGTCGTCGAGATTCCCGAAAAGTCGCGCAATAAATACGAATACGACAAGGAACTCGACATCTTTCGCCTCGATCGCGTCCTTCATTCGGCGATACACTATCCGGGCGACTACGGCTTCGCCCCACAGACGCTTGCACTCGACGACGACCCGCTCGACGTGCTCGTTTTGACGATCGAACCGACCTTCCCCGGATGCCTTGTCGTGGCCCGGCCGATCGGCCTGCTCGAGATGTTCGATGAAGGCAAGGAGGACGACAAGGTGCTCGCCGTTCCGGTCGGCGAGCCTGCGTTCGACGAAATTCATAATTTCACGCAGATTTTTCCGCATCTGCTCAAAAAGGTTTCGCATTTTTTCGAGAGCTACAAGCTCCTCGAGGGGAAGCAGACGCGCGTCGTCGGCTGGCACGATGCCGCGAACGCCCGTCGCGTCGTTGCCGAATCCCATCAGCGCTTTCTCGAGCGCGCCGAAGAGCACTCGAAGCCCTAGAGGGAGGACTCCCGGCTCGCACCGCCGTAGCGGCCGAGCGACCACTCTACAAAGCGCTCCGTGCCCTCGGCCCGGGGCCCCATTTCCCGCGCTCTCTTCTCTACACTCAAAGGAAGCAATGTGACCACACAGCTAGCGATCCTGATTGCCCTGCTCGGCGGCGTCCTCGCGGTTCTCTACGGCATCGCCCTGATTTTCTGGGTTCTCTCGCGCCCTCAGGGCAACGACCGCATGAAAGAGATCGCCGCAGCGATCCAGGAGGGCGCGATGGCCTTCCTCAAGCGGCAATACACGACCGTCGCCATCGTCGCCGTCGTCCTCGCCATCGTCATCGCCTT
>DAIBFU010000049.1:0-13115 GCA_027422105.1 Vulcanimicrobiota bacterium | reverse complement strand
CGAACCCCAAGAGCCAGATCGAGCGCAGATAGATCGCCGAATCAATCGTTGCCCGCACTTCTGCGTCGAGCGCATCTTCACGGCGAGCAAGGTCGATGGTGACGCTCCGTTCGTAGTTCCCCTCGACTTCAGAAAGTACGCGAATCGACTCTTCGATCTCGTCGGTCGCGGCGAGCTTTCCGGCGAACATCGGCCCGGCGATCTCTTTACGCAGCACGCGATCGACTCCGCCGTAGAGGTTCAACGCCGCAGCGGCGTCGCGAAGATGCTCGGCCGTTACGACGCGTTCGACCTTCTTCAATTCCCTATGACGTAGCGCGTCAGCTCTCTGAAAGGTCTTTTGCGCCGCGGCAGTCGGCTTACGCCCCTCGATCTGCAGCGCACCCACGATATCGACGCGAGAGAGCGCGACGCGACTCATCAACATCGCTGCGGCGGTAACGGTGTGCTCCCGCGCGAGAAGAATCGCCAGGCGCGTTCTCGTCACCGTGGCGACGCGCAAGGAGAAAAAAATCGCTACCGCTATGAAGAGCGTCGAAGCAACCGTTCCCGCCAACCGAATGGTAGGTTTCGTAAAGAGCCCCTCCGAAGAGCGCCTAGAGCCATGGAAAAATCAGCGATTGAGAGCGTTTTCAAATCCTACGACGTCCGAGGGATCTTTCCATCCGAGATTAACGTCGACTTAGCCTACAAAATCGGCCGCTGCTTCGTCCCGCTCCTTGGGGCGAAGCGTATCGTCGTCGGCCGCGATATGCGCCCGAGCGGCGAAGATCTCTTCGCCGCGCTCGCTCGTGGGGCGACCGAGGCAGGCGCCGATGTGGTCTCGATCGGGCTGGTCTCCACCGATGCCCTCTATTTTGCCGTCGGCAAGTACGGCTTTGACGGCGGTGTGATGATTACCGCGTCGCATAATCCGGCAAAATACAACGGAATGAAATTTACGCGCTCCGAAGCCCAGGCGATCTCCTTCGAGGGTGGCCTGCGGCAGATCCGCGATCGCATTCTCGCCGATGATTTGCCGCCGAAGGCCGCGCGACCCGGCACGATCTCGGAGCGCTTCGTCCTCGACGATTTCGCCGAACATGCCCTGAGTTTTGTCGATCGCTCGAAGATCAAACCGTTTAAAATTGCGATTGACGCCGGGAACGGCATGGCCGGTGCGACGGTTCCGCACGTTTTCAAAGCCCTTCCATGCACCGTCGTGCCGCTCTTCTTCGAACTCGACGGCAACTTTCCGAACCATCCCGCAAGCCCGATCGAGCCGGAGAACATGCTCGATCTCCAGGCCGCGGTGCGCAAGCACGGCTGCGATCTCGGAGTTGCGTTCGACGGTGATGCCGACCGCATGTTCTTAGTCGACGAACGCGGCGAGATTATCGATGGAAGCACCGTCACTGCACTCGTTGCCATCAGCTCGCTCAAACGCTACCCCGGCGCAAAGATTCTCTACAACCTGATCTGCAGCCGCAGCGTCCCCGAACAGATCCTCGCGCACGGCGGCGTTCCCATCCGCTCGCAGGTCGGACACTCGATTATTAAAAAAATCATGCGCGACGATGATGTCGTCTTCGGCGGCGAACATAGCGGGCATTTTTATTTCCGCGACAACTGGTATGCCGATTCCGGAATGATCGCCCTGATGTCGTGTTTGGAACTCTTGAGCGAGAGTGGATCGACGGTCAGCGCGACAATCGCGCCGATCGATACGCGCGTGCGTTCCGGCGAGATCAACACCCACGTCGAGAATACCCAAGAGACGCTTCGGCGCCTCGCCGCGGCCTACCCGGACGCCGAGGTCGACCACCTCGACGGCCTCACGATATCGTACCCCCACTGGTGGATGAATATCCGGCCCTCCAATACCGAACCCTTGCTGCGCCTGAACGTCGAGGCCGACGACCGCGCGAGCATGGAGCGCGAACGGGACGTCGCGCTGGGGCTCATTCGAGGAAAGTAGCGGCGCCGAAACCTCGGCCACGCTACCGTGGTTGATGCGGAGTTACACACTTCGACCAAAGTATGAAGGACGATCGTAGAATGACCGCATCCAATTCACTTCTCCACCGCACCCGCATCGATTTGCCGGTACAAGGCCGCGAGCGGCTTATCGCGCTGTTGAACGCAACCTTGGCGACCGCACTCGATTTCAAGACGCAGATCAAGCAGGCGCATTGGAATGTTGCCGGCCCGAACTTTATCGCGCTCCACGAATTTTTCGATACGCTCGCAGCCGAAGCGGAGGCCGCCGTCGATCTCGTCGCCGAGCGCGTCCTGCAACTCGGCGGCACCGCGCTCGGCACCGCCAAGATCGCCGCCGAGCGATCGATTCTCGGCGAATATCCGCACCACGCCATCGACGGCAAACAGCACCTCGAAGCGCTCGCCGAACGCATGGCGATCTTCGCCAATCATCTCCGCGAGCAGATCGACGCGAGTGCAAAGCTCGGCGACCAAGCGACCGCCGATATTTATACCGAACTCTGTCGCGCCGCCGACAAGAGCCTCTGGATGCTTGAAGCGCATCTGCGAACCGCATAGCGACTACCTATTTGAGCGTATTAAAGAACGTTAGCGCCGATGCAATGCGGCGATACGACCGGACGCGCGACGAACTCGTCGCGCGTCTCCTCGTTCTTGAAGAAGCGCTCGGCGAACGCGACTGCGCGCCGGTTCGCTCCGCGCGCGAAATGCTCGCTCGCGGGAAATTCGTATTGGCGGTCGTCGGCGAATTCTCCAGCGGAAAATCGTACCTCCTCAACGCGCTGCTTGGAAAGTTTCGTCGCGAAACCACCGGCGATGCACAGCGCCTCGTCGGCCTGCTCGCCGTCGATATCAATCCCTCCACGGCGACGATTACCGAACTAGAGGACGGCGAGAGCGACGAAGCCACCGCCTATTACGAAAGCGGCCGCTCCGAGCGCATCCCGCTCGACCGCCTCAACCGTTTTATCGCCGTTGGATCCGGTGATGTCGGCACGATGCACGCGGCGACCACCGACGAGAGCGATGCCCCGACGCGCGTCCGGGTGAAAACGCCCTCCGATTTTCTCGCACGCGGCTTTCTCGTCGCCGACACACCTGGGCTCGCGTCGGCGAACCCCGCACACCGTCGAGCGACGCTCAGCTTTCTCCCCGGCGCCGATGCGGTACTCTACCTCATCGACACGCAACAACCGTTTAGCGAAGGCGATGCATCGTTCTTGGGAATCGTGCGCCGCCACATCGACAGCATCTTTATCGTTCAAACCAAAATCGATCTTTGGAGCCGCTTAAGCGCCGACGGCCGCCCGGCCTGGCAGAACGCAACCGAGCGCATCGAACGGCTCGCCGCGATTCACGCGCCGGGAACCTTCGTCTATCCGCTCTCGGCGAGAGATTACGTCGAAGGGACTTTCGATGGGAACGCAGAGCGCGTCGCATCGAGTCGCTTTCAGCCCTTTCTCGAAGCGCTCGACGCATCGTTGATCGCGCGCACCGGGCGTTCGCGCCTTCGTCGCGCACGCGATGCCGCAGCGCGCGTCGGCGGCGATGCACTCGTTCGCATCGACGGCGATCTCGCGATGCTCGCTCTTCCCAAAGATCGGCTGCAAGGCGAACTCGTCGCGCGCAAACCGAAACTCGTCGAACTCGACGAGCGGATCGCCATGCAACGCCGTCGCCTGGTCGATGAAGGCGAAAAACGCCGCCTTCATCTCGCGAAAGAGAGCGCTGAACTCGCCGAAGAGCTCGAACTCGCGCTCGCACAAGCATTCGACACCACCGATATTGCAAGATTGCGCGATCGTGCTCGGCTGCACGTGTTGGTCGACCGCGTGACCGCCCAAGCCGTCGAAGCATTCGCAAGGCGCATCGCACTGCTTGCCGTCGAACCGCTCGAGGAAATCGAACGCGGCGGCGGCACCGACATTCCGCTCCGTTTTTCTCTCGTGGAATCCGCTGCCGTCGCATTTGGGGGGCATCCCGGAACGAGCCTCTGGAGCGGGGAGCCCGCCACCGCGATCGCGGCGACGATCGTGCTCGATGCGATCGGCGGCCCGGCGATCGCCCTCGTCCATGCGATCTCCATGCGTTTCGCCGCCGCCGCAAACGAAACGTACATGAAACGAGAACTCATTGCCGATTTGCGCGCCTCGATCTTTCCGGCGTTGCGCGTCGATGTCGAAGATTTAGGCAAGCGCATCGGACAAAATATCGATCGCGTCGATGCGGCGCTCGATGCGGCGCTGATCGAAGCCGGGCGAAGTGCGCGTGACGCAGGTATCGGCAGCATCGAACGCGCGCTGGATGCGGCGGCCGCCGGATCCGTCGCCGCCGTTACCGATGCCATGCGCGCGCAGCGCGCCAAGATCGAGGGAGAGATCGCCGAGATCGCGCGCATCGCCGATGCCTTTCTGCGAGAAGAACCGGAGATCGCCGCGGTCGACCCGGGCACGGAGATGCTCCGTCGCGCGCATAGCGATCCGAGCCTCGACGCTGAGGCCTACGCCCGCGGATTGCGCCCGCAACGCTGGCGCGTTGCGATTCTGGGAGCGTTACGGCGCGGAAAATCCTCGCTTATCGATGCATTCGCGGGGAACGTCGTGCTCGGTGACGAGATTCCGGGCATGGCGCGTTTCCCGATACACGTCCGCTATGGCGAACGCAATGAAGCCTTTGCGCTCGACCACCACGGATCGTGGAGCGAGATCGATCCTTCCACGGTCGGCGAGGCCGCGCGGAGATCGCCGGTACTCGTGCTTACTCCGTGGAAATTTCCGCGTGAATTAGTGCTGGTTCATGCACCGGCATTCGATTCCGGCGATATCGATGCCGAAGATATCGCGCTCATGGCCGCGCGCAGCGCGAGCGAAGTACTCTGCCTCTTCTCGCGTCAGCTCTCCGAGCGCGAACTGAGTCTCTTCGAACGCATCGCCGAGCTCGGCAAACCGCTGCTCTTTGCACACACGATGGCCGACAACGAAACCGCCGGCGAACGGCGGAATGTTCTCGATCTTGCGCGCCGCTATCTGACCGAACGAAAGATTCCGGCAACGCGTATCTTCACCGTCTCGGCGCAAGAGTTTGCGGGCGCGCGCGCAGCCGGCCGTGCACCTGCCGGCTGGAACGAACTCGACGCCCTGCGCGAGACGCTCGACGGACACGCGACCGCGCACATGGATCGCCTGGCCCGCCTCGAGCGCTCGAACGCCGAGATCGACCGCGAAACCCAACGCCCCACCGCAGCGGTCGTAGCGCGCCCCGCAGGGCCGACCTTCTTACGCCGCCTCTTCGGGGGATAGAGGCCGAGGGGGTAACCCGGGCCCGTCGAAGCAGTATTTCGGTATGCCTACCATTATCGGCCCGGCCTTCCTCGCCCTAGGCGACGGTAGTTCGGCCTACGCGCGGCTCGCGATCGATCGCGGCCGCATTGCGGCGATCCTCCCAGCTGAAGGTTCCAGCGAGTATCTCTGCCCAGAGGGTTGCTCCGTCGCACCCGGGCTCATCGATCTCCATACCAACGGCGCCGACGACATGCTCTTCAATCGCGATCAGGGATACGCCGTTCCGGTCGCCTCGCGCGCCTATGCCGCGACCGGTGCGACCGGCTTTGTCGCTTCGGTCATGACCGCGCCATGGGAATCGATGCTGCACGCCGCTTCGGAGATCGTCGAAGCCGCGCACGTGTTAGAGGAGAGCGAGCCGCAAGGAGCACGCTGCCTCGGTATCCATTTCGAGGGGCCCTTTCTTAATACGAAATTCCGCCGCGTTCATCGCGGCGATTGTTTGCTTGCGGCATCGAGCGTACGCGCGCAAGAGATGGTTGACGCCTGTCGCGGAGCGCTCGTCATGGTGACGCTCGCGCCCGAGGTGGAAGGTGCCAGCGAATTCGTTCGTGCGATGCTCGAAAATGGAGTCGCTTGCTCCGCCGGTCATACCGCAGCGCGCTATGCGGAGGGATTACTCGCAATCGGTACCGGCTACCGAAGCCTCACGCATGCGTTTAACGGAATGGGGCCGCTCGATCACCGCGACCCATCGTTGCTCGCAGCGTTCATGCAGGATCGACGCACCACCGTGCAACTCATCTGCGACGGGCATCATGTCTCGCCGCCGATGGTCGATCTTCTTTATCGTATGCTCGGCGACCGCGTCGTGTTGACGACCGATTTTATGCCCCCGGCCGGGCCGGGCTATCGCGTCGAAGGCGGCGTCATGCGCGCCGATGACGGCACGATCGCCGGAAGCGCGCTGACGATGGATCGCGCCCTGCGCAATTATATGGCGTTTACCGGGTTGCCGTTTGCGCAGGCAATCGTCGCGGCCTCGCACGCACCCGCGCGAACGATCGGGGCGCAAAGCGAGGTCGGTCGCATCGCCGTCGGCATGCGCGCGGATCTTTCGTTCTGGGACGACCGTTACGAAGTAATGGCGACGATGGTCGGCGGCGAGTTCGTCTATCGGCGCGCCGAGGCGCTCGTTCCGAACTAACGCTTCTTTACGAACGCAGTTCGCGCGCGATCTCTGCTTTCATCGCATCGGTCGAGACGCGCGTTTCGAGAAAGACGCCGATCGCCCCAACGAGGACCGTGAGCGTTCCGCAGACCGTGAGCGCCGTCGGCAACCAGGGAAGCGCATCGCGCGTGAGTGCGTTGAGTGCAACGGCGAGGCTCGCGAGAACGAAGAGCCCAATGGCTAGGTGATATGCCGAAAGCGCACGTTGCAGGTAGTCGATGCGGGTCTGATAGAGACGCAATTCAGCGAGAATCGCCGCACGGTTGTTATCGCCCCCCGACGGCAGCGCATGAATCTCCACAAACAGCACGCGCGCCCGGTCGACCGCCCGCACCACCCGCGTCATCGTCACGTTCAGTAAATTCCCGCAAGCAAGAATGAAGACTGCGGGAGCGATCATTTGCGCGATGATCGCGGTAATCGGGGTTCCCTGTGCCATGCCGATCGAAAACGGAAGCGAGCCACCAGACATGTTATTCCCCTCCCAAGTACGCCGCTACCACCGCAGGATCTCGGGCGAGGTTCGCGGCCGTATCGTTACGCGCGATCTCGCCGTTACGCAGAACGTAGCCGCGATCCGCGAGTGCGAGGGCTGCGTGCGCGTTCTGTTCGACGAGGACGATGGTCGTCCCGCGGCGGTGGATATTGCGAAGAACCTCAAAAATTTGTGCGACGATCAACGGCGCCAACCCAAGCGACGGCTCGTCGAGTACCAGCAATCGCGGCCGCGCCACGAGTGCGCGACCGATCGCCAGCATCTGCTGCTCGCCTCCCGAGAGGGTCCCGGCACGCTGCGCGATGCGTTCGTGAAGCCGCGGAAAGATGGCGAGCACCTCGTCGATTCGGGAATCAACCTCCCGCCGTGAGGAGACCGCGTATCCACCGAGTTCGAGGTTCTCGCGAACCGTCATGCGCGTAAAAACGCGGCGCCCTTCCGGTACGTGCGCGATCCCGAGGCGTGCGATTGCGTCGGCGCTATGCTTGCGGAGATTTGCCCCGGCGAAGGTAAGATCGCCCGCGCGGATCGGCAGCAACCCTGATATCGCTCGCAGCGTCGTCGTCTTTCCGGCACCGTTCGCGCCGAGTAACGCAACGATCTCGCCCTCGTCGACTCGAAAGTCGATACCGCGCAACGCGACGATACCGCCGTAACGCACCTCAAGCCCACGAACCTCAAGCAA
The DNA here is from genome assembly GCA_027422105.1 of Vulcanimicrobiota bacterium. Taxonomy (GTDB): domain Bacteria; phylum Vulcanimicrobiota; class Vulcanimicrobiia; order Vulcanimicrobiales; family Vulcanimicrobiaceae; genus JABEUX01. The sequence goes on along the minus strand of DAIBFU010000049.1, from coordinate 5,442 downwards.
TGCGCTCACGCCGGCGCACCCAAGTAGGCTTCGATAACGCGCGGATGCTCGCGAATCTCGTTCGGTGTTCCTTCGGCGATCTTCTCACCGTAGTCGAGCACCGCAATGCGCTCGCAAAGGTTCATCACCAAGCCCATGTCGTGTTCGATCAGCAGCACAGTTGCGCCGCCGTCACGAATCGACCGAATCAACGCCACCAAATCGCGCTTCTCCGACGGGTTCAACCCGGCGGCGGGTTCGTCGAGCAAGAGCAGCCGTGGGCGAGCAGCGAGCGCTCGCGCGATTTCGAGCCGACGCTGCGTCCCGTACGACAGGTTCCGTGCGAATTGTTCGTCGACCCCGGCGATGCCGACAAAGCGCAGAAGCTCGCGAGCGCGTCGCTCCGCCTCCGCACGTTCGCGACGCTCGCGCGTGGTATCGAACAACGCGTCGATAATATTCGCCCGCAGCGAGAGGTGTTCGCCGACCATCACGTTTGCAAGGGCCGAGGCATTGCCGAACAGCCGCAGGTTCTGGAACGTTCGCGCCACACCGAGACGCGCGATCCGCTGCGTCGTCAGTCCGGCGATCGAGCTTCCGTCGATTGCAATACTTCCTTCGTCGAACCGATAGATCGCCGTCAAGAGATTGAAGAGGGTCGATTTCCCTGCGCCGTTGGGGCCGATGATCCCGAAGATCGCGCCTTCCTCGACATCGAGCGTCACGTTCGCCACGGCCGTCAACGCCCCGAAGCGTTTGGTCACGCCCGAGATCTCGAGCAGGCTCATGCTTCGGCCTCGGCTTCCCCGTTATGGTGGAATTCATCACGCCGCTCGCGATTCGGGAGCAAGCCCTCGGGTCGGAAGAGCATGATGCCCACGAGAATTGCACCGTAGATAAGAAAATGAATATTCGAGAGATCGACGGTTGTGTGGAAGGTCGTATCGACCAGCGAGTTGATTTGCGGCAGCAACGCCGAGTTGACGATCGTTAAGATCAAACTTCCGACGACAACCCCGACGATATTCCCCATCCCACCGAGGACCAACATCGAGACGATCAACACGCTGACTTGAAAACCGAAGAGATCCGGAGAAACGAGGGCGAGTTTTGCGGCGAAAAGCACGCCGCCGATTCCCGAGAACGATGCGCCGATGGCAAACGCCGAGAGTTTGGAGCGCAGAACGTCGATCCCCGCATGCTTCGCTGCGAGCTCGTCTTCGCGAATCGCCATCCATGCGCGTCCCAGCCGGCTCTCACGCAAATTGCGCGAGATCCAGAGCGCAGCGACGATTCCCAGCAATGCGATATAGTAATACGGCATCACCGATGCGCCGAACGAGTGCCCGAAAAACGTCGGTATATCGAGCGCGGCGATGCCGTTAGGGCCGCCGGTATATTTGGTCAGGTTCTGAAAGATCTGCGGTACGATTTCACCGAAGCCCAAGGTGACGATCGCAAGATAGTCGCCGTGGAGACGCAGCGTCGGCGCACCGAGCAGCGCGCCGAAGAGCGCGGCGAGCGCGGCAGCGAGAAAGAGCAGCACCCAGAACGGCAGGTGCAACCCGAACTGCGGACTTGCGAGCATACCGTACGTATAGGCGCCGATGGCAAAGAATGCGGCATAGCCGAGGTCGAGCAACCCGGCAAAGCCGACGACGATGTTGAGGCCGAGTGCGAGCATGACGTAGACGGCGGCGTCGGCAAGAACGCTGAAGACCGCCTCGTTTCCGTAAAAACGTGGAGCGATGGTGAGGAACGCAGCGAGCGCAAGCGCGATCGCGACCTTCGCTCGGCGATTGTGAAAGCGCTCGATCGCCACGCACGCCGCAATCGCGACGAAGGCGTACGCGTAAATCATACCTTCTCCGGTAACGACTCACCGAGCAACCCGCTCGGACGAAAGACGAGCACGAGAATCAGCACGGAGAAGACCGCAACGTTGCTCCATTGCCCGCCGATGAACCAGGTCGAGAACGACTCCAGGAGACCGATGAGAAAACCGCCGAGCATCGCCCCGGCGATATTCCCGATGCCGCCGAGTACCGCGGCGGTAAATGCGCGCAGCCCGGCGCCAAAGCCGTTGAGGAACCATGCCGAACCGAACGACACACCGCCGACGAATCCGGCAACGCCCGCAAGCGCTCCCGCGATCAGAAACGTGATCGCAATCGTGCGATCGACGTTAATCCCCACCAGCGAGGCGGCATCGCGATCCTGCGCCACCGCACGCATCGCTTTTCCGAGCCGGCTCCGCTGCACGAAATAGTGCAGCGCGATCATCGTCACGATTGCGAGCGCAACGACGACGATCTGTTGGACGCCGACCTGAAGTGCGCCGATGCTCAACTCCGGATTCGGAATCACGTTGGGGAAAGCGACCGGCGCCGAGCCTTGCCAAAGTTCGATCAGGTTTTCGAGCATGAACGAAACGCCGATCGCGGTAATAAGCGGTGCCAAGCGCGGCGCCTTCCGTAAGCGCCGATAGGCGAGCCGTTCGATAGCGGCATTGAGGAGCGCGCAGGCAAGAATCGCGACGAGCAACGCCGCGACGATGCCGAGAATGAGCCCGCCCCCGTGCAAGACGTTCGCCGCTCGCAGCGCCACCAGCACGACCAACGCGGTAAACGAACCGAACGTATAGACATCGCCGTGCGCGAAGTTGATGAGCTCGAGAATGCCGTAGACCAGCGTGTAGCCCAGTGCGATCAAAGCGTAGATCGCGCCGAGCTCGACGCCGTTGGCTAGTTGAGCGAGAAACTCGTGCAAGCCGTTATTCGCTTAGATTGAGTTGCTCGATAAATGACGAGCGACCGTTCCGAATCACGTAGAGCGAAATGACCGGTTTGCGAACGTCACCATACTTATCGAATGAGATCGGGCCGATCGGCGTATGCACTTCATTTTTCGCGCTGCGCGGAATCTTCGCCAGCACCTGTGCGCGCGTCGGCATCTTTTTCCCGTTCGCGATAATCGCTTGTTCGATCGCCGAGATCGCGACCTCGGTTGCTGCATATGCATTCGCGCTGTAGGGGCCGACGTCGCTTCCGAACTTCGCTTTATAGGAGGCGACGAATTTCTTTGCGGCGGGCAACAGGTCGGCGTTCGGCGCAGCGACGGTGTAATAGGTCCCATCTGCCCGCTTCTTTGCTACCTCTGCGATATCGGGGATACCATCACCGCCCATGAACGGCAGTTTCCCCATTCCGACATCGAACATCTGACGGCGAAGCAAACCGCCGCCGGTGCTCGTGGTACCGCCGAAGAAAATAAAGTCGGGCTTGTATCCTTTGATCTTCAGGAGCAGCGCTTTGAAATCTTGTGTGTCGGGAGCGATGTGGTCGCGCCCCAGCACGGTACCGCCGAGTTTTGCAAAGTCGCGAGCAAAAACGTTTGCGAGATCGAGCCCATAGGTCTCGTTGTCATCAACGATATAGACGCGTTTGAGTTTGAGATCGAGCGCGAAGCGTGCCGCCGCCGAACCCTGCCGCGAGTCGGTCGTACAGACGCGGAAAAACGTGTTGACGTCGGGATTTGCACGGCGCAGCATTGCGGCGTCCTTGCCCAGCGTCAGGCCGTCGCTCACCGCCGACGGGCTGATCTGCACGATTCCCGCTTCGTTGGTAATCGGAATTTCGGCAGCGGCAACATTCGAGTTGTAGGGCCCGATAATCGCCAGGACGCTGTCGTCGGCGATCAGCGTGCGGACGTTGCTCGCTCCCTGCTGCGGATTATGCACGCCTTGCTGCGTGTCGTCGAGCGCCTGCACGGCGAAGGTGAAGCCGCCCGGGACGCCCTTGGCGTTCGCGCGGTCGACCGCGAGTTTGATGCCGTCGAGCGTGCTGGTGCCGACCGAGGCGTCGGCCCCGGAGAGCGGTAGATCGACCCCGATCCCGATTGTCGTCGAGGCGGGGGCCGGGCCGCTCGAGCAAGCGGTTAGTGGTGCGGCGAGCAAAAGAAGGGCCGCAAGCGCGGCAATGCGAGGCGATCTCATCCTTGACGAATTAGCCCGCCTGGTCGCTCTCCCCTGGCGGCGCCTGATCTCCGGCGCTCGGCTTCCATTCCATCACCGAAAAACCATCAACCTCCGCCTCGACCGGCACAAAACCGCTCTTGTTCTCCATGCGTCCGAATACTTCGTTGCTGAGCCACAGCGCGTTAATATCGGCATGCTTTTGCATGTGCCCCGCGACATCGATCGCGTGGTCGGCGACCTTCTCCAACTGACTATCTTCGAAGATTACGACTTCACCGTCGTTGAGCCCGCAACGCACCTCGATCGGCGTTCGCAACTGATTTTCGTTGCGATTGAACGGCTCGAGTTCGGAAAGCACGCGTTGTCCGGCGGCGACGCCGAGATCGCGATCGAGGAAACACGCCATCACGCCGTCGGGAGTCCAGGTCTGCTTCCACACGCTGTAGGAATCGAAGGTGTTGCGCACCATCTCCTCATAGGCTTGGAAGGTCGCGGCAACGGCCGTTGGGCGCTCGCCGACCTTCATTTTTGTGGAGCCGACGATATCGATCGAGAGAAACGTACATGGCTTGCGCGACGAGGATTTGAGCGCACCTTCGATCTCGCGATAGCGCTTGAGCAAGATGCTGCGATGATGTTCGGATTCGGCATCGAGTTTCCGCATCGAGATGCCGCCGTCGGCTCCATCGGCATGCATTGCGCGCAGACCGCTGCGCGTTGAGGCCTTCCAGGTGTGACGAACGATATAGTCGAGTCGTTGTAAAACCGAATCGAGAATTCCCTTGGCGATCCAGATCGCGACGGCCATTCCGAGCGGAACGTAGCTGATACGCGCGCCGCTTGGCCAGGAGAGCCCGAACCACCGCGAGACGATGCGAATGTCGGCATCTGCAAGGCGATGCGCGAGCTTCACGAGCGCGGTCGTTGCGAGGTGCGGCGCATGCACGAACTCCAGCGCGAAAAGCCCCAGCAGAACGACCGAGGCGACCCACACGAGGAGACCCAACGCAAATCGAAGCACGGCGATGACTGCGAGTAGGATCCCACGAGGGCTGAGAGACATGCGCTATCCTCCAAATCCAGGGAAGCGAAAGGTACTCCTCTCGTCGACCGGAGGGTTCCTGCTTCTCCCATCAGTCGCGACGCTTGGGAACCCAGGGTGCGACAAAAAGTCCGGGATACTTCGTGCTTCCTCGAACGGGTCGACGGAACAACCATGCCATCAAGCCCGAAAAATTGGCGACCATCACGAATTGGCGATAGCCGAAATTCTCCAAGAAAGCAGCGGCGAAGAGCACCCAGACCTGGCTGAGCCGATAGGCCGTAAACGAGATTTCATCAAGCAAAATGCTGATGATCGATCCGAACATTGCGAGAACGAAGACCAGCCCTAACAGCCACCACTGCGTACTCCAATCGAGATAACCGAGGGCGGCCATGCTCACCGAAAAAAGCACCCCTCCGATCACGACGATCGGCGCGAGCCA
>DAIBFU010000048.1:0-13316 GCA_027422105.1 Vulcanimicrobiota bacterium | reverse complement strand
CGGGAGGAGGGAGTCATCCCCTGCCCCCGAGTTCGATGACGCGCGGACGGAGTTTTAAGGCGGCCATCAATCCCTCGTAATCGCTGGGCGCAACCTCCTCCCAGCGCTTTCCCAGGAGCGCCAAAAGCGCCGCCTCTAAGACGTTGGTGCCGAAGGATCGCCCCCCGAAATCGGGCGTCGTCGTGACCAGTCGGCGCACCCCGCGTTCGCGAAGCTCTTCGATATTCTGCGCCGTCACCGTGTTCGTAAGAATGGTTTTCCCGTCGAGCCGATCCGGCATAAAACGACGCATGAAATGGAAATCACCGGCGATGATTTCGGCGTCGTGGTAGTACTGCGGATATTTCGGTTCCGGAGCTTGCTCTTGTTTTTTCCCGGTCGGATAGAAAAATTGGAACGGCAACTTACATGCATCGGGAAGATACTTTTCGGCCAACTCTTCGAATTCGTGTAGACCGCGCACCGGCTTGTCGAGATCGAGTGCGAAGATGAAGTCGCCGAAAAGCACGTCGGCGCCCGCTTCGACGAGCGCTTGCGCCATGCCGAAACGATCGAGCGCGCTCACCATTAACACATTTTTTCCACGCAACGAAACGCCGAGTTCGTTCTGAAGAAAAGCGACTGCACCGCGTTCGAGCGTGTTTTTCAGTCCGCTGCCGTCGACTGCCGGTGTTTTCTTCGCCGCCGCAAGCAAGCGCAGGCCGTCGCGGAGCGCAAATCGCTTACTGCCTGCGTAGAGGTACACGTCGATGCCGCCGAGTCCGATTGCGTCAACGGTGCCGTCGATTTCCTCGATCTTCGCGAGAGCGAGGTCGAGTTTGCCGTCGGTGCCGATCCGTTCGATGATGAATCGTTCGCCGAGGAGATCGACCTCGGCCCGGTGATCGCGCAAACTCGCGCCGAGGGAGACCGAAACAACGTGTTTCATAGGCTTGCTTTCCGCCGCACTCGCGCAGCTCTCCGATTCGAGTTATACTGAGAACACACGATGACACCACATTTGACTCGCCGTACGATCCTCGGATCGATCGCCGCCCTCGCACTGATCGGCGCCGTTGCCGCCGACCCCGTCGTCATGCGGAGCGTTCCGTTGCGCGGCGCGAATCGCGTGCGCATCGAGGTCTCCGGGATGCCGCTCTTCGTGAGCTCGCATCGAGCGCGCCCCGGAAGCATCCGTCTGCGTCTGGTCTACACCTCGGCGCGCCCGCCGAGCGTTGAAAGCTACCATCACAACGGTCGGCTCGAACTCACCGCCATCGCCGGCGGCAACTCCGTCATTCCGTTCGTGAGTGCGAATCCGACGCACCTCAACCTTAGGGTTCCGGCCGCACTGCCGATGCAAATTCACGGCTTTACCGGCTCGATCTCGATCGCCGATCCCGGAGCGAATGTCGCGGTCGACAACGGAACCGGAGAGATCGTGGTGACCGGCGCCCGTGCCGGTGTCGACCTCGCAACGGAGAGCGGCGATATCCGCGCGACGCTCGCTGCGAGTTGGCGGCCGAACACCATTCGGTTGGAGACCGGTGACGGCAACGTCGTGCTGCACGTACCGCCGGGCTTCCGCGGGCACATCGTGCTCGGGGCCGCTGCGGGAACCACGAGCGATGCGCTTCCTGCGAGTGCGCGCCATGCAGCAGCACCGTTCGTTTGGCTCTACAGCGGCAAGGGCAACGTCGCGATCGTCGTCGATCATTCGTAACGTCTCCGTGCGCCTTCGCGCGCCTTAGTGCGCGGCGAGAGCACGCCGAAGAACGGCGGCCTCGCGCGTGGCGGCGATTTTCTCGGGCGTGATCGCGGTATCGAAAGCGCGCATATCGGCGAGCGTAAAGCCGCAACGCTCGGCCATCGCTTCGATCTCGATGACCCGCTCGAGTTCGATTCCGCGCCCGAGCGTGTAATTTTCAAGCCGATTCTCTAAAGCCAGCACCATCGTCTCGCTCATGCACGCAAGGGCGGTGCGCGGCGGCAAATTGAGATCGAACTCAGATCCCGGTTCGCGAACTCGCTCGAAGCGCGGCTCGCCGGGAACGACCATATTCCCGCCCTCCGTCACCAAAACGTCGGGGCGTTCGACGGCGACGCGACGGCTGACATCGTGCGGCAGCGAGAGTTCGCAGACCACTGCACCGGGCTGCAAATCTTCAGGCTCGATGATATCTTGCGTCGAGGAGGTTGCAGTGAGTACCAACTGCGCGCGACGCACCGCAGACGCGATATCGGTTGTGTACGAAACAATGCACGGCAGATCCGGCGCGGTCTTATCGTAGTAGGCCTTCAAGCGCGTTTCATTGCGCGCCACGAGAATGACTTCGCGAACCTTCGGCGCGATCAGTCGCGCGCAGGCCGAGCCGATCGAACCGGTCGCGCCGATCACCGCAACGGTAGCCGAAGCGAGATCGACTTCCATTTCACGCGCGCCGCGGAAAAACGACTGCAGGCCGGCGGCAATCGTCAGCGAGTTGCCGGTCGTTACCGGAATCGGCGAACGTTCGGCAACGGTGATGCCGCCGTCGCCGACGACGCCGGTAAATGCGCCGAGCCCCGCGATCTGCGCGCCGAGTTCGGCGCCGATCTCGATGGAACGCACGATGCGTTTGTAGATATCTTCGCGCGGCAGATCGAGGATCTGCTGCGGGAGCAATGGCGAGCCGACGAACCATCCCTCGGTTTCACGGCCGTCGGGGGTGCGAACGCCGGTGACATGAACCGCAGCGTAAGCCGGCATCCATTCGAGAATTTTCTTGACGATCGCCTCGCCCTTGCCTTTCGCGCCGGGTTCGTAGCGCGCGACATCTTCGAGCGAGAGCGGATGCACGACAAAGCAAAATTTCGGTGCCTGCACGACGTTCATTGCGCGCGCTCCGCTTCTTCTTTCAACGCCGCGAGCATCATCTCGCTATTTTCCTTCACTTTCTTATGCAGCGTCGGCCCGATGAGTTCGGCAAGCGTCGGCACGCCGAAATCGTACTCGACGCCGAGCACGACGCGCGTTACTCCATCGCGTTCGTCGAAGCTCCACGCACCCTCGAAACGATCGAGATCGCCTTCGAGCAACGCATACTCGATCCGCAACGCATCGTCGAGAAAGCGATCCTCTTCGATCCACTCGATCGGCGCGCCCTCGACCAGCGTCTTCCAGCGGGCGAGGACGCTGCTCGGGCGCCGTTCGACGATAACGACGCTCTCCACGTCGGGCATAAATTGCGGAAACCGTTCCTGGTCTTTTGCGAGTTCGTAGACCGTTCGCGCGGGCGCAGCAATTTCTATAGAAGTCTCGACGTAGGGCATCGAAGGCTGTGGTGCTCTCTCTTCTCGGTGGCGATTGCGAGGAGTGGCTAGGACTCCAACGAGCCCAGGTTGCCCAACGCCGCCGCGACCCCTGCGCGCAGAGCAGCGAGCGCTTGCTCGATTTCCTCAGGGCGCACGACCAACGGAGGCTCGAGGCGGATGACCCGCTGTTGGTTGAGCGTCCAGGCAGCGGTCACGCCGTGCTTGAGCATCTCGGGGATAATCCAGCCGCCGTAGCCCTCCGAACGGAGCTCGACCCCGACGAGCAGCCCGAGCCCTCGCACCTCGGCGACGACCTGCGGAAACTCGGCGGCGATCCGCTCGCATCCGGCGAGCAACTGCTTCCCGCGCTCGCGCGCGTTCTCGACGAGCCGATCCTCCTCGAGTACCGCCATCGCCGCGAGCGCAGCGGCGCAGGCGAGCTCGCTTCCGCCGAAGGTCGAGGTATGCACGAGCGGCGATTTTCCGTACGCGCGCATCCAAACCGGTGTGCGCGCAATATAGGCGCCGACCGGAACGACGCCGCCCGAGAGCCCCTTCGCGAGCGTCATCACGTCGGGAACGACACCGTCGCGTTCGCAACCGAAGCGATAGCCGCAGCGCCCGAAACCGGTCTGCACTTCGTCGGCGATGAAGAGCGCGCCGGCACGGTCGCAGGCATCCCGCACCGCGCGCAGATAGCCCTCCGGCGGAACGTTCACGCCGCCCTCGCCCTGAACCGGTTCGACGATGAAGGCCGCTGCATCGACGAGCGCGGCATCGAGCACCGCTGCATCGCCGAAGGGAACGTGCGCGACATCGGCGAGCAACGGGCGAAACGGCGCTTGGAACGCCTCGCGTCCGCTTGCGCTGAGCGCACCGATGGTTTTGCCGTGGTAGGCATCGTGCGTCGCGACGATTTTTTTGCGTCCGGTAGCAACGCGCGCGAGCTTGAGCGCTCCTTCGACCGCCTCGGTGCCGCTATTGCACCAGAATGAGATCTCTAAATCGCCGGGGCTCAACTCGGCGAGTCGTTTCGATGCACGCCCCAACAGAACGTTGAACATCGTTTTCCCGGAGAGCGCGAAGTGTTCGAGCTGTTCGCGCACCGCGGCGAGTACGCGCGGGTTGCGATGTCCTAACGTGAAGACGCCGTATCCACCGGCAAAATCGAGATAGGCCTTCCCATTTTGATCCCAGATCGTCGAACCTTCGGCGCGCACTTCGATCGGCGATCCGGAGAGCTTCATCACGCGCGCGAGCGGCGGATTCACGTAGCGGCGATAATTTTCGAAGACTTCGTCGGCAAGCGCGGCCGGGCTCGCTGCACCGTAGAGATCGTCGCGATTCTCGATCATCGTTACGCCGCCACCGGCTCGGCTTCGAGGCTCGCGATGCGCGCTTCGATCGCGCCGATCGCTTCGTCGCTGCTATCGATGCGCATGATGCGCTCGCGTAATTGCGCAGCACCCGGAATGCCCTTGAGATAGAGCGCAACATGTTTGCGCATCTGCGGGACGGCGCGCCGTTCGCCGAGATCGGCGAGCATCGCGCGATAATGTTCGATGCAGAAACGCAGCCGATCCGCCGCGCTCGGCGTCGCCGCGGGCATACGCCCCTCCATCGCATCGCGAACTTGCGAGATCAACCAAGGATTCCCGAGCGTCGCGCGCCCCAACATTACCGCATCGACGCCGCTTTCGCGCATGCGTTGCATCGTAATGTGCGGGTCGGCGAGATCGCCGTTGCCGATAACGGGAATCGTCAACGCCGCTTTCAAGCGCGCGATATGCTCCCAGTCGGCGCTACCGCGATAAAATTGTCGCGCGGTCCGCGCATGGAGCGTAATCGCTTGCGCTCCGACCGCTTCGGCACGTTGCGCGACTTCCATATAGACGAGATCGCTCTCGCTCCAGCCCAGCCGCATCTTCACGGTGACCGGAACCGCCACGGCGTCAACGACCGCGCGCACGATCTCCTCGCAGCGCTGCGGATCGCGCAGACAGGCGGAACCGCCGTTGGTTTTCGTTACTTTCGGAGCGGGACAACCGAAATTAATATCGACAATATCGGCACCGCATTCCACCACCACGCGCGCTGCGGCGGCCATCGTCGCCGGATCGTCGCCCCAGAGTTGCGTCGAGACCGGCCTCTCGATGCCGGCTTGGTCGATCATTTCCATCGTGCGCTTGCTCCCGAACTTCAACGCATTCGAGGAGACGAATTCGGTCACGGTGAGCCCCAGGCCAAAGGGTTTGTAGAGCGCACGCATCGTTTTATTCGTCACCCCGGACATGGGCGCGAGAACGATGGGCGGCCAGATGGCATGGGGGCCGATCTGGAGCGGCTCGACGGTACGGGGCATAGCGCTCCCTACTATAGCGGGTTTTCGCCCGCGAGGGAAATCTCGCCCCGAACCATGCCGCGCCTCCGTGCGGAAGCTATGACGGCGACCGCAGGATCTCCCAAACCTGCGCGATCTTCGGCGGACGACCGTAGAGCATCATCCCGACGCGATAGAGCTTTCCGGCAAACCACGTGAAGCCCCAGAGCGCGAGCACGTTCAGCGCAATCGAGCTGCCGATCTGCCAGAGCGGAACGTGCGAGACCGCCATACGCGCGAACATCACGAACGGCGAGAGCAATGGAACGAAGCTGGCAACGGTGACAACCGGAAGCGACGGCGCATTGATCGCCAGAATGCCGATGAAGTATCCCGCGATCGTCGGAATGAACAACGGCCCTGAGAGGCTGCCGAGATCCTCGGTGCGATTGATCAGCGAGGCGACACCGGCAAAGACCGTCGAGATCTGGAGGAAGCCGAGGATAAAGAAGACGCCGAATGCAGCGATGACCTCCGGCGAGAGCGTATTCCCGAGCAATCCCGCGAGCGAGAACGGATTCGCTGCGGTGCTTGCGACCGCTCCGGCGCCGGCTGAACCGCCTCCCGACCCCATGGCGATGCCGATCGCGATCCAAACCACGAGTTGCAGCACGCTCAAGGTCGCGCCGACAAGCACCTTTGCCGCGAGCAGCACCATGGGATCGACGCTGGCGATCAACAACTCGGCGATACGACTCGTCTTCTCTTCGGCGACCGCCGACATCACGAAATTGCTATTTATGATCACCAACATGTAGAGAAAGACGACGAGCGTCATGGCAAGCCCTTGCGCCGCTTCCGCCTGATGCACCGAGTGGAATTTCGAACTCAGCGAGCGCACCTCGACGTGCGCACCGAGCGCCGCGGCGATCTGCGCGTTCGAAAGATGGGTCGAATGCTGCACTTGCATCGGAAGCAATGCGGCGCGAACGCGCCCGGTCGGCACGCTGGTGGGATTCTTCGCGAAGATCGTCACCTGAATACCGCTCTTGACCTCAGAGATCGAGATCGCACTGTCGGCATCGAAGCGCTTTAAGAGCGCTCGGTCGACCGTTGTTCCAGCGGGAACGACGCCTTTGACGGCGAGCGTCTTGGCAAGCAGCGGGCGCGCCTGCGCGGCGAGCGGTGCATCGGCAACGATAACGATCCTGGTTCCCTGCTTGACGAGCGTCGGAGCGAGGATCGTCGGCAGTTTGAACAGGCCGACGATGGCAAGCGTTCCTAGGATCAAACCGATTAAGAACGGACGCGATTTTATACGGCGCATGAGATCGCCGGAGTAGACGGTTATAAAATCGTTCATGCTGCAGCTCCAATCGCGCGTAGGTAGATATCGTGCAACGAAGGTTCGACGACTTCGAATTTGACGATCGAATCCGCCGCGGCGAAACTGCGCAGCATCGCAGCGAAGTCACTCGTCGCCGGAACGTTGAGATCGAGGTCGCCGTTCTCGCTGCCGGCGATCGTCGCGCCGAGTTTTTCTGCGGCGCCGCGCAGCACGGGGCTGTCGGGTGCAACGCGAACGGTGCGCGTCGGCCATGCGGAGCGCAACTCCGCAAGCGTTCCCGAGGCGCGCGTCTCGCCGGAATTAATGACGCAGTATGACGTACAGAGCTGTTCGAGCTGCCACATCTGATGGCTTGAGAGTACGAGCGTCGTACCCTTCGCTTTGAGATCGAGTAAGACCGCGAGCAAGATATCGGCGTTGACGGGATCGAGCCCCGAAAACGGTTCGTCGAGAATCAACAGTTCGGGATCGTGGAGCGCGGCACAGGCAATCTGCACCTTTTGCTGATTCCCTTTCGAGAGTTCGGCTGCGGGGCGCAAAGAATAGGCGCCGATCTCAAGCCGTTCGATCCACGCATCGGCGCGTTTCGCGGCCTCGGGTTCGTGCAAGCCGTGCAAGCGACCGAAATAGACGATCTGTTCGCGCACCGCCATCTTTCCGTAGAGTCCGCGCTCTTCGGGAAGGTAGCCAAAGCGTCGACGTACCGTTCGATCGATCGCCTTTCCGTTCCAACGTACCTGCCCACCATCGGGGCTGAGGATATTGAGAATCGTCCGCATGGTCGTCGTCTTGCCCGAGCCGTTGGGCCCAAGCAAGCCGAAGACCGAGCCGGCGTCGACGGAAAACGAAACATCGCGCAACGCTTGCACGCTACCAAAGCTCTTCTGAATATGCTCGACGGATAACACAAAATTCTCCCTTGCAGCGAGGGTCTCGCCGCTCTCTACCCAGGAACCTTCAAAAAGTTTCGCGACAACACCAAGGCCGCCGCCCCCGTCAGGAACGCTCGGCGTTCCCAACGGTTCGATCGCGACGATGCGTTCGCCTTATGTCGGCAACGCCTCGCTCACGCGTGGAGCGTTGCGATCCAGCGTTCTACGTCGTCGATGCGCGAGGGCAAAATCTCCGAGAGATTTTCACTGCCGGATGCGGTAACAACGAGATCGTCTTCGATCCGCACGCCGATTCCCCGATACTCTTCGGGAACCGTCGCGTCGTCGGGCTGAAAATAGAGACCGGGTTCTACGGTGAGCACCATGCCTTCGCGGAGCGTTCCGTAGCGATAGTTCTCCATGCGGGCACGCGCGCAGTCGTGAACGTCGATACCCAACATATGACTCACGCCGTGGAGCGAGTAGCGGCGATAGAGTTGCTTCTCCGGATCGAGCGCTTCATCGAGCGAACAGGTGAGAATACCGAGATCGATCAGCCCCTCGGCGAGGACGCGCATCGCTCGACGATGCGGTTCGCGGAACTCGTTGCCGGGAACGACGGCCGCCATCGCGGCGCGCTGTGCTTCCCACACCAATTCGTAGACGGCCCGCTGTTGCTGGCTGAAGCGACCGCCGACGGGCAAGGTGCGCGTTACATCGGCGGTATAGAGCGAGTCACACTCGACACCGGCGTCGAGCAACAACAACGCGCCCGATTCGAGCATGCCGGTGTTCCGATTCCAATGGAGCGTGCAGGCATGATGCCCGGCCGCGGCGATCGTGAGATAGCCGACATCGTTCGCTTCGATGCGCGCGCGCGCCCAAAATGCGGCTTCGATCGCGCGCTCGCCGCGCCCGGCGCGCATGACGCGAATTGCATCCTCGAAACCACGCTTGGTAATTTCGACGGCTTTTCGCAATTCGGCGATCTCGTACTCGTCTTTGATGAGCCGCATATCGCCGAGCACCTGCCCGAGTTCTTCATCTTCACCGAGTACGCGCACGCGCTTACCGGATGCGTGAATATCCTGAATATATGCGGCTTTTTCGGAAAGATCGGCGACGGAATCGACGGCGTAGTAAGCCTGGCTCTCCTCAAGACCGCGATGACGACCCACCCAGAGCTCGCCGTGTACGCGATCGGTGAAAAACGCCGCCGTGCCGCGATTGTGCGCCGCGGTAAAAAGCCGCGAGCGGTGATTGCTTCCATCGGGCTCCAGAACGAGCAATTCGTCGGCCTCGCCGCCCCCCATGAGGTACGCGAAATCGCTATCGGGACGGAAGCGAAATTGCGTGTCGTTTGCCCGCACATGCTCGCCGCCGGCGGCCAGCACCAAGTATTCGCCCTGGAAACGGGCGGCCAGCTCGCAGCGCCTCGCCTGGAAGCGGCCGATCTCGGGGTGCGTCTTGCGGACCGGGGCCTGGTGCAGCCAGCCGGAGGACATAAAATCGATCAGCGCCTGCGGGTTATCGGGGTCGTGGCTCGCGCGTTCTTGTAGCTCGCTCATAGGGCGTTTCTTCGCGTTTGGGCGAGGAACGTCCGCCTCTAAAGCGTAACCGCGCGACATGTTTCAACCCTCCGATATCAAGCCCAACGACGTACTTGCAAACGAGCGCACCTTTCTCTCGTACGTCCGCACCTCGCTCTCGTTTATCGCGTTCGGCTTCGTTATCGCACGTTTTTCGCTCGTTCTGCGCGAATTTTCGGGGGTACTTCACCTAAAAACCAGCGTAAATGAGGGCATGGCCTCATGGTTCGGCGTCGTCATGGCGATCGTCGGCGTACTCTTCGGGATCGCTGGAGCGATGCGCTACGCGCTCACCGATCGCGCCCTGCGTCGCGGCGAGACGCTTGCGCTGCCGGTCGCATGGGCGATCGTCGGTACGGCGATGCTCGTGGGGATCGGCGCGATCGTGGCGACACAACTGTTCGCGCTGCGCTAGCGCCTCGCGATCGCTGCGCTGTCACGCTGAGTAACTCCGTGTCACGCCGAGTAGCCGCGCAGCGGCGAATCGAGGCGCCGTTGCACCGCCCTCGATACGATCGCTTCGCGATCTACTCGGGCTGACATTGCGGCTGCTGCAACGCAGCGGCGTTACGACGCGATATCGAGGCCGATATCGAGGCTCGGTGCGCTATGCGTGATGCGGCCGACCGAGATAAGATCGACGCCGCTCTTGGCAATCTCGCCGACACGGGCGAGGTCGACGCCGCCGCTTGCTTCGGTGACCAGCCGACCGCCGACAACCGCGACCGCTTCCCGCAGCATCTCCGGCGACATGTTATCGAGCAGCACCGCGTCGACCGGTTCGGCGAGCACTTCGCGTAGCTGATCGAGCGTATCGACCTCCACCTCGATCTTCACCATGTGACCGATCTCGGCGCGAACCGCCGCGATGGCGCGATGAATCGAGCCCGAAAGCGCGATATGGTTATCTTTGATCAACACCGCGTCGTCGAGTGCGAAGCGATGATTCTCGCCGCCACCGCAGCGCACGGCGTATTTTTCCAACACCCGCAGGCCCGGCGTCGTTTTGCGCGTGCAGACGATATGCGCTTTGGTTCCCGCGACCGCCTCGACATAGGTCCGCGTCAGGGTAGCCACGCCGCAAAGATGCCCGAGCACATTGAGGGCGCTTCGTTCGCCTGCAAGCAATGCGCGCGTGTCGCAGGCGACGCGAGCGAGCATCGCTCCCGCTGCGAACTGCGAGCCGTCTTCGAGTGCGTCGAGCACGTCCGTGCGCGGATCGAGTAGTTCGAACGCCAGGAGCGCGGCATCGATTCCGGCGAGTGTGCCGGGCTTCCGCGCCACGATCGCACCGGTTGCGCGCTGCCCGGCGGGAAAAATTGCTTCCCCGGTGAGATCTCCGCCGCGCCCAAGATCTTCCAGCAACGCACCGCGAACGATCGGTTCGACGAGCAGTCGGTGCGGCTTACGCATACGTTGCGCCTTTCGTAAAGGATCGCTTTGCAAAAGCTTCGTCGGAGTGCGGGAAATCGAGCCGGTAGTGACTGCCGCGGCTCTCCTCTCGTGCAAGCGCAGCCGAAGCGATCGCGTGCGCGACGACGAGCAAGTTGCGCAGTTCGCCCAGCGCGTTTGGAAACTCCGAAGCGAGCGTCGAGATCCGCGCGAGCGCATTGCGTAGCCCGTGGGCATCGCGTAGCAAGCCGACATCTGCATACATCACGTTGCGCAGATCGAGCACCGCTTGTGCGAGGCGCGGCGAGCTATCGTGCGGAGGAATCGGCAGCGGGGTCGGTCCGGTTGGTTCGAGCGCCGCTCCACGGATATCGTCGGCGGCGCGAGATGCATAGACCATCGCTTCCAATAACGAATTACTCGCGAGCCGATTAGCGCCGTGAACGCCGGTTGCGCTCGCTTCACCGCAGACCCAGAGGCCGCGCAGCGAAGAACGCCCCCATTCGTCGACTGCGACGCCGCCCATATGATAGTGTGCCGCGGGAGCAACCGGAATGCGCGCGCTGCGCGGATCGATTCCCGCCGAGGTGCAAAAAGCAAAAACCGTCGGAAAGCGTTCGGGAAATGCATCTCCGATCGCATCGCGCGCATCGAGGCCCACGCTGCGCCCCGCTCGTATCTGTTCGAAGATCGCGCGCGCGACGACATCGCGCGGGGCGAGCTCCGCATCGTCGTGAATCGCCGTCATAAAGCGTTCCCCGAGATCGTTGACCAGCAGCGCTCCCTCACCACGAATCGCTTCGGTGATCAGCGGCATCGGGTCGCGGCCGATCGCAAGTGCGGTCGGATGAAACTGCACGAACTCCATGTCGGCGAGCATCGCACCGGCGCGCGCGGCCATAGCGATGCCGTCGCCGCTCGCGTCGACCGGATTGGTCGTCGCTCGATAGAGTCGACCGATACCGCCGGTGGCGATGATCGTTGCGGGCGCACGCACGATAAATCGTTCGCCGAGATCGCGCGAACGCGCAACGACTCCCGCGACGCGATGTTCGCCGTCGATAAGCAAGTCTTCGACGATGCTGTCGGCGATGATATCGATGTGGTCCGACGCGGCGACTGCCGCGATAAGCGTACGCAGAATTTCGCGCCCGGTTGCATCGCCGCCGGCTTTGACGATGCGTCGCCGTTGATGCGCCGCTTCGTGCCCGAGCGCGAGTTCGCCGTCGGCGGTGCGATCGAAAGCGGCACCGAGTTCGAGCAACTCCTCGATTCGTGCCGGAGCGTCGTGTGCAAGAATATCGGCGATCGAGTGCTCGCTGAGCCCCGCACCCGCCATGCGGGTATCTTGCGCGTGTAATTCCGGCGAGTCGTCACGGCCGACCGCCGCGGCAATACCACCCTGCGCCCAATCGGTCGCCGCTCCACTTCCGAGCGAACGTTTGCAGAGCACGGCAATGCGCAATGGCGCGAGCTTAAACGCCGCCATCAACCCGGCGATTCCGGCTCCGACGACTGCTACGTCGTAGGCGCGCTCGCGCATTACGGTGCTTTCGGAGGGCGGCCGTAGGAGAGCATGCGGTCGACTGCGCGACGCGCGCGCACCGCTACGGTGGAATCAACGTTCACTTCGTACTCCATCTTCTCCAAACTGTGCCGCACCTTCGCCAGCGTGTTGCGCTTCATGTGCGGGCAGAGATTGCATGGCCGAACGAACTCCACATTCGGGACGCTGCCGGCAACATTATCAGCCATCGAGCATTCGGTAATCATCACGATACGCGGCGTGATCCCTTCGGCGCGACCGCGCTGCGATTCGCTCTCGGCGAACTCCACCATCCCCTGGGTCGAGCCGACGAAATCGGCCTCGGCAAGTACGCCTGGTGGACATTCCGGGTGCGCCAACACGCGCAGGTTCGGATCGTCACGACGGAACGCGCGAATTTCTTCGGGAGTGAAGCGTTCGTGAACCTCACAATGTCCCTTCCACGCAATAATCTCCACCGTCGTCTGCGAAGCAACGTACTTCGCGAGATATTCGTCGGGCAGAAAAATGACGCGCGGTACGCCGAGCGCTTCGACGACGTGCAATGCATTGCCGCTGGTCACGCAGACATCGGATTCCGCTTTCACTTCGGCGGAGGTGTTGACGTACGTCACGACCGGCACCCCGGGATAGCGCTCGCGCAACAAGCGCACGTCGACGGCGGTAATCGATTCGGCGAGCGAGCAACCGGCGCGCAGGTCGGGCACGAGCACGCGCTTTTCCGGGTTGACGAGCTTTGCCGTCTCGGCCATAAAGTGTACGCCGCACAGCACGATCGTCTCGGCCTCGGTCTTTGCCGCTTCAATCGCGAGCGTCAGCGAGTCGCCGACGATATCGGCAACAAGATGGAAGATCTCGGGAACCTGGTAGTTGTGCGCCAATACCACAGCGTTGCGCTCTCGCTTGAGGCGCTCGATTGCGACGACGTCGTCAACGTAGAGCGGCCACTCGATCGCCGGCAGAACGCGCTCGGCGC
>DAIBFU010000047.1:0-13552 GCA_027422105.1 Vulcanimicrobiota bacterium | reverse complement strand
GATCAGCAAGCAGCACCGCAAGTTGTTCGCCCGCGGAGCGTGGATCGCTCGACACCATCAGCATTGCATCGCCGAGCAACGCGCGTTGTCGCATACGATACCACCGCTCGGCCCGCGTGCGCCCGTCGTCGATCGCGGCTACCGCGATACCCGCTGCTGCCGCAGCTTCATTCGCTGTGCCGGCCTGCCCGAAGACGAGCGAGGCATGTGCGAGGAGCCCGCCGACGCCTGCTCGCCACAGCAATATTCGCGTATTGTCGCGCTCGAAAAACGGTGCCGGCTCAGCTTCCGTATAGCGCCAACCATCAGCGACGAGCCGCGCGATAAATCGCTGCGCATCGAGGCGTGGCGCAACCGAGAGTGCGCCGACGATATTTGCACCGTGCCGACGCGCTTGGGCGAATGCCGCGGCAAGCGCGCTCGCTTCTTCGTATGCGCCCTCGCGACTACCGGGAAGAAGCAGCACGAGCTCTTCATCGGGCGAGAGATGGAGATCGACGATCGTATCGCGGTCGTGGAGATCGACAATCGCATTCGCCGCGTCGACCGCATCGAGCCCGCGCGCGCGACAATCCTCCGCGGTCGCCCGGTCGCGGACGAACACGTACTCCGCGGCGCGCATCGTTCGCAACTCCATCGGTCCGTATCGAGCAACGTTCACGCTCTTTGCCGTGCCCACGAAAATCGTGCGCGCTCGCATTTTCAGCGCCATAAAGAGCGCAAAGGTATCGCCGACGGCTATTACGAGATCGTAGCATCCGTGCTGCGCGCGCAAAAAGCGCAGTTGACGGATCGTGAGCCCCAGCAGCCCTCCGGCGATATCGTTGAAAATGTTGCGTATGTTGAACATTGCGATCAGTCCGCCGCTGGGCAGCGCCGCGCGCGGCCCGACGACGTTCGCCTCCGCCGTCGATTGCGGCGCACCGACGAGCGGAAAATGATCGAGGACGACCCCGGGAATGCGTTCGTGCAATGCGATCGCAATGCGCTGCGCGATCGCGACTTCACCGTTCCCGTTGCTGACGAGTAATACGCGCATACTACTCCGGCTCGCCGAGGAGCGGCAACAACTCGAAATTACCTATGCGAAGGCGTCGCGATCCCGCATCGTATTCGAGGTCGGTTTGCGAAACATACCGTGCGTAAGGCCCTGCATGGACGATCGGCACCTCGCCGACATACTCCGGCGCGAACAGCGTGTCGTGGCTATGCCCACCGAGGATCAGGTCGATACCCTCCACCGCTGCGGCTAAACGGCGATCCATCGCAAGCCCGAGATGCGAGAGTACGACGAGCGACTCCCCGGCTGGAAGACGCTGCGCGTACTCGCGCACGACCTCGATCGGGTCGAGGAACCGCCAACCGAAAATGCGCTCCCATGGGCTGCCCACCGGATACTGCGTGACGAGCAGACCGAGAAAATGCGTCGGTCGTTCCAACGGCAACACCAGCTCGGTACGAAAGGGAAGCGTGCGTCCCTTGGTATCGACGAGATTGCTGCAAAGCAGCGGGTGTTTCATCATTGCGGCGCGCGCCCGAACCGCTCCGAAGAGATAGTGGAACTCGCGATTCCCCATTGCTTGCAGGTCGTATCCCGCGGCGTCGATTTCGGCGACGATCGGTTCGTCGCGGCGATAGATCGTTTGACTGCCGCGCAGCGAATCGCCGCAGTCGACCAGCAGACCCGGTGCGCGTTGACGCAACGCTGCAAGCCGAGGCGCAAAGCCCTGTCGGTCGTGCATATCCGAGGTGTGATAGATGCGCATCATCGCACCCTTGCCGCTTCAAGCGCGTAGCGCGCGCAACGATCGAGCGCATCGGCGGGCCCGAGAGCATCGCGGAGAGCATCGACCGAACGATACCATTCCTCGGGAGCGCGCAAGATGCGCTCCATCGCGGCGGCAAGTTCCGCCGGGGTCGCTCGCTCTTGCAGCAACTCCGGAATCGCTTCGCGGTCGAGAATCAGATTCGGTAACGTGATGTACGGGCGACGCATCAGGCGACGCGCGTGCGCAGCGAGCAACGGCGTGATCGCGTAAAGGGCGATCGTCGGCACGTTGCTCAGCGTCGTCTCCAAAACCGCCGTGCCCGATGCCACCCATGCAGCATCGGCATCGCGGATCGCCGTTTGCAACCCGTCGACGATTTCCGTCCCCTCGACGTCCCGGAAGACCTTCTCTAAGAGCGTCCGCGCCGCGGCGTCGGAGGCACCAACGCGGGCACGAACGCGCGGCCGCGTACGCCGAACCAACGCGAGTGCCTCACGCAGACGCGGGGCAAGCCGCGCTATTTCGTCGCGTCGGCTTCCGGGCAGCAGCGCGAGCGTGCCGCCATCGCTTGGTGGAGCGATGCGTTGCGGACGCGAGGCAATGCGCGGCGCGAGCGGGTGGCCGAAGAACGCAATCGGCAGGTTCAACGAATGATAAAACGCCTCTTGGTGCGCAAATCCCGTGAGCGGGAACGCCCGCGCTGCAACCGCACGCGCCGGGCCCGGATCGTCGAGCCACGCACCCGGCGGAAAAAGATAGAGAATCGGCCCGACGTAACGATATTTGTCGCGAAGCTCTTTTGCCAATCGAACGTTAAAGGCACCAAAATCGACGAGAACGACGAGGTCCGGCGGCGCGGCCGCGAGATCCCGCGCGCATTTCCACATCTCGCGCAGCAATTTCGGAATACGCGGAATTGCAGCGAGTGGTCCGAGGCTCGCCCAGCCGGTGTGATCGGCGTAGAGCTCCCAGCCTGCAGCGCGCATACCCTCGGCACCGATTCCGGAAAAACGGAGCGCGGGGTCCGCAGCGCGCATCGCTTCACCCAATGCGAGTGCAGCGAACTCTCCCGACGGCTCACCGGTCGAGAAAAAAATCCGTCGCGGCGAGATCACCGGCCGCTCTTATTTGAGGATGCCGCGGCTCGAATCGTTTGGCGGCTCCTCCAAGAAAGCTACGAAGGTCCGCCCCGCATCGGTCGACACGCGCTCTTTCATCTTTTCGACGGCTTGTGAAACGTTCAAATTCGCTTTGTAGAGCAAATCGTGGAAGGCGCGGAGCTCGTTACGGTCTTCGACGGAAAATTGGGCGCGTCGCAACCCAACGCTGTTGAGCCCGTACACCTCAGCCGGATTGCCCTCAACTAAAAGAAAGGGCGGAACATCTTTCGTCACCTTGCTCGCGCCGCCGAGCATCGCGTAATCGCCGATGCGCGTAAACTGGTGAACGCCGGCCATACCGCCGATGGTAACATGATCGCGCACGACGACGTGCCCTGCAAGTTGCGCGAGGTTACTCATCGTCACATGATTTCCGACGACGCAGTTATGCGCGATATGAACGTATGCCAGCAGCAGACAGTCGTCGCCCACCGCCGTCACTTCTTCGCTACCGGTTGCGCGCTGGATGCTAACGTACTCGCGAATCGTCGTGCGATTTCCGATGCGCGTGTACGCGCGTTCGCCGTGATACTTACGATCTTGCGATGCGGCGCCGATTGTCGTGAACGGATAGATCGTACAATCGTCGCCGATCGCCGTCCAACCGTTGATGACCACGTGCGCCTGCAAGAGCGTTCGCTCGCCGATAGAAACGTGCTTTCCGACCACGCAATACGGGCCGATCTCTGCGCCTCGGCCGATGCGCGCTTCGGGGTGAACGATTGCGGTAGGATGGATCATGGTATCCTACGCCGTTAGAACCGATGCTTCGGCACCGTAGACGCGTGGATCGGGGGCGATCGAGAACATCAGCTCGGCAGAGCAAACGTATTCGCCGTCAACGCTCGCCTCGGCTTCAACCCAGCCGATATTGCGACGATGCCGCGTTAATCGCACCTCCATCATCAAGCGATCTCCGGGTATGACCGGACGACGGAATTTTGCATGATCGATACCGGCGAGATAGGGCGTTTTACGAGCGAACTCGCCGGGCTCCATCACCACGCAGCCACCGAGCTGCGCCATCGCCTCGAGCATGTATACGCCGGGCAGCAACGGATTGCTGGGAAAGTGTCCGGTAAAGACGGGCTCGTTGAACGTAACGTTCTTGTAGCCACGCGCGCGCACCATCGGTTCGAGTTCGAGGATGCGATCGATCAAGAGCAGCGGGAAGCGGTGCGGCAAAATTTCAAGAATCTGCCGAATGTCCATCTCGTTTGTCACGATGAAGAGGCCTCCGAGAGCGGCTTGGAAAGCAATCGTTCGCGCAAGCGCGACGACATACGAGCGTGCAACGCGTGCCCGCTCTTCACGGCAACGATCTCGCACTGCGGCCAAGCGCCGACGAGGGCGAGATCGCCGATCAAATCAAGCATTTTATGGCGGACGACTTCGTTCGACCAGCGCAGCGTTTGCAGCGGGCCGTCCGGACCGAAAACGACCGCATTTTCCAGCGAACCACCCTGGGCGAGCCCGCGTGCGCGGAGTGCCTCAACTTCGTGGAGGTAGCCGAACGTGCGCGCGCCCGCGATTTCGCGTGCATAGGTCGATTCGTCGAGCGTCAACGCCAGATACTCCGAGCCGACCGGGTGTGGAAAATCGACGATGCATCGCAACGAAAAATGTTTCGCGGGAAGCGCGACGATCAGACGGTCGCCGTCGCGTTCGACGATCGGTTCCTCAAGCGATATGGTGGCGCGTTGCACGGCGAGATCCCGGACGCCGACGCGTTCGATCTGCCCAACGAACCACTGCGCGCTCCCATCGACGACCGGAACCTCCGGCCCGGATATCACGATCCGCGCATTTCCGACCTGCATGCCGAGAAGCGCCGAGAGCAAGTGCTCCACCGTGGAGACCGTCGTACCGTTCATCCCGAGTACCGTCGCACGCGACGTTTCGACGACGTTTTCGGCCAAGGCGGGAATCTCGACGCCGTCACGCACGAAGGTGATGCCCGCCCCTGCCGCGGCAGGCGCCACCTCGACGTTCACTTGTGCACCCGTATGGAGCGCGACGCCAGAAAAATGAAACGATGAAGCGAGTGTTTTTTCAGTCACGAAATAAAGCTAGCCTTCGTTGCGCTCGCGCGCGGCCCGTTCGAGTGCATCGACTCGTGCCGTCAACTTGGGCAGATTTTTAATCGCTACCTCCAGCCGAAGGCGCTCGCGATGGTCGCGCGCGGGAGCGCCGGAAACAAATGCGTCGTCGGGAACGTCGCTCCAAATTTGACTCTGCCCGCCGATCGTGACGCGCGACCCGACCGTAATGTGTCCTTTGAATCCGGTCTGTCCGCCGACGCGCACGTAATCACCGACCACCGTGGAGCCTGCGAGTCCGGCGAGCGCGGCGAACGCACTGTGTTTGCCGAGCCGGCAATTGTGCCCGATCTGCACGAGATTATCGATCTTCGTCCCTTCACCGACGCGCGTACTTCCCGTCTGTGCGCGATCGACGCAGCTATTTGCACCGATCTCGACCCGATCTCCGAGCTCGACGTTGCCGACCTGCGGAATGCGTTCCAGACGACCGTCGACGAAGGCCCAACCGAAGCCCTCGCTTCCGATTGTCGCCCCGGGATAGAGGACGACTCCGGCTCCCAACACGCAGCGATCGAGGACGCGCGCGTGCGGGTAGAGCCAACTTCCGACGCCGATCTTTACCCCGGCACCGACATAGACGCCGGCTTCCAGCGCACAATCGTCAGCGATCTCGCTGTCAGGACCGATCGTGACGTGCGGCCCGATATAGGCCGTCGCAGCGACGACCGCCGTGGGATCGATCACCGCGGATGGGTCGCGATGCGGCCCAACCGGACGCGGTGCGCGCAACGATGCGAGCAACCCGACCAGTGCGATGCGCGCATCCTCGACGACGATCAGCGGCTTGCTGCTCGGCGCCTGCTCGGGGATCGCTCGCGCGTCGGCGAGGACCGCGGCGGCGTTGCTGCGCATCGCCGCCTGCAGATAGCGTGCATCGACGGCGAACGTCAGCGAGCCCGGGCCGGCCTCATCGACTGCGCTGACCGTGAGGATCTCGATTCCCGCATCACCGATAACCGTACCGCCCAGGCGCCGGGCGATCTCGCCGAGCTTCCCGAGCACTGCGCTTACGAGCCTGAGGGTTTCGGCGAAGCCGTTTCGGTGATACCGAGTATTTTTTCTACCTCGGCGGTGATGTCGGTTCCACCGTACCCGACGCCTTCACGCGTCAGCACGAGCTTCATGTTTTTCTTCGCAGCCACTTTTTCTGCGGCAGCCCGAATTTGATTGGTAAGCGCAACGGTTAATGCGCCGTATTTCTTCTGCAGCGCAGCAGCCTCGCTTGCCTTTTGAGCATTGCTCGCGGAACTCGTCGCAATGCGCTTCTCTTCGGCTAACAGATGGCTTTGGTCGGTCTGGAACTCGGTCCAATTCGCGGTAATGCGATTGATATCAACGAGCCCGACGGGGCTCGTCGAAGCGCATCCGACGATGGTGATAAGTCCGGCAAGTGCGATAATGCTCTTCTTCACGTTCCTGTGCTCTTGAGAGAGGAGATAACATCTCCGGTGAGGTCGTAGCCTCCCGGATGTGCGATGGGGTCGAGGAGTACAACGGAAAAACCGTCACGTTTTGCTATTCGCTGCGCCGCAGCGTCAATTTGGTTTTCGATCTTTTTATAGAGATCGTTGCGCTCTTTAGCGAGTTTATCTCGCTGCTGTTTCGCAGCACCGACGGCACCGACATCCATGCCGTTAAGCGATTCGTACTGCGCCTCCAAATCGCTACGCGTTTGGTTGAAGCGATTGGAAATTGTTGCGAGTTCGGTTTGATAGCGTTGTTGTAAGTTCGACGCAATCTGTTGGAGCTGCGCCTTGGTTGCAGCCGGCAAATTCGCCGGAAGGCGCGGACCGGAGAGCGCCGCTAACTGCTGCGACACTTGCTTTTGACGCGCTTGCAGCTGCGTTTGGGTTTGCGCTTGTAATTCCGACGCATGCGCGTGAATCCGCTTCATGATCCCGGCTTGCAATCGGTCTTGGTAGGCATGAAGTTCCCTTTGGTGGCGCGCACGCATTGCATCGACCTGCGATTTCTCGTTTTGGTCGATTGCTTTTAGCTGTGCCGTTAGGGACTTTCGCTGCGCGTCGTTGAGCGCCAGGTTGTTTAGTTTCGTTTGCAGCGCGAGGCGTTGGTCCGCATCTTGTTGCGATAGCTTCAACGAGAGGTCCGATTCCTCGCGAGCGTACTGCGCGGCCCGCGTCTGAAAGCGCCCCTGCGCCTGTTCGTGCAAGCGCATTTCGAGTGCACCCATCGTCGCTTGGCCCTGTTCCACAACCGATTTCTGATAGCTCTGCAGATCGTTTGCTGCAGATTGTTCAATCGCTTGCGCCTGAGCTGCCGAGGAAATCAACGGTGCCGATTCATAGGCCTGAGCGGCTGCATTCAGGCCCGCCGAACGGAGCGCTGCTGCGACCTCGACGCGTTCTTCCTTCGCCATACTGCTCTGTAGCGCTGCGATTGCGTCGGTGCTCTGCTGCTCGGCCCGTGCAAGTTGCGCCTTGATACTCGCAACATCCGCCTTCATTTCTTCGGGGGATTTCGGAACCATCGGTTCGGCTGCAGCGAGATCGATCGCAGCGATGGACGCATCGATATCTTGCAGTTGCTGATACAGCGGATGCGCTTTCATCGCCTTATTGGTATTGACATACGCAATACCGCGAATGTTGGGCGAAGAAACATCGACGTGGCTGCAGGCAACCACGCCGACCAAAAGTACGCCCGCCAGAAGCCTAGTGATTGAGGCCATTCCTCACTTCTTGCGTGATATCCGTGCCGCCGAAAACGACGTCGCCCTTATCGACGACCACGAGCAGATTTTTTTGCTTTGCGATCGTTGCCGTGACTGCGCGGACTTTCGAGACCAGCGGTTTAAGAAGCTTGTTCTGTTCGTCGGCGAGAACTTTGTTGAAGTCGACGGAGATCTGCTGTTTTTCCGCGCTGGTCGTTGCCTTTTTCATTTTCGCAGAGAAGATCGCGCGTTGCTGCTGAGCGTACTTCGCAAAGGCGTCGTTGGCCGCTTTCACTCGCGGCAACCCGTTATCGAGCACACTCTGGTCCACATAACCGATCGGCGAAGGCGCCGGCGTTGCCGTTACGGACGGAATCGCCTGCGAGCCCGTGACCAAGTTGAGGACGTCGGTGGTGATGTCTTGACCGCCGTAAACGACGATGTGCCGGTCGACGACGACCGTAAGTTTGCGTTTTGCGCTAACGGCAGCAAGTGCAAGCTGCACGCGCTGGAGCAACGGCCCAAGAATCTCGTTCTGCTTATCGTTGAAGCGTTGCGAGAACTCTAATTGAATTTGCTGACGCTGCGCATCGTTCGTCGCATTCTTCATCTGTGCAGATTCCTGTTGCTGCATCTGCGAAGCGATGGCGGTAAGCTTTTGGTTCGCGCTGACAAACGCCGGCAGAGATGCGATCGACGACTGAGCGATCGTTCCAACGTCGGTGAGATCGTCGGCGATCGCCGATGGGGCAATGAAGACCCCGACCGCGCAAAGAAGTGCGACGATTGCGAGTATGCGGTGTTTCATGATGTCCTTCTCGAAGTCCTAAAGACGAGCGGTGCTAGAAAGCTTCGCCGAGGCCGAAGCTGGTGTGGAATCCGTTGATACCCTTCGCAAAATCGATGCGAACGACGCGGTTTCCGAGTTGCGGAACGTTAAATCGAACGCCGAGCCCGTAGTCGGAACGCAGCGTCCAATCTCCGGGATAGCTCGCAATCCGATTGGTGTACGGGTCGAGGATCGGCGACGCGCCACGAATGCGAAACGCTCCTTGGTCGACGAATGCCGCGAGAATAAGGTTTCGATCGATACTCAACGGCTGCCGAAACTCGGCTTGGAAAAGCGCAGCGTCGGTACCGTAGAAGATTTGATTGTAGCCGCGCAACGTTTGGTCGGTGAAACTGAAGAGATTACTTGGCGGAATTGCGCCGGTCGAGAGCTCTCCGAGGAAGTGCAGCCCGATCGTCGCCGTTCGGCGAACCGGAATGAATTTCGCGACGTCGAGCACGCTCTGCGTGAAGGTGAAACTCGAGCCGATCGCCGGGGAGGAGAACGTCTCGGTAAAGTTCGCATTGACGCCGCGCCGAGGTTCCACGTAGTCGTCGAGCGTTAGCGTCGATGCACCGAGCGAGAGCGTATCGAGGCGATAGGGCGCTCCGGTGTTGACGTTGGCGATCGAGCTCGCCGAGACGCCGAGCGTATTTGTCGCATTGAGATTGAGGTTGCTCAACGGGCTGGGAGTCGCGCCGACGAAGACGTTTGGTTGAACGTTCGATTGGAAGTAGTACGGAGACCCAACGATCGTACTGTAGCGAATCGTCTGCGCTCCAACGCCCGCCGTTATCTGTGTGAAGTCGTTGAGACGGCGGCCTACTTGGAGAGCACCGCCTAAGGCGCTGTTGGTGTTCGTCGCGGCCACGCCGGAGATCGACGAGACGCCGAGCGAGGGGTAGAGCGTCACCGGTATTGGCTGCGGCGTCGCTCCGACGGTCGGCGAGATCGCGCTGAATGACGACTGCGAAACGGCGTACACCGGGTAGTAATAGGTCGAAGTATTGCTAAAGAGCGATCCGGAGAGACTGTATTTCTGCGACTTCGCCGTATTGCCGACGTAGGGGATCGTCACCGACGCCTGGACCGACGAGGTGCGAATACTGCGCTGAAATTGAACGCCGACGCCGTTACCGGTGCCATGCAGGTTGTTGTCCTGATAACCAAGATCGCCATAGAGCCCCTGGCCGTTGATGCCGCCGGAGTACCCGAAGCCGATCTGCGCCTGCGCGGTCTTCTGTTCCGTCACTTTCCAGACGACGGTGACGTCCTCTGGGTGTTTGGGGTCGGGGCCGGGCTTGACGTCAGGTTTGACGTTTGAGAAGAATTGCGTGTTCTGCAGACGTTGGAGATCGTATTTGATCGCCGCCCGCGTCAAGAGCATGCCGGGGCGTAACCGCAACTGTCGGCGGATAACCTCGTCCTTCGTCTTCGTGTTACCGGTAATTTCGACTGCGGCGACGCGCGCGACGTATACGTCGTATTTCACGTCGGCAGTGTCGTTCTTCAGGTTGATCGACGACGGCTCGATACCGCCGACGAAGTTTCCGACGAAGAGCGAATATTTTTTATAGAGCGCCGAGATCGCCTTGTAATCTTTTTGCCGGAGCGCGTCGGAGTAGACGACACCGGGTTTCACGCTAATTTTCGAAAGAATCAACGGCGCCGGAATCACCGGGTCACCACCGATGATGACCTTGCGGATCGTCAAACCCTCCTGAACCGTCAGCGTAAGCGCGCCGGTCTTCGGATCGAGATTGACATCCTTAATATGCGTCGGCAACTGACCGCCGTACCCGATGCGTTCGTAGTAGCTATTAATCTTCAGCAAGTCGGAGCGTAGCGTATTACCGTTGAAGACCTGCCCCGGCGCGCTGTCCATCAATGCCAGCAGCGTGTTGGTCGGCACATTTTTGTTGCCGACGAACGAAATTTTCGAAATCACCGGGTTCTCGACGACGCGATAAGTAATCGCGACTCCGCCCGGGCGCAGCCGAATTAACGGAGGGGCGATCGCCGAGAAGTACCCGAGCGCGTTGATCCGCGCTAGGTCTTCCTGCACGATCTTCGGATCGTAGGTTTCGCCGGGACGCGCCTGCACGACCGCCATAATCTCCGACGTTGGTACGTGGAGATTCCCCGTGACGTCAACCGAAACGATCTTCGGTGTGACGGCGGAGGAAGCGTTCGGCGGTGCGAGCATCGCAACGATCGCCGTAAGCGCGACCAGCGCGCTAGCGGCTTTCCAGAGTGCGCGGTGCGCACGCCGAAAACGGACATTCATAGAAAGCGCAATCCCTCGATCTTGAGTGTGGCCGGCAGAGCCCGGCCAACGGAGAACGGCAAATCGCCGATCCCAGGGCTAAGAGCGGTCGATTCGCCCAAGCCCCCCTCGCTCCTTGCCAGGCTCGCCCCGAGAGCGCCCGAATCGCCGCGAGCGCGGCGGAAGCATCCGCGAACTCTCCCTCGACGCGAGCGGCCACCTCAACGCCAGCAAACAGAAGGCATGACCTGCCTGCCGTGCGATGATGCGGCGCGCTCTAGCTGCCTTTGCCCGCCCCGGCATAAAAAATCCATTTGAAGAAGACCGCCGGGGTCGTTGTGAATGCATTCGGGTCGCCGTAGACCAAATAAAATTCGTTGTGGCCGTGGAGATAATGAAACGCCGCGCTGAGGTTATCAGCAAACATCGGCGTAAAATTTGGAGGCGCGTAGTACGTCGGGAGATTGATCCCGTTGATGCGGCGCGCTCCAAGCGAAAGCGATGCGTCGCGAGAGAACTGCCAGTTCAAGTTTACGTCATTGAGCCATTCTCGAAAAGACGGTTCGGAAGCCTCGTTTGACTGATACAGGTTTTCGTACATGTTTATCGACAGACTGAGTTTTTTTCGCACCGGCATCGTATCTGAAAACTGCCATGCAGAAGCGTGTCCGTGATAATATGCCCCATCGGCGTACATCAGGCTTTTTGAAAAATTCGAGTTTAAGTTATACCCGACGTCCACACCATTGCCGACGTTAAACGGAAGAAACTCCCCATTGCTAGCCAGAACGAACTGGCTTTGTTGGAAGAGATGAACCGACCAAAGGCTCTTCCAATCGATATTGATCTGGTACGAAGCATTCGACTGTGCCGGCAGGGCATTGTGATTCCAGTAACGCGCGGTCGACCCAAAGATATTCACGTCGAGAAGTGGTGATGCTTTTGAGAAATGATACGTCCGCTGAGCGAGCGCAAAATAACCGCCGATATCGGATTGCGCTTCGTAGCCGTCGACCGGATTGAACTGCGCCCCTACAAACTGGCGCGCAACGAGGAACACCGTCGTTGCGGTTTGCATTGCGGCCCCAATCTCGCCGTAGCGCGCCTGGCTGGGATCGCTCACAAAAGTGCCGCCCTCGCGCGCGTAGTTTCCATAGACGAGCCAATGGCCGCGAGCGCTTGAAACACCCCCGTTGATTGCACTCGTTGTATCGAGAAAATTCGGCGTATCCACCGCGACGCGTTGGAGTTCTAGCTGCCCGGACCAGCGTTTCGTCGTTCGCGCCACGTTGACCACGTCGGCGACATCGGTACGCTGCGTGCCGACGGCATCGAAACCGGCAAAGGTGACGGGCCCTTGCGTTCCCTCGACGCCATATCCTTGCCGGAACGTGGGGATCGCCGGGGTATAAAGTGTTTGCGGGCATGCGGCACAACCCGCTGTATTGTTAAATGCGTTATCGAGCTGCGTAAAAAACGGACGCACTTCTTGGTATTGGCGAGGAAACGCCGTCGGCGAAATGCTCTGCTGGTCGACTTCGACATTTGAATAATCCGGATGAAACGAACCGACAAAAGAGGCGGTCGGGGTAATGGGAACGGCCATATCAAGCCCAACCTGTGAAGTCGCACCACCCGAGGCCGTAGAGCGCGCAACTCCCAGAAGATAAGGCTGGAAACGAGCGGCAGGGCGAGAAGCAGAAGTACGATGCGCGGCGACGGCGGTTCCGACGCCGTAGAGCTTTCCCGAATAGAGCGGATCGGCGGCGTTCGTAGCATTGCGGTCATAACTCCAGACATCGACGGAATTACTATGAACGGAAAACCGCTCGAATTGCGCCGTCCACACATGCGACGCATTACTTCGAATGATCGCAAACGGGATATGCATCGTTACGACATAACCATTTTTTGTGCGTCGACCGGTAGCCGTCCACTGTGGGGTGTATGCGCTGTTCTCGGTCGATGTTTGAAAACGCGCGCCGCGCGCATTTGCCACAAACTGATATGCAAAACCCTGCACGCCCTGCGGTTCCAACGCGACGAGAACGTAGTCGTCGCCAAACACGCCTGGGCCGTTGCTGCGGGTCGATGCGACAACCGGAGACGTTTGTTCGACACGAAAGGTGATATCGAGGCCCGTCGCGTCTTGTTCGACATAAGCGAGCGTCGGGCGTTTAGCGACGCGTCGATTCGTAAAATCGTACGCAAGCGTGATGACGGCCGCGCGAGCCCAAGAAAGGGCGTTTTGCTTTTGCGCCGCTTTCTTCGGCGACGACGAAACGATCGGAACGTGGACGCTTGGAAGAGTGTCAGCGAATAGTGCCGTCGGATCGACGACCGAGATCGCGCCGATCAATAACAGCGCGTGGAAGATCCTTTTTAACATCTACCGATGTGCACACTTCGACAGATCGACAATGACCGACCCACTCATGGTGCGGGCGAAGATTCCTGCGCCGTTATTGGCACTCTTCGATTTTGAAAAATGAGCCGGATAAAGAATTCGAGCGCTTCCGCTTACGGAGCTTGCCGATGCATTGGGAAGAGCACCGCCCTCTATTTTTACTCGCACGATGCCGCTCATGGATTCAGCCTTGACTTTCGCGCTTGGCGATAACGCGCTCGCGGTGAACGCAATCGCCCCGGATGCGGAGCGCAAATTCGCTCGCTGAAAGAAGCGCGCGGCTGGCCCCGTCTGGCGGACGGACAAGAGCCCCGACGCACTCCAAGCACGAATCGAGCGAACGGCGCC
>DAIBFU010000046.1:0-13611 GCA_027422105.1 Vulcanimicrobiota bacterium | reverse complement strand
TGCCCGGAAAGGCCAAGAGATTATTGACTTGATTCGGAAAATCGGAGCGTCCGGTCGCGATGACCGTGGCGACGGGTGCCGCCGCATCGGGCATGATCTCCGGCGTGGGATTCGCCATCGCAAAAACGATCGGGTCGCGCCCCATCGTCGCGATATCTTCGGGCTGCAGCACCCCTGGGGCAGAGACGCCGATGAAGACATCGGCACCCTTCAACACCTCGGAGAGCGTACCGCGGCGATTTTCGCGGTTGGTGTTCTCGGCGAGCCAGCGCCAATGGGGATTATCGTACCGGTCGCTGCGATTGAGCGCTCCGACGCGGTCGACGGGAATGACGTCGCGCACCCCAGCACCGAGCAGCATTTTAATCGTCGCAGTTCCTGCAGCACCGCTGCCCGACACGACGACCTGCAGGCTCGAGAAATCCTTTCCGACCACTTTCGCCGCATTCATCAATGCGGCAAGAATAACGACCGCCGTCCCGTGTTGATCGTCATGCATCACCGGTATATCGAGTCGCTCGATTAATTTTTGTTCGACCTCGAAGCAACGCGGCGCCGAGATATCTTCGAGATTTATACCGCCGAAAACAGGAGCGATACGAACGACCGTCTCGACGATTTCGTCGACATCCTTCGTATCGAGACAGATCGGGAACGCGTCGATATCGGCGAACTGTTTGAAGAGCATCGCTTTGCCCTCCATCACCGGCAGCGCTCCGAGCGGCCCAATATCGCCGAGCCCCAACACCGCGGTACCATCGGAGACCACCGCGACTGAGTTCCGTTTGATCGTCAGCGCAAATGCTTTGCTCGGGTCGGCGGCGATCGCCATCGAAACGCGCGCGACACCAGGCGTATAGACCGTCGAGAGATCTTGGCGGGTTTTTACCGGGATTTTCGGCTCGACGCGGATTTTTCCACCAAGATGCGCGAGGAAGGTCGAATCGGAGATACTGATGATGCGCGCATCTTCGATCGCTTCCACGCAGCGACGGACATCGTTGCCGATCTGCTCGGAGCTGACGTTCACCGTGACATCGCGGATGACGCGCGAACGATTCACCGACCGCATATCGACCGCCGCGATAACGCCGCCGGCATCGCCGATCGCCGTGGCGAGTACGCCGAATGCGCCGGTTTCATTCGGCATTTCGACACGCATGATGAGCGTAAAACTTATTGCAACTTGCGCCACGACTTCGATCCTCCTAATGTGCGGGTGATGATCCGCTTACTTGCATCTCAGCTACCCGGAAACTCGGAGAGGCGATCGATCCGTCGAATTTGAGATCGTTTGCGACGGCGTCTATGCCTGCCAGCATCTCGGGGAACGGGGCTGCTATCGTGAATTCTTCTATTGGTTCTGCTAATTCACCATTGCATATCGCAATTCCGCGTGCGCCCCGGCTATAAAGCCCCGATGCATGTTCGGTAGCGAAGCCGATCGTTTCCAAAACCAGGATACCCTGCTTCGTCGATGCGATCAGTTCCTCGAGGCTCGCGCTCCCCGGTGCCAGGAAAAAGGTATTCGGCCCGATTCCTCCGGCAACGGCGTTGCCGGTGCTTTTCGCTCCTAAGCGCCGTGCGTAGTAGGCGTCGAACAGGAACGATCGGAGGATGCCGCGCTCGAAGACGGGCGTGCGCTGCGACGGCGTTCCTTCGGCATCGAAGGGCGAGGAGCCCAGCGCGCCGGGAATTGTGCCATCGTCGAGGATCTCCACTAAATCGCTGCCGATCCGCTCTCCGGTTCGTCCCGCGAGCCACGAATTTCCGACTGCGACGTTTGCGGCATTGCACGCCGAAAAAATATCGTCGAGTACCGACGCCGCAACCTCCCGGTCGAAGAGGATCGTCGTCGTCTGCGTTCTGGGTTTCGTCGCTCCGTAAAAAGCGACCGTTCGCCGCACCGCTTCGCGAGCGATTTCATCGGGAGTATCGACGCGAGAAAGAAACCGCGCGGCGCTGCCGTAATGCGCGGTGCGTTTATAGGCGCCATCGCTTGCGACCGGCGAGGCCGAGATACCGACCTGCGTGCCGCGATAACTTCCTACCATGCCGCGAGAGTTTGCAAGCGCGAGCGTCACGCATGCATCGCTATAATGCGAACCGTTGCTATTATCGATGCGCCGATCCGCCTCGCGAATCGAACGTTCGACGCTCCGAACGTCGTCGAGGCGCTCGTCATCGCGGCGTTCTTCGATTTTGCGATCGAAAAGATCGAGATCGCGGCTTGGGAGGCTCTGCGGATCGGGGAGTCCAGCAAAGGGATCGACTCCGGCAAAGCGTGCTTGCTCCAATGCGGTTGCAACACCGGAACGGATCTCGTCGTCGGTCCAATGCGTTCCGACGAGCATCGCTTTCCGCTGCTCGATGAAGAGTCGCATCGATAGGCTGCGGCCCTCCGAAAAATCGAGTTGCGTGACGCGCTCGCCGCGCGCCGAAGCGTTAAAGCGACGCGCGAGAACGATGCGCGCTTCCGCCTCGCTCGCCCCCATCGCCATGGCGATTTCGACTGCGCGTTGCGCTCGCTCCCGCGCCTCCGCCTCACGCACTTGCCGTACCACCGAGGCTCATCGCCGAAATTTTTACCGTCGGCATACCGACCCCGACGGGAACGTGCTGACCGCCCTTGCCGCAGGTGTAATGCCGCCGGGCTAAGCGCGCATCGTTACCGACGGCGGTGACCTTCGTCATCGCATCGGGGCCGTTACCGACGATCGTTGCGTTTTTTACTGCCGCGCCGAGGCGTCCGCGCTCGATCCGATAACCTTCGGCGATCATAAAAACGAAATCTCCCTTCCCGATGTCGACCTGCCCGCCGGCAAATGATTTTGCATAAATGCCGTTCTCAACCGATGCGATCATCTCTTCAAGATCTGCATTGCCGGGCGGCATATAGGTATTGCACATTCGAGGTTGCGGCAAATGGCGAAACGATTGTCGTCTTCCATTACCGGTGGAGCGCATTCCCATCAAACGCGCGTTGAGCTCGTCGTGCAAATAACCGCGTAATATACCGCCTTCGACGAGCACTGTATGGCCGCACGGCGTTCCCTCGTCGTCGAACGACGTACTTCCGCGTTCTTCGGGAATATCACCGTCATCGTATATCGTGACGAGTTCGCTCGCGACGCGTTCGCCGATTCTCCCGCTATAGAGAGAGACGCCTCGGCGATTGAAATCGCCCTCCAACCCATGTCCAACGGCCTCGTGCAACAGCACGCCGCCCCCGCCGGCACCGAGCAATGTTTCGAACTCACCAGCAGGAGCCGGGCGCGCGTCGAGGTTCACCAGCGCAATCCGCGCCGATTCACGGGCGATCTGCTCCGGAGTCATCGATTCGAAAAATGCAACCGAAGTTCGTCCGCCATCGGCGCAATAGCCGGTTCCGCGTTCTTTCCCGCGCCGCGCGATGCACTGCACGCCCAAAGTAACCAACGGCCGCCGGTCGTACCGGAAGAACCCGTCGCTGCGCGCGATCCAGAGTTCTTGCAATTCGTCGACGACGTGCGCGTTGACATCGGCGATTTGGGAATCGTCGGCGCGCGCCGCGCTCTCCGTTCGTTCGAGCAGCGCCGCCAACTCGCGAGGAGCGGCATTCTCGCTTCGGCTGCGGTCGTAGAGCCGGTCGCTCGAGCGCTCGAGCGATCCGATTTGCGCGGAGCGCGAGGAACCTTCCGCGGTGAGGCGCGCTATCGCCGCCGCTCGCGAAGCAGCCTCCAGCAGACGCTCTTCGGTGATTTCCTCGGTGTACGCGTAACCGGCGGACTCGCCGACGACCACGCGCACTCCCGCGCCGAAAGTTTGCGAAAGCGCGGCTTCGTGAATCGCGCCCTCTTGCAGCGTCATGCGAACGTTCGATCGTCGCTCGCAAAAAATATCGGCAAAGAGGCCGCCGTCGCGCAAGGCGCGGTCGAGAACACGCTGCGCGCTCTGCGCGGTAAGCGGATCGTCGGTCACGATACTCTTACATCAACGAGAGCGCTTCAACGCTGCGGCGCATCGATCTATCCGGATCACCCGGCGAGCCGTTAACCAAGAACGCAAAAATGACCTCTCCGTGCCGACGCGTCCGCACGTATCCTTCAAGCGAAGATGCGTCGTCGAGATGCCCCGTCTTCGCGCGCACGCGACCGTCGGCGGGGCCGAAATCGATACCCTGTAACGTCCCGTCAAGATCGGCACGCGCCAAGAGCGGATCCAGATCGTATGCACCGGTACCCCGCGTTCGCAAGAGAATGGTCGCCAGCGTTCTCGCCGCGACGCGATCGCCGTGGCTCAATCCCGAGCCGTCGAGCAACTTCATTCCCGGCATCGGGACGTGCATGCGTCGGAGCAATGCCCGTTCGGCGCGAACACCGTCGGTGACGTTTGCACGCCCGTAGAGCCGCAGAGCGACCGCACGCAGCAATTGTTCGGCATAATGATTATCCGACTGCACCAACATGTGTCGCTCGAGATCGCGTAACGGCGCCGAGCGATGGTTCCACCATACCGCAGCGGTGAGCGGCGCGCGGCGAACGAGCGTTTGCGTCCCCACGGAAATGCCCGCGCGCACCAGCGCCGCGCGCAAGACCGCGGCAGCGTGACGATTGGGATCACCGACGGGTACCGACTCGACGAGATTGCCGTCGACGGAGAGCGCAGAGGTCGGCGCTTGATAGGGGGCGCCGTCGTTCTCCGGGTTCCAGTGTGGGTTGATCTCCGCACCGAGACTTGCACTCGGGTCGATCGCGATGCGCGCAACGCTGGTGACGCCGGCAGCGCGCAGCGCTATCGCAGCCTCCCGCAAATCGCTTGAACGCAGGCTCGGGTCACCCGAGCCGACCGCCCAGAGCGTTCCGATCTGCGCGGTGCTGCGATAGCGCGCGCGCGCGACGAGGAGCGTTGGGAATCGAAAGTTTGGCCCGAGTACGCGCAACGCCGTCTCGGCAACGATGATTTTCTGCGCTGAAGCCGGCGCAGCGGTGCTCTCGGCACGGTCGGCAAAAAGCGTGTTTCCGCGTTCGTCGAGAACGAGGAGGCTATAGCGATGCGCTCCCTGCAGCGACGGCGCGAAGAGCCGCGCGATCTTGCGCGCAATCGCGGCACGCGCTGAGGCGCTCCACGGAACGAAACGCTCGGGAGGGTGAACGGGGATAGGCGTCGCGCGAGCGATGCTCAGCGGCGCGGACGGAGGCGCTTCGGGCTTGCGAAGCCCCGCAGAGACAAGAACGATCGAAGCGTACGCAGCAAAAAGCAGCGTCGCTACGATCGCTATGCGCTTACGGAGTTTCGAGAGCCGCGATTCGCTCGGTGATCTTCTTCTGCTCTTCACGCAACCGGTCGATATCTTCGCGTAAATGCACCACCTGAGCGGGAACGCGTAGCCCGTCTCGGATCGTCATCGCAGCCTCGGCGGCATCGCGACGCGCGCGTCCGTCGTGCGCGCTTCTTGCCAACCGATCGAGCGCACCGAGCGCGCGGGCATCGCCCAACCCCTCGAGCGTCGAGATAGCGGCGAGTTGCACCAAAAATGCTTCATCGTCGAGCAAGGCGACGAGCGCGTCGATCGCCGCGAGACGTTGTGTCTCGACGAGTTCGCCGGCCCGTCCGAGCGCAGCGACTGCCGCGCGCCGCAGCCCTTCATCGCGACCGAGCGCCGATGCAGCCAGGATCGCCGGAAAGGCCCGAGCGTCGGCAAGTTCTGCCAAGCCGCGCACTGCGCCGGCCTCGATCGTTCCATTCCAACTCTGCTGTTCGGAGAGCGCGACCAAGAGATCGAGCGCGCGTGGGTCGCGCGTCTTGCCGAGTGAATGCGCCGCCGCCGCGCACACGAGATACGAAGCATCCTCGCGCGAACGAACGATCAGCGCATCGGCGACGGAACTTTCGCGCCACACCCCAAGCGCATCGGCAACGGCGCGGCGCACCTTCGGATGCGCGTGCGCGAGCGCAGCGAGGAGGATATCGCGCGCCCAGGGAGCCCGGCTTGCGCCCAACATGCGCGCCGTTTCGGCGAGCACTCCCCAGAACGGTTCGCGCTGAAAAGCCGCGGCGAGCGCGGCGCGTGCCGCACTTCCTTCGTCGCGCACGAGTTCGTCTGCGGCACGAATTCGCGCGATCGGGTCCGGATCGGCGGCGAGAACATTCACCGCCGCACTCGCACCGAGCGCGAAGCGTACCTTGCCGAGAATCCCCGCGCCCGGATCGATGCGGATTAACTGCGGTTCGCGCGGGCACGGAATAACGAAGCGCTCGTTCTGACGCTCGACCTGCAACGTCAAACGCTGCTCGCCGCGGATCGGCTCGCTTCCCGCATCGCGGAGCAGCGTCGGCGGTGCTTCCTCGCAGAGTCCGACCGCGAGATCGAACGGAAACGGTGGGTGATCGTCATCGATCTGCTGCTCTTGATCTACAGCAATCGTTACTGCCGAGCGCTTCGCGTCCCACGACGCCGTAATCTTTACCTCGGGATGTCCGGCCTTCATTACCCAACGGTCGAAGAAGCCGCGCATGTTGCGCCCCGTGCTTTCTTCAATGGCGCGCACGAGATCGATCGTTTCCACATTTCGCTCTGCATTCTGCGCAACGTAATGACGAATCGAACGCCAGAAACGTGCCTCCCCGAGATCGCGCCGCAGAATGTGCAGCACCGTTGCACCTTTTTCGTAAAGGTGTCGATCGAATAGTTCGATCGGATCGCGAAAGCGATTGCAGACGATCGGGCGACGATAGCGTGTCGCATCTTCGTCGAGATATCTCGAGAGGCAGCCGAGGTGATGATAGAGATATTCATCGTATCCGAGATCGCGCTCGAACCAGACGCCTTCGAAGAACGTCGCGAACCCTTCGTTCAACCACGCATGCGCCCAGTCGCGACATGTAAGGAGATCGCCGAACCATTGGTGCGCAAGCTCATGCGCGGCAAGAAAATCTGCCGAGTAATCGATCGCGGCGCGCTCGTCGTAAAGCACTCGTTCCGTCTGGGTTGTCGCCGACGTGTTTTCCATGCCGCCGAAAATAAAGTCGCTCACGGCGATCTGCGAGTATCGTGCAAACGGATACGGCGTGCCGATGCGCTCTTCAAAAAGATCGATCATCGCCGGCGTTTTTCCGAATGCGCGGCGCGCATCGTCGGCGCGTCCCGGTAATGCATAAAGGAGGACGGGAACCTTCGCTGCTCCGGCGGTGCCGAGATCGATCTCATCGAACGGCCCGGCGACCATCGTCATTAGGTACGTGCTATGTTTGGTCTCTTGCCGATAGCGAAAGAGGCTCTTCCCGCCTTCGTCGCGTCGCTCGACCAATTCACCGTTTGCAAGCGCGAAGAGCCCTGCATCGACGACGATCGTCGTTTCGGTCGGTTGTTTGGCGTGCGGATAATCGAGACAGGGAAACCAATAACGCGCGTTTTCGTCTTGGCTCTGCGTCCAACAATGCGCGACTTTCTGTGGGTACGCTGCGCTCGGGGCAATAAAAAAAAGTCCGGCGCGCGGACGCGTCGCGCGATAGACGACACTCACCTCGCAGCGTTCGCCCGCTGCAAGCACCGGGTCAAATTCGATCTCTAAGCGACCGTCACGCGCGCGATAGATCTGCGGCCGGCCATTTTTCGTGACCGAACTCACCGCGAGATCGACTGCGTCGAATGCTAAGCGTTCGACGGGCTCGTCGAGCGCGCGCATGCGAGTGGTGCAGACACCGTCGAGTACCGCCTCTGCTAAACGCGGCTCGAGTGTGAGCAGGATCTCCTCAACTTCAACGGTTTTATCGGGACCATATCGATCGCGCGCTCCCGGCAAAGCAAAGGCACGGTGGGCGTCGTCGATACGCTGTGCGAAAGTCATCCCGGCATATTTCGCTCGTACGGCCCCTGGAGTCCCCCCGTTACCGGAAGAACGACGCCGGTGATGAAATCGCGCTCGGCGGCGACGAAGAAGCGCACCGCATCGAGCACGTCTTCGTAGGAACCCGTGCGGCCGACAGGATTGGCTGCCGTTCGCTTGCGCGCTTCCGCGCGCTCGAGCGACTTTTCGCGGATATCGCCGGGCTCGATCGCGTTGACGGTGATGCCGCTCGGTGCAACTTCGGCCGCAAGCGTACGAAGCAACGAGACGAGTGCGCTCTTCGCCGCCGCATGCAAGCCAAGTCCCGGCGCCGGAGCGCTCTGCGCGGAGCCGTTCATACCGAAGGCGACGATCCTTCCGAATCCTGCTTCGCGCATAGCCGGAAGGACGGCCCTCGCCGCAAGCCACGCGCTCCGCACGTTGCCGTCGAACATCGCGCGATACGCCGCTTCGTCGGAACGCTCGAGCGCTGCGAATTGCAGCGGCCCGACCGCGTGTACCAACGTATCGAATGGGCCGTGTTCGCGCACGCAGCGATCGAGTGCGCTGGCGATTTCGCTCGCATCGGCGAGAAAATCGATCTGGGTTGCACTCGCAATCGCCCCGACGGCGCGGATACGCGCGAGGGTTTCCTCCGGGGAACTCTCCCGCCAGGTGATCGCGACGCGTGCGAAGCCGTCGCCTGCGAGCCCCGCGGCGATTCCCGCTGCGAGCCCGGAGGCAGCTCCTGTGATGAGGACCGATCGTCCGTTAATTCGTTGCACCTACCGGAGAGAGTTCGGCGCGCACCGCACGGCGATCCGCTCGCCGCTCGAGCGCACCCATCCACGTGTTATAGATCATCGGCACGAGAAAGAGCGTGAGCACGAGCGAGGAGAGGAGACCGCCGATGATCACTGTGCCCATGGCTTGGCGCCATTCCGCCCCTTCGGCGAATCCGAGTGCGAGGGGCAACATACCGAAGAT
Organism: Vulcanimicrobiota bacterium; assembly: GCA_027422105.1. GTDB lineage: Bacteria > Vulcanimicrobiota > Vulcanimicrobiia > Vulcanimicrobiales > Vulcanimicrobiaceae > JABEUX01. The sequence continues at coordinate 4,816 of DAIBFU010000046.1, read as the reverse complement.
CATCGCCGCCGTCGTCATAAGAATCGGGCGGAATCGCGTTGCAGCGGCTTCGAGTACCGCCTCACGTACGCGCATGCCGCGCTTGCAGAGCGTATTGGAATAATCGACAAGGAGAATGCCGTTCTTCGCAACCAGCCCAAAGAGCATCACGATTCCGAGCATCGAAATAATATTGAGCGACTGACCGAGCTCGCCCGGGAGATGCCCCATGAATGCGAGCAGAATCAACGCGCCGACGATGGCAACCGGAACCGAGAACATCACGATGAGCGGTTCGAGGAGATTGCCGTAGAGAATCACCATCAACAGATAGACGAGGCCGAACGAGGTCAGAAGGGCGATTCCCATATTTACCAGCGTTTCGGAAAGAAACTGCGTATCCCCCTGCGCCTTCAGGTGCACTCCGGGCGGCAAAAAGCCCGGTTCGTGCAATTTTTTCTCGAGCGGCGCGACGACCGCGCCGAGCGCGTAGCCCGGTAATATATCGCCCAAGACGTTGACGACGCGCTGGCGATCGTAGCGTTCGATCTTCGTCGGCGCTTTCTCCCAACGGAAGCGCGCGAGATCACCCAAGGGAATCAACGCGCCATCGGAGGCGCGCACCTTCACGTTCTGGAGTTGCGCGAGCGTACTGCGATCGGCCTTCGGGAACTGCACGTAGACGTCGATGAGACCATTGGGAGTGCGCACGCGCGTTGCTACCGCGCCGGCGATTGCGATGCGCGCCGCTGCGGCGGCCGCGGCAGGCGAGACGCCGAGCAGTATCGCCTTCCCGCGTTCGATGGCGACCCGAAGTTCGGGCGCAGCGACTTCGGCGGAGGTCTGTACGTTCACCGAACCCTTCGTCTCTCGCAAGACGTTCGCGATTTTTTCAGCGGCGGCATCGATCTCGTTGTCGGGGCCGAGTACGGCATAGAAGATCGGCTGTCCGCTCCCGTTGCCGGTATCCGCGCCGACTTGGAGGTCACCGCCCGGAGCCAGCGCAGCGAGTTTGCGAATCTTCGCGACCGTTGCGTTGGTATTACCTCGGTCGGCAGCGTGCATGTTCGCATCGAGTTGCGCGTAATTTCCGCCGGTGAGCGAACCCCAGCCCGAAGGCATACGCCCGACCGTTGAACTTACCGACTTCACGCCGGGGAATTTCATAATCGCTCGTTCGATTGCATCGACGCCTTTCGCGGTAACACCGATCGGCGTGCCCGGCGTGTATGCCAGCGTCATGCGGATGTGTCCAGTCTGTTCGGCGGGAACGAAATCGAAGTTAATCCCTCCCAGTGCCGTCATCGCCAGCGCAAGCACCGGCGGGATAACGAGCGTCGCTACGGCTGTGGCACGATGCGAGCCGAGGGTCGAAATACCGCGCAACCACGGGCGTACGTGCACGCGTTGCCGCAAGAAGGCCGCAAAGCCGTAGGCGCCGAGCGTACCAAGCACGATGACGGCGTCAATGCCGATGGCGTTTTTCCCGTTACCGACCAACGAGAGGGCGTTGATCAGCAACACCGCGCAGACAAACGCAACGAAACGTCCGTGCCGCAGAGCGGCAGGCAGCAGTCGCGTACGATAGAGATCGAGCACCGAATTATAGCGATGCACGAACAAATTCAGCAATAAGAGTGCGAGCGCAAAGACGCCGAACACGTTGAGGATCGTCGCGCGAAGTAGCGCTCCGGCAGCGAACAGGACGACAGCGGCGACAAAGACCGAGAGATGCGCGCGCCGTGTATCGAGCGCAGCGAGCCAACGCGGCGGCTCTTTTTCGACTTTTTTGACGCTCCAGAACGCCGCCAGCATCGGCGTGAGCGTAAAGGAGACCAGCAGCGAAAAAAGCGTCGCAATGACGACGACTGCGGCATACTCTTTGAGATACGCCCCGACGATGCCCGGCAAGAACGCAATCGGTAAAAAGACGACGACATCGACCATCGTAATAGCGATCGCTGCGCCGCCGATTTCGGTGCGGCCATCGATAGCCGCGGCGTGGGAATCTTTCCCCATCGCCCGGTGACGCGTGATGTTCTCCAGTACGACGATGGAGTCGTCGACGAGAATACCGATAATCAACGCCAACCCCATCATTGACATACTGTCGATGTGAAAACCGAACGCCTTCATCAGCACGAAGGTCGACAAAATGGAGGTTGGGATCGAGATCATCACCACCGCCGCGTTGCGCCACGCATGGAGAAAGAGCATCATCACGATCGCCGTCAGCACGACCCCTTCAAAGAGCGATTGCCAGACGCCGATCAAGGACTTTTGCGTAAAGTCGGCGGGGGCCTCGATTTCGTGAAAACTCACCTGCGGAAATTGCTTTTCGATTTCCTTGATATGCTCGCGAGCCACCTGCGTCGTCGTTATTTCATCGGCGCCGATTGCGCGCCCCAAACTTACGTAGAGGCGCGGCTGGCCGTTGTAATGCGAGATCATTCGCATTTCGACGTGCCCGTCATCGACGCTCGCGACATCGCCGACGCGAAGATTTTTATTGCTTGCACCGGGAATGACAAGCGGAATACCCGCGATATCGCTCGCGCGGTCGATCCCCGAGCGAATGGAAACGGTCGCTTCGCGCGTGGGTTGTTCTAAGAGGCCGCCGGGGAGATTCGCGTTATTTCCGGAGACTGCGTTAAAGACGTCACCGAGCGTTGCACCGAGTCCATCGAGTGCGGCCGGATTCGGCCGCACGTTGAATTGCCGCGTTGCGAGGCCATAGACGTCGACCGTTTGGACGTTGGGAATCTCTTGCAGCATCGGCTCGATCTGATTCGTGGTGAGATCCGCGAGTTGCATCGGCGAGAGCGTCGAGGAACTCAACGCGAGGTCGAGCAGCGGCTGCGAGGCGCCGTTCCGCTCGACCGAGGGTGGATTCATATCGGCGGGCATGTAGATACGCGCGGTATCGACGCGACGCTGAACGTCGATGGCGGCGATATCGAGATTGGTTCCGAGTCTGAAGCGCACTACGACGACGGCGCTCCCTTCCTGCGTCGTCGCCGTCACCCGATCCATATTTTGGGTTCCGACGAGTTGATCTTCAATCGGTTTGACGACCAACTTTTCCATCGTCTGCGGTGAGGCACCGGGATATCCGGCGGCAACGATCACCAACGGGTAATCGGTTCCCGGCGGATCCGCGCTGCGACCGATCTGGAAAAACGCGAAAATCCCGGCGACGGCGAGCGCAACGAAGATCGCCGCGGTGACCATCGGCCGGGATATTGCAAAACGGGTCAGCCACATACGCCTTCACTCCTTGCCTGCACGGATGCGCCCAGGCGCTTCGCTGCGTACTACGCTGAAAGAACCGGCGGAGTTTCAGCCCTGCGGAAGTGTCGGCTCCGCTCCGGAGAGCAGGGCGCGCCGTTCTACCAAGGCCTTTCGCAGCACCGTCAGCTCTTCCTCAAATGCGCCGAAGGCCCCGTCGCTCTCCACCGCTTCGGGCGTTACCGCATTCGCCCGTTCGAAGAGCGCGGTCGCGGCACTCATAAGCCCCACGTCGAATGCGACCAAGCGATGGAGCGTCGGTAACTCGTCGCGAAGTCGCGACCAAATTGGGTCGGCACCCGGGACCTCGAGGGTGAGGACCGACGAGCCTGCCGCATCAAGCCGCGCGGAAAGATCGTGAAGCGCCTTGACGCGCCGCATGGCATCGGCGGGTGGAAACGGCTGCTCGCGGGTTGCCGGGGGAATGTATCGCTCGCGATAGCGAGTTTCGAGTTTTCGTAGAGAGGCCGCAGCGTCGGCGAGCAAATTGGAGACGCGTTCGCGCACGAGCAGATCGTTTGCCCGTGCTTGATTGCGTGCGTCGTAAAAATTGAAGCCGAAACCGCTGAGCGCGACTTGCGCGAGCGCGACCGATGGATCGTGCGAGGGCTGCGACGGATCGAGCAGCGCCCGCACGATATCTTCCGACGGTATCGCCGGGTTCATTTGCCGGTCGTCGTTCCGGCGTCGGCGTTTCCAAGCGGAAGCACCGGCGCGGCACCGATGGTAAAGGCTTGTCCGATCGCCATGTTCGGTGCACTCGAAACACCACGCTCGGCCATGAGTATCGCCGCGTAATAACGCACCGCTTCGATCTCCGAGAGCCCAAAGGCTTTGAGCGAAATAAGCGCCCGCATCCGTTCGTCATTCGGACGAACGAGTACCTTAACGGTGTCGAGTGCGATGCCGTAGCCGTCGAGAAACTCACTTAGGTGCGTGCGCACGAGTTCGGTGAGTTCGTGAATCTTTTCGTTCACTTTTTCCAGCGGCGTCACTTGGATGAGTTGATTGATCGCCTGCTCGACCACCGGTCCGGCGTAATCGTTGATCTGGTCGGTCAACAACGCATGGCCACGATAAGGCATGTGCTGGACAAGTTTCAGCGCACCGTCTTTGGTCGGCACGTGGATGTAGTAATCGACATCATAACTCATCTCCGCCATCTCCGCCGAGAGCGCGATGCCGGAGGAGCGCACGACGAGTTTCGCCCGATTGATGTAGATCGCTTCGTATTGCCACGGGCTCTGCCCGCCGAAGAAACCCTGCACGAACGATCCAACGAGCGGCTTATCTCCGGTCGTGATCGGATACTGCCCCGTTTCATAGACGTTGAGAATCGCGCCGCGCGATTTCAACACGCAAAAATGATTGCTCTCGACGGTGAGCAGCGAACCGCTCACGATACTTGCCGACGGATAATGATAGATGAGGACCTCGGGGCCCATCACCTCTTGTCCGTTGTTGTCGAGGGTGGAGATGACGCTCATGATCGGCATTAGCTGGATTGTCCTTTACGGGCGATGGGTGGAAGCGGAGGAAGCGCGTTGCG
>DAIBFU010000045.1:280-14078 GCA_027422105.1 Vulcanimicrobiota bacterium | reverse complement strand
CGCCGATGGTACCGATTTTCTCGAACTCGTTCGCTCCGTCGCGGCGTTGCCGGGGCTGGAGCGTCTTTCGTTCATCTCGCCGCACCCCAAAGATTTCAGCGAAGCGACGATCGCCGGATTCGCTGAGGTCACCGCGCTCGATCCACGCATTCACTTGCCGATGCAGTCGGCGAGCGATCCGGTGTTGCGCCGAATGAACCGAAAATATACACGCGCGCAATTCGACGAACGCATGGCATGGATCGCAAAGTATCTGCCCGATTGGGCGGTCACGACCGATATCATCGTCGGTTTTCCCGGCGAGACCGATGCCGACTTCGAAGCGACGTTGGAGTACGTTCGAAGCGGTGTTTTCGCGAATGCCTATTCGTTCATCTATTCGATTCGGCGCGGAACGCCCGCTGCGAATTGGGAGCAAGTGTCGCGCGAGGTCGCGCACGAACGCTTCGAACGGCTCATCGCGGCGCAAAACGACGCCAGCACCGCATACCACGCGCGCAAAATCGGGCGCATAGAACGCTGCCTCGTCGTTGGGCCCTCGAAGAAAGACCCGACGCGTTTGACGGCTAAGGCACTCGATAACGTGACCGTCAACGCCCCGATGCCCCCCGATTACGATGCCGCGCTCTACGCCCGCGAACCGTGGCTCGATATCGAGATTGCAACGGCGCATGTGTGGGGAAACTCCGGCAGCATCCGCGGGCGGGCCGCTCGCTTTGCCGATCGGGGCTTGCCGGTCGCCCTGCCGGTACTCTCGCTTTTATGATCGATGGTTAGGCGATCTCGCGCGTGAGTGCACCGACAAAACGCTCGCCGATGATCGAGCAGTATTTCGAAATGAAGGCGCGCAACCCCGAGGCGATCCTGCTTTCGCGCGTCGGCGACTTCTACGAAGCGTACGGTGAGGATGCCGAGACGATCTCCCGCGCCCTGCAGATCGCCCTAACCGGAAAAGATTCCGGCAGCGGCACGCGCGTCGCGATGGCCGGCGTGCCTCATCACGCGCTCGATAATTATCTGCGTCGGCTCGTCGACCAGCGCTTCGTTGTCGCGCTAGCCGAACAGATGGAGGAACCGCGCCCCAATAAGCTCGTGCATCGCGATATCGTTCGCGTCGTCACGCCGGGGACGCTGGTCGAGGAGCATCTCCTCGACGGAAAACGAAACAACTTTCTCGCCGCGCTGAGTTATCTCGACGATACCTTCGGCCTGATGTACTGCGACGTTTCGACCGGCGAGAGCTTCGGCACCGCATTTGCAAACGAGGTCGGTGAAGAAGAACTCGTCGCGGAGCTCGCGCGTATCGCGCCTGCGGAGATCGTCCTCGATATTCCCGAAGGCGGCTACACGGCGCTTCGGCAGCAGATCGAAAATCTCGGTGCGCGCATCGCCACGCTGCCGATCGGCGGTGCATCGGCGCGCGCAGTCGATGCGGTCCCGGGCTTTTCGCTCGTCGAGTCGCTCGCGATGGCGCGCGCGGGCGAGGTGCTCGACCGCTTTCTTGCGCGCACCGGCATCGTGACCGATGGTGCTGCGTTGCGCGCGCGCACGGAGTATCGTCGCGATGCGGCGCATGTCGCGATCGATCCATCGACGCGCAAACATCTCGAGTTGCTTCGCGCCGAAGGAGCAAACGAACGCGCGACGTTGTTGGCGACGCTCGACGGCTGCGCGACTTCGATGGGCTCGCGGTTGCTCGCTCGCCGCATCTCCGCCCCCTCGGTGGACCGCGCGAGAATCGAACGGCGCCTCGATGATATTGCGGCGCTCGTCGAAACGCATTCGCTGCGCGGAAACCTGCACGAGATTCTTCGCCGCTGTTTCGATTTGGAGCGGATCGCGCAGAAAATCGCTCTACGACGTGCGAATCCACGCGATCTCGCCTCGTTACGGCGCACGCTCGAAGCGATGGTGGAGATCCCGCCGCTGTTGCCCGAGGCGCTCGCGCGCCGTCGCACGGCCCTGGTGGGCTTCGATGTGGTTCTCGCCGACCTCCGCGCGACGCTCGTCGAGGAGCCGCCGGCACGACTCAGCGATGGCGGAGCGATTCGCCCCGAAGCCGATTCCGAACTCGCCGAATGTATTTCATTGCGCGGCGATGCACGCGGGCGTATCTCGGCGTTGGAGGAGCGCGAACGCGAACGCACCGGGATCAAGAGCCTCAAAGTGAAGTATGCGAGCGCCTTCGGCTACGCGATCGAAGTTGGACATGCGTATGCCGCGCGCGTTCCGGGGGAGTACGTTCGTCGCCAGACGCTCGCCGGGAGCGAACGCTACACAACCTCGGAGCTCAAAGAACTCGAGAGCGCTATTGCCGGTGCGCAGAGCCGACAGGAGCGCATCGAGCAGCGCCTCTTCGCCGAACTCGTCGAGCGAATCGCATTGGAGGCCGATGCGCTTGCCGCTGCAGGCGCAGCGCTTGCAGCGATCGACGTCAGCGTAGCGTTGGCGGAAAAATCCGCCGAACGCGGCTACGTACGTCCGGAGTTTCTCGATGATTCGCGCATCGAGATCGTGGACGGACGTCACCCGGTCATGGAGGCGGTCGTGCAGCGGCGTTTCGTCCCCAACGACACGCGACTGATGGAAAAGGAGCATCGCTTCATTCTGTTGACGGGGCCGAACATGGGCGGAAAATCGACCTATCTGCGGCAGATCGGTTTATTGACGATCCTCGCGCATATCGGCTCGTTCGTGCCGGCAAAGAGTATGAAGCTTGGAATCGTCGATCGCATCTTCACGCGCATCGGGGCCGGTGACGACCTCGCGTCGGGGCAATCGACCTTCTACATGGAGATGGCCGAGGCGGCAAATATCCTCCGCCGCTGCACCGCGCGCTCGCTCTTGCTCGTCGACGAGATCGGTCGCGGTACCGGGACGATCGACGGGCTCGCAATCGCGCAAGCGATCTGCGAATATATTCTCGCGCTCGGAGACGGGGCGCCGATGACGTGTTTCGCAACGCATTTTCACGAACTCTGCGCGCTCGCCGAGCATTGGGCCGGAGTCGCGAACTATCACATCACCGCCGTTGAAAATCTCGGGCGCGGGAATGCACCGGTCTTTTCGCATCGCGTGCAGCCGGGAAGTTCGTCGCGTTCGTTCGGAATCGAGGTCGCGCGCATGGCCGGGCTCCCCGCCGGCGTTGTCGAGCGTGCGCAGGAGATCGCCGAAAATCTCGGTGCCGCCCCCGACCTCGAGACGCGGATTCCCATGCGAAAACGCCCCGTCGCGACCGAGAGTCGCGAACAGTTACGGTTGCTGTAATGCCGCAGATCGCAGCGCTCGACGAACGGACGATCGGACAGATCGCCGCGGGAGAGATCGTGGAGCGCCCGCTCTCGGTGGTGAAGGAGTTGGTGGAGAATGCCGTCGATGCCGGTGCGCGCCGCATCGAGGTGTCGTTGCAACGCGGCGGTATCGCGCGGATCGAAGTCGACGATGATGGTAACGGCATATCGTTTGAGGATCTGGCGCTCGCACCGGCGCGACATGCGACGAGCAAACTGCGCGACGCCGAGGATCTTCAATCGGTCGCAACGCTCGGTTTTCGCGGTGAGGGGCTCGCGAGCATCGCCGCGGTCGCGCGTTTGACGATCGTTTCACGCACCCGCAGGGAAGAGATCGGCGCGAAGATCGTTGCTTACGGCGAGATCGTCGAACCGGTTGTGAAGATCGCCGCTCCGGTCGGGACGAGCGTCGTCGCCGAAGGACTCTTCGAAAACGTGCCGGTGCGGCGCGAGTATCTAAAATCCCCGGGTACGGAGTTCGCGCGCATCAACGCATGGCTGAGCGCCTTTGCCCTTGCCTATCCCGAGATTGCCTTTCTCTTGCGTAACGACGGCGAACAGCAGTGGGCGATGCCTGCGACAAACGATGCGCGGGAGCGGCTCGCTGCAGTATTCGGGCGCGCGGCGGCGCAAACGATGCTGGAGATCGATGGCGCGGCGGCGGCATCGATGCACGGAAAACTGCGAGGCTTTATCAGCGCTCCCGGCAACGAGCGCGCCGATCGACGCATGCAACTGTTGTTCGTGAACCGGCGCTTGTTGCGCAGTTCGCTGCTGGCCGGGGCCTGGAGCGCGGGGTACCAAACGTTTGCGATGATCGGTCGACAGCCGTACGGCGTACTGATGCTCGATCTTCCGCCCGATCACGTCGATGCCAACGTCCACCCGACGAAGAGCGACGTTCGGCTGCGCTTCGGATCGCAGGTCGCCGACAGCGTTCGGCACGCACTCGCGGCGACGTTACGTGGCGATGCACGCGAACGTTTGGCGCAGAGTCTCCGCGCCGTTCCCGATAACGGTATCTCGCTTGCTCCCGCCGAGCCGTACGAACAAGCGCAACTCCTGCCGATCGATGCGTTCTCCGCACGTGCTGGAAACGCGGGAACGAATGGGCTACGCGTACTCGCGCAGATCGACAGCACCTACATTCTCGCCAGCGACGGCAGCACGATTCTGCTCGTCGATCAGCATGCGGCGCACGAACGCATCGCCTACGAACGCATCGTCGCGGCCGCTGCTGCGCATGCCCCGAGCGAACCGCTGCTCGTGCCGACGATCGTCGAACTCGATCTCGCGCAGAGCGAGCGGCTTGAGAGTGCGCTCGAATCCTTGCGCGACGGAGGGCTGGCGATCGAAGCCTTCGGCGAACGGAGTTTCCGCATCACCGCGACCCCTGCCGGTTACGGTGCGCGCACGTTCGATATCGCCGGCTTTCTCGACGACCTCGCCGACGAAGCGCCGCAGCGCGACGTGCGCGAGCGGGTCTGGGCCTCGCTTGCCTGTCATTCCGTGACCACAGCGGGCGAACGGCTCGCGTTTACGGAGATGGTGCGCTTGGTCGAGGATCTCCAACAGTGCGCCAACCCGATGCATTGCCCGCATGGGCGCCCCACGATGCTGCGTATAGAGCCCGAGATGGTGGCACGGCTCTTCAAACGCGCGTGATCGATCTCTGCGTGATCGTCGGCGCGACGGCGTCGGGGAAGAGCGAGGTGGCGATGCGCATCGCTCGTGCCGTCGGCGGCGAGATCGTTGGAGCCGATTCGCGGCAGATCTACCGCGGGATGAGCGTCGGGACCGCCGCTCCGGATGCCGCGGCGCAGCGCGAAGTGCCGCATCATTGCGTCGAGTTTCTCGATCCGGAGGAGCGCTACTCGGCGGCGCGCTACGCGCGCGATGCGATGGCGGCGATTCTCGATATTCGCGCGCGCGGACGGCGCCCGATCATCGTCGGCGGCACCGGATTCTACTTGCGCGTTCTGCGCGGCGGCGTTGCACTCGGGGAGCGCGGCGACGACGACCTGCGGGCGCGGATCGCGCGCGAGGTGCAGTTGCACCCTCCGGAATTTCTCCACGACTGGCTCGCGCTTCGCGAGCCGCAACGCGCGGCGGCGATCGAACGCAACGATCGCTATCGCATCGGGCGAGCGCTCGAGATCGCGCTTGCACCGCCGCGCGATGCGGCGGCGGAGATTCCGACCTTGCTTGCGCACGGGTTAAGTTTTCGCACCTTCGCTCTCGCGCTGCCGATTGCCGAGATCGACCGGCGCATCGACATGCGTTCGCGCGCGATGCTTGCCGGAGGTCTGCTCGAAGAAGCCGAGGCGCTGGGCATGCGTGCGGTCGCCGCCGATGCCGTCGGTTTTCCACAAGCGCTCGCCTATCTGCGAGGGCAGAGTACCTTTGACGAGACCTTGGTCGCATTGGCGCGGGCGACGCGTCGCTACGCGCGCCGTCAGATCGCTTGGATTCGCACGGAGCCGAATGTCGAATGGCTCGAAGCCGACGATCTCGTGCGCGCGGCGGAGGAAGCCCTGACGGTTGCGCCAACGCCTTCGTAGATGGCGAGAGTTCCTTTTTCGAAGATGCATGGGACGAAGAACGATTTCATCGTTCTCGATACGCGTACGCGCCCGCTCGCGCATCCTTCGTCGTTCGCGCGTCGGTGGTGCGACCGACATACCGGCGTCGGTGCAGACGGCGTCCTTGTCATCGAAACCTCGGTTGTCGCCGACGCCCGCATGCGCGTCATCAATGCCGACGGCAGCGAGGCGGAGATGTGCGGCAACGGTATTCGCTGCGTGGCGCGATTTCTTGCCGAAGCGGGCGAACCGGATCGGCTGGATATCGAAACTCTCGCGGGTATTCGGCAGACGATGGTCGAGAGCCGCGAGGGAGATTGGCGGGTTCGCGTCGCGATGGGCACGACGAGCATCTCATACGGAACGCGCGCATTCCCCGACGCGACGGTGGTGAGCGTCGGAAATCCGCACGTCGTTCTCTTTGTCGAGAGCATTGACGGTTACGATCTCGCCGCAGCCGCGGCAACGATTGCCGAAGATCCGGCGTTCGAAGGCGGAGCGAACGTGCATCTCGCTCGGGTCGAGCGCGATCGCGTGCGCGTCCGTCACTTCGAACGCGGAGTCGGCGAAACGCAGGCCTGCGGAACCGGAGCGGTCGCCGTTGCCGCGGCAACGCGCATGCGCGATGCATTGCCGGCGCCGATGCGCATCGAGGTTCCCGGCGGTAGCCTCGCGGTGGAGTTCGACGTACGCGGCGAGGCAACGCTGATCGGTCCGGCGGCGCACGTTTTCGACGGATTTCTCAACGACGATGGCACGTAAACGCGCGCGCGCAACGCTCGCCTATGCCGATGCACGCGGACGCTATTATTTCGACGAGAGTTGCGAAGCGCTCGCCGATGGTGGAATCGTCCGTTCGCCGCGCCCCGAAGAACTGATTCCGGCGCCGCCGGGAAGCGTACCGACGCTGTTGCCGTTGCGGCGGCCGCTCGGGGGGCGCGGCATCGAAAAACGCCGTCATGCGCTCGGCGTGCTGCTTCCCGCCGGGTATACGCGCCTGCTCGTTCCGGCCTTCGAGGCCGAAGCGAATGCACCGACGTTACCGCTCTTCGGCTATACCTTCGCCTGCGCGCTCGACGACGAACTCTACGTCGCAGCGATGCGAACCGATCGCGATGAAGACTGGGAACCGCGCCGCTTTGCCGAGGGCGAGCTCGATGCAATACTCGAACGGCGCTGCGCGCGCGATCCCGAAAATCGCATGCTCGCACAGCTGCGGATTTGCGCCGGTGAGTACGGCTGTTTTACCGCGCAAAACGTCTTTCTCGGTCGCGGTGAAGCGGCGCTCCCGGTCTCGCCGAAATGCAATGCGCGCTGCGTGGGATGCATCTCCGAACAAGATCCCGAGGCCGGACTCCCTTCGCCGCAGCGGCGGATCGCCGTCGAACTGCAAGCGGAAGAGATCGCCCGCGTCGCGGTCGAGCATCTGCAAGCGGTTGCCGACGGAATTGTAAGTTTCGGACAGGGCTGCGAAGGCGAACCACTGCTGCGCTCGCACACCATCGCCGCGGCGATTGAAAAAATTCGCGGCGCGCGCGCGAACGGCACGATCAATCTCAACACCAACGGGAGTCGTCCGCGCGAACTCGCGCGCTGCATCGATGCCGGTCTCCAGGCCGTGCGGATCAGTCTGAACAGTTTTCGCGAAGCGACCTATGCGGCGTACTATCGCCCGCAGGGATACGGGCTCGCCGAGGTGTTGGAATCGATTCGCGTCGCCCGCAAAGCGGGGCTGCGCGTCTCACTCAATCTCTTAACGCATCCCGGCGTCACCGACGACGTTGAGGAGATCGCCGCGATGGAGAAGTTCTTAGCAGATCGCCCCGTCGATATGGTGCAGACGCGAACGCTCAATATCGACCCGCATCGCTACTTCGATCTCGTCGGGCGTCCGGCTGCGACGATCGGCATGCGCGCCGCAATCGAGCGCATCACCGAACTCGGCGTTCGGGTCGGCAACTTTACACACGTGCATTAACGAGCGTGGTACGAAGCCCGCGCGCGCTGCCGATTTGGGTACTCCCGGGAGTGGCCTTGCTCGGTGCCGCAGCGGGCCTCAGTTTTTCAGCGCCGGTCGGTGCGGCTTTTGCTCCGGCTGCGCTGCATTATATCGTTCCTCCGCTCCTTTTCGAAGCGGCGTGGAATCTCGATCTCCCCGCGGTGCGACGCGCCTGGCGACCGATAGCGACGCTCGTTTTTCCCGGCGTCGCGATTGCTGCGCTCTGCGTCGTCGGCGCGCTGCTCTTGCTCTCGTTCTCGTGGCCGTTGGCGTGGATGGTCGGCGCGGCGCTGAGCGCGACCGACCCTATCGCCGCGATCGCCTTCGCTCGCTCGGTCGGCGCGCCGGCGAAGCTCGTGACGATCGTCGAGGCGGAATCGCTGTTTAACGATGCCTGTGCGGTCGCATTGGTGCGGGCAAGTAATTTCGTGCTGGCACTCGTCGCCGCGGCGATCGGTGCGACGGTCGGCGATCTGCTCGGAAGAATCGCTTGCGCGATGCGCTTTCGCCACGCATTCGGGCTTTGGTTGTTCAGCGTGCTCGGTGTCTATGCCGTCGTCGCGGGAGCCGAGGCGTTCGGAGGCTCGGGGATTATCGCGGTCGTGACGTTCGGGATATTCATGCGTACGCGCATCGAACGGTCGATAGATGAGGCGATGCTCGATGCAGCCGAGGTGCTTTGGCGTTGGGCCGCGGTTGCCCTGAATTTCGTGCTTTTCGCGTGGATGGGTGCGAGCTTTAATATCGCCGACACACGCAATGCGCTTATCGGTGCCGGCGCAGTCGTTCTCGCGCTCGTCATCGCCCGCATACTGACCGCGTTCGGGCTGCTGCGCGTGCTTCGCGATCTCGGTGCGGCTCAGCGGCGATTTATTGCAACGGCAGGGGTGCGCGGTGCGCTCTCGCTCGCGCTCGTCTTTACGATCGCGCCCAATATCCCGGGAGCGCAGAGTGCGCGGGCGATCGTCTTCGTTGCCGTGCTCGTGACGATGCTCGTCGGGCTCGTCGCACTGCCGCGCAGCGCGCGGGGCGTCTTAGAGGCCGGAGCCTAAGAGCTGCGCGAGGCGCTCGCGCGCACCGTTCTTCACGACGGCGATGACGCGGTCGCCGGCCTGCAGGCGCGTATGGCCGCTCGGGACGACGATCTCTTCGCCTTCGCGTTCGATGGCCACGAGAACCGTGTCGGCGGGAAGCGTCACCTCCGCGACCTCTTTCCCGGCAACCGAGGATGCGGCGGCGACGGAAATCTTCGTGAGATGAAGATTCCCTTTGCCGAAGAGATGCATCGTTTCGAGAACGGCTCCATATCCTGCGGCGCTGACGTGCTCGTTGAGGACGTCGAGGATGATCTCGGTCGAAGAAATGACGGTGACGGGTTCGCCGGTATCGAGCGATTCGAAGATGCGCCGATTGCGCGGGTTGTTGACGCGCGCGATACAGCGTGCCTTCGAGATGCGTTTGCTGAGTAGCACCACGACGAGATTATCTTCGTCGTCGCCGGTATCGGCAACAACGATATCCGCGCGCTCGACCCCGGCGGCGCGCAGTACTTTCGGGTCGCAGCCGTCGCCGACGACGGTGACTTGCTGCCCGATCAATCGTTCGAGATTTTTTGCTTTTCGTTCGTCTTTCTCGACGACGACGACCTCGCTCTTGCGGTCGATGAGCGCGCGCGTGAGATACGAGCCGACTTTACCTCCGCCGACAATGAGAATGAACACCTTACGACCTCACCGCTTTGGCTTTGCGCGCATCTGGAAATGACTGAACGAACGCGCCGAACGCATCGGAGGTGACGACGGCGTGAACCTCGTCGCCTTTTTCGAGGACGGTGTCGCTCGATACGACGATGAGCCGACCCTTACGAATGATTGCGGCGATGCGGATGCGCTCGAATTCTTCAAAATCACCGACCCGTTTGTCGGTCTGCGTTGCGCCGACATGGGCAACGAGCGTCGTTAGCACGCCGAATTCGATCTCGGGAGTGCTCGTCGCCGACGATTCGACGAGCCGATCGCGAATGAGTTGCGCGTTGACGGTGGTCGGGCAGACCGTCTCGACACCGAGATCGCGATAGAGTTGTCCGCGCTGCGGATCGTAAATGCGCGCGACGATTTTCTGAATGCGGAATTCGGTGCGCGCGATCAACGCGGCCATGATGTTGCGGTTGTCGCCGTTGGTAACGGCAACAAAGGCGTCGGCCTTCTCCGCGCCGGCGCGACGCAGCACTTCGGAATCGATCCCGGTGCCGACGACAACGTGACCACCGAACTCCTTGCGAAGGCGTTTGAATGCAGTTGGGTTTTCGTCGATGACGATGACTTCGTGCCCGTCTTCATCGAGCTTTTCGGCAAGGGCGGAACCGACTCGTCCGCAGCCGACTATGAGATACCTCATGCGCGCTCGCGGCTTCTCTGTGACGCTGCGTTCCCCTGTGAGCAGGAGCGAGACTTTACCATTGAGAAACGGGGGGAGCCTTCGGGGCGTGGCTCAGCTTGGTAGAGCGCTTCGTTCGGGACGAAGAGGTCGCTGGTTCGAATCCAGTCGCCCCGACCATTTTCCCCCTTTCCCTACGAGTAAAGTCTTTCGGCGTTGCTGTCAAGATTCGGCTCGGCAGCTCGGCGGGTCATGCATACCGCCGAGCAAGAGTCGCGCAATCACAATCATTACTATATCGGTGCCGAGCATCTGCTCGTTGCGCTGTTGGAAGAGCGCGATCCGATGGTCATGCAGCGGCTTGAGGGTGACGGAATCGATATCGGTGAGGTGCATGCCGCCGTGCGGCGGGCACTTGGAACCGGCGAGGATCGGAGTTGGGAGGGAGTCCTGGTGACTCCACGGGTGAAGGAGATCGTCCGCGTCGCTCACGATGTGAGCGAGGGTGGCGAGATCGAACCGCAACATCTTCTCGAAGCATTGCGCCGCGAAGGCGGGAGCCGTGCCGCGCACATTTTACGCCTCGCCGCGCCGATCGCCGAAGCGCCCGAACGGAGTTAACCGAAGCGCATGCAGCACGCCGTCGTCTCGTTCATCGACCACGCCGGCCTCGGCGGGCTCTTCGTTGCACTGGTGCTAGGGAATATCGGCGCACCGGTCGGCAGCGAGGTCGTCCTGCCGACGGCGGGTGCGCTGGTTGCGACCGGGCATCTCGGGAATATCTGGGTCGCAATCTTGGTGGCGATTCTCGGCGAACTCGTCGGCCAGGCGCTCGGTTATGCCGTCGGTCGCTTCGGCGGCCGCCCGCTCGTCGAACGCTACGGCAAGTACGTCGGCTTTCACCACGATCGTCTCGACCAGGTGCACGCGTTCTTCGGCCGCTGGGGCAGCTTCGCGGTCTTTCTTTGCCGCTTCATTCCGGTGCTGCGGGGCATCGACGGCATCCCCGCCGGCATCGCCGAGATGGATCTTGCCCCGTTCTTTCTCTGGACGGCGCTCGGCTCGACGATCTTCTGCGGCGGGCTGATTCTGCTGGGGAACGCGCTCGGCCATCACCTCGACCAAATTTTGCCGCTCTTCCATCACTATGCGCGCCTGCTGTTCGTCGTGGTGCTGGGGGCGATCGTCGGGGTGACAGTGGCCGCGCTGCTGCGACGAAAGCGCACCGCGTAAGGTTGTAGCCTTCGATGGCCGCCGCGCCGCTCGAACTGACCCTCGCCCAACTGCCCGATGCGCCGGGTGTCTATCAGATGCTCGCAGTGGGCGGCGAAGTACTCTATATCGGGAAAGCGATCTCGTTACGAAATCGCGTCCGTTCGTATTTTCAAGAAAGCGCGCAGCACCATCCGCGAATTGCCGCGATGGTCGCGCGCGTCGCCGATATCGAAACGACCGTCGTCGGCAACGAGATCGAAGCGCTCATTCTCGAAGCGAACCTCATCAAGCGCTATCAACCGCCGTTCAACGTGCGGATGCGCGACGACAAACGCTACCCCTATCTCAAGGTGACCAACGAACCCTTCGCGCGCGTGCATTTCACGCGCACGCTCGCTCCCGACGGCGCGCGCTATTTCGGCCCGTTCACCAACGCACGCGATCTCCGCGAACTCATCGACTTAGTGCGCATGGTCTTTCCGCTGCGCACCTGTCGCGAACCGATCGACGGGAAACGCGCGCGCCCGTGCCTGCAGTATCACATCAAACGCTGCCTTGCACCCTGCGTCGGCTATCAGAGCCGCGCAGAGTACGACGCGATCGTCGATGACGTCGTACTCTTTCTCGAAGGCAAACACGACGCGCTGCTCGCGCGGCTCAATACCGAGATGGAGAGCGCCGCGAACGAGATGCGCTTTGAAGCGGCGGCATCGATTCGCGACCGCATCATCGCGGTGCGCCGCGTCACCGAACGGCAGCGTGTCGTGTGGCGCTCGCGCATCGATATGGACCTCATCGCCTGCGCGCGCGCGCAGGGGCAAGCGTGCATGGAGATCTTCGTCGTGCGTGGCGGCAAACTCGTGGGGCAGGAGCACGTGATTCTCGACGGTGTCGCCGCGCGCGAACCGCAGGAGATTTTCGCCGAGTTTCTGACGCAATTCTACGGCACGCGCGCCGCCGGCGAAGACCGCCGTACGTTCTCGGCGATCTCGGAGGGGCGCATCGCGCGCGATAATTCGGCGCCCGCGCCGGCGAGTGCGCGCGCGCGGCCCTACGCCGCATCGGTCTTGCCGAAGGAGCTTTTGCTCGAGGCGATGCCGGAGGATCGCGAAGAGATCGAACGCTGGCTCAGCGGCATCAAGGGGCAACGCGTGCGCATGCTGGTGCCGCAGCGCGGCGAGCGCGCCGATTATCTGCGGTTGGTGGCGCGCAATGCCGAGCAGCATCTCAAGGCGTTTCTCGCCCACCAAGAAGTGCAAGAGAGCGCGCAAGCGCGTGCGCTCGACGAACTCGCGCAGGCGCTCGAACTTCCCGACCTGCCGCGCCGGATCGAGTGCTACGATATCTCGAACGTTCAAGGCACGAATCCGGTCGCGTCGATGGTCGTCTTCGTCGAAGGGCGCGCGAAGAAATCCGCCTATCGCAAGTTCGCAATTCAATATAAGAACGGCCCGAACGATTTCGAGATGATGCGCGAAGTGCTGCGGCGACGGCTGCGCTATCTCGCCCAGCGCGAGGAAGCCGATGCGCTCGGCGTCGACCGCACGAAGCACGAGCGCTTCTCCGCGCGCCCCGATCTGCTGCTCATCGACGGCGGCAAGGGGCAGCTCGGCGTCGCGGTCGAGGTGCTCGACGAACTCGGGCTTGCCGGAATTCCGGTCGCCGGGCTCGCTAAAGAGCACGAATGGCTCTATCTGCCCGAGCGCAGCGAGCCGATCGTTTTGCCGCCCGGCTCGCCGGCGCTGCATCTCGTGATCCGCGTCCGCGACGAGGCGCACCGCTTCGCGATCACCTTCCATCGCAGCAAGCGCGACAAGGCGATGATTCGCTCCGCGCTCGACGAGGTGCCGGGGCTCGGCCCGGTGCGGCGGAAGCGCCTGCTGAGCACCTTCGGTTCGGTCGCGGCGCTCGCGCGCGCCGAGCTCGACGCGGTGGCGGCGGTGAAGGGGATGACCCCGACGCTCGCCGCGGCGGTGCGGGCCCACCTGGGGGAGCGCCCGCCTGCATAGGAGCCGCGCCGGGTGCGAGGAACGTCGCAGCTATGATCCTCCGATTTATCGTCAACGCCATCGCGTTGTATCTCATCTTGAAGTTCGTTCCGGGCTTCAATCACGACGCCGGAATCGGTACCGCGCTGATCGCCGCGATCGTCTTCGGTATCGTCAACATGCTGTTGGGGCCGATTCTGCGCCTGCTCTCGGCGCCGATCACCTGGCTGACGCACGGGCTCTTTTCGTTCGTCATCAACTACCTGCTCTTCGCGGTTGCCGCGCATGTGACGCCGGGCTTCCGCGCGAGCGGCGATTTCAACCATCTGCTTTCGTATCTCTACGGGA
>DAIBFU010000045.1:0-270 GCA_027422105.1 Vulcanimicrobiota bacterium | reverse complement strand
GCTGCATGATAGAGGATGTCATTGTGCCGAAGTGGGGTCTGACTGCGGACGAGATGATGTTCGTCCGCTGGCTGTGCAAGATCGGCGATCGCGTCACGGCCGAACAGCCGCTCGCGGACCTGGAGACCGATAAGGCGGCGGGGGCCCCGTAACCTCTCGCTTGCCGGATCGGTTATACTAAGTGTCAATGGTCGCGGGGCTGAATCAGGTTCGACGTGAAGATCCGCGGTCGATGTCAGCAGGCGGAGTTGCGAGCCCTCCTAAAACGAT
>DAIBFU010000044.1:0-14117 GCA_027422105.1 Vulcanimicrobiota bacterium | reverse complement strand
CGACGGAACAACCATGCCATCAAGCCCGAAAAATTGGCGACCATCACGAATTGGCGATAGCCGAAATTCTCCAAGAACGCAGCGACGAAGAGCACCCAGACCTGGCTAAGCCGATAGGCCGTGAACGAGATTTCATCGAGCAAAATACTGATGATCGATCCGAACATCGCGAGAACGAAGACCAGCCCTAACAGCCACCATTGCGTGCTCCAATCGAGATAACCGAGGGCGGCCATACTCACCGAAAAAAGTACCCCTCCGATCACGACGACCGGTGCGAGCCACTCAAAAAATACCAGATAGGGCATCGTCACCCAACTAAAGACTCCGCCGTGCCCGAAGAGCAATTTCCGATGGATGAGCACGCACTCCGAAAGATGGCGGTGCCAGCCTTTTCGTTGGTTGTAGAGGACCTTCGGCGAAGCCGGAACGTCGGTCCAACAGACGGGGAACGGCGAAAAAGCGATGCGGTATGGTTGCCCCGTATTGATGCAATAATTATGGACGCGTAGCGTCATCTCCATATCTTCCCAGATCGTATCGGTTCGGAAACCCTCACAGGCGATAATGACGTCGCGACGCCAGAGCCCACATGCCCCCGAGACGATACCGAGAGCGTTAAAGGGGGCGAAGCCCATCCGCGTCGCTAAAAACGCGCGCAGGTACTCCAGCACTTGGAAGAGTTGCATCAAGTTTTTCGGCAGTGACGGTTCGAAGGGTTTGTCGTCGACCGGAGTCGACGCATTCCCGACCGCAACCGCGCCCCCGACCACCACGGTTCGGCGATCCCGCTGAAACGGTTCCACCATCCACTGCAAGGTCTGTCGATGGTAATAGGAATCGGCATCGGCGGTGAAGAGCAGCGGATAACGCGAGAGATTGATACCGGCATTGAGGGCATCGCCTTTCCCGCCGTTCACCTTGTCGATGACGCGCAACTCCGGGTGAAGGCGCGACTGGTAGACCTCCCGCACTTCTTCCGTCGGCAATTCGACGCGATAGATCCCTTCGTAGGGCTCGAGATCGAAGGCTTCGTGCAGACGCTCGAGGGTATCGTCATTCGATCCGTCGTTAATGACGACGATTTCAAAGTTTACGTACTCTAAAGCGAGCATCGAGCGCACCGACGTCACGATGATTTCGCGTTCGTTAAATGCCGGAACGAGCATCGTCACCGGACGGTCGAGCGTTGAGTTCGAACGGCGGACGGGATCGGCAAGGTGCATTTTCACGAAACTCGGTAATCGAACGATCGCTACACCGCCGGTAAACGCATAGTAGCCGTTAATGATCAAGAAATACAGGAACAATCCCGATTCGATGAAGACGACGACCGCCTCGAACGTCGCGTGCCCGTTGATACTCACAGGCGTGCCTCGGGAGCGCCCTGCGCCTCCGCTCTGCGGTCGCGCAAGGGCGAGCGTCGGGCCATCATTTTTCGCTCGGCGATCGCTTGAACGATCGCATCGCGCGCGTAACGGTCTTCGACTTCGCCGAGAAAGTCTTCTAAAAGTCCGCTCTCCCCATAGAGCTCCACGATCGCCTCAGCCGCGCGCAAGCGAACCCAATAATCTCGGTGCGATGCCAACCGCAAGAGCGTTTCACGGTCATCGTAGCGTACGCACTTCCGCAGGACGCGCAACGCCGAGAGCAAGACAATCGGTGATCCGTGCGCGCAGTACTTCAACGCAAGCGCCCGGTCTTCTTCAGATGCCAGCGGCGCGAGCGAACGGAGCGCTGCGGCAATCGTTTCATCATCCTCCGATTCTTCGAGTACGCGCTTGCACACCGCGCGCGCCGGAGAGGGCGAGCAAAACCGTACGAAATCGAGGAGCCTTCGCTTCCCTGCTTCGTCGGCATTTCCGATTGCGGCGCGCAAGGCTTCGTCGAGATCGATGCGATCGATCTCTTTGAGCATCGTTTCAACCCGCGAACGAACCCAATCGTCACGATCCCGAACCAACTCCAACACTCCGTCGGTGAAGCGGACATCGATTCGCAGTGCGCATTGTGCGGCGGCGCGCGAAAGCTCCGCCCCTTCGTCGGCCGAGAGGCGTATCGCATCATCAAGCGCGTCCTGTTCGCGCAACTGCCCGAGGGCGGTCAAGGCAAGGATTTTCTCGGCATCGTCACCGCGACTGAGCCAGTAGAGCGCGTGCCGGTCGAGGTGGATATCGTAAGCAAGTCGATCGAGTTTCGGCAGCACCTCGCGCGCGCGGTCGCGATCTTTGTCACGGAGTTGGTGGAACTGCGAGAACAGCCCCATCACGGTAAACCAATCGCGCCGTCCGACCCGCGGCAAGACTTCGGGCACCGCTTCGCCGGTATATGCCGTCTTAAAAATCGCGCGCCATCGCCCCGTGAGTCGTTCCTGTCTTTTCCTGACGATGGAATTGCGCGTGCGTAATACTATAAACGCAACGATCAACGCTGCGGTCATGATCGACGAGAACAGAACGCTGAGTTCGATCAGCCACAGCAGCGGCTCAGAGGCGCTCGCGAAGTGCAACACGTACCTCGAAGCGATCGTATGCGCCGGTCAATCCATACCAGCCCACGCCGAAATTTAACCCGACATGAGGCGTGAGCCGATGCGTATCCCCGAGAAAGATCGCCAAGCTGTGATAGACCGCCGGCGGTGTTCCGACGCCGACGTTCTCGACGTCGCGTCCCGTTGAAAAGGCAATGTTTTCGGTATCGCAGGGCAGATAGCGCGCCAACGAAATCCCCTCGGAGAGCGCGACGCCGGGAATGTTCGATAGGCGCGCAAACGTCAACGTCCCGGCGAGGCGAAGATCGCGGAAGTAGCGGTCCATACCGAGGTGTCCGATCGCGGCGTCCACCGCACTGTACCGGCGAGCAGCATACCCCACTTGATACCCATAGCCGGCTCCGGCGCGAAAATCCATATCTCCCTGCACGCTTGAGGCCGGCAGCACATGGTGCTGAGGGCTAAACGAACCGATGAGATCGGCGATTGCATGCGGGGTGAGCGCAAGATACGCACCGCCTTCATATTCGTTGTCGTTTTCTCCGAATCGAACGTCATCGGCTGCGCGAATATAGGCAGATCGTTTATTCCCGTCGCGCGCTTCGAGCAATAGAGAACTGCTGTTCCAGCTTCCGCGCCCTTTGGTCAGCGTCGCACTCGATACGCCTTCCTCCACCGTTACCCGTTGCGTCGGGGGCGGCGGAATTCGACAGATCGCCTCGGCCCCGGCCGGGAGGGCGACCGCGAAGGCTACCGCCGCGACCGCCAACCAACGCTTCATCGTTTCGCCGTCATGCGTAGCCCAGCGATGACGTCGTCAAGGATGCTTTCCATCGGAACCTGCGGATCGAACGAAATCGCTCGTCGCGCTTTCGATATATCGGGAACGCGGCGCATGATTTCTTCGAATCCCACAGGATACGCCTTCGAAAACGGAACGAACTCAATCGTCGACGTCGACGCGGTGCGATCGACGATCTGCTTGGCCAAATTCAAGATCGTCATTTCAACCGGATTTCCGATGTTGAAGACTTCGCCGGCGAATGCGTGTATCCGCAGCAAGATCGCCGTCAGCGCTGCGGTAACATCACGCACCGAGCAGAAGCAACGCGTCTGCGTTCCGTCGCCATAGACCGTCAATGCGTTGCCGGTGAGTGCCTGTTCGGTCAGGCGCGGAATGACCATGCCGTAACGGCCGCTTTGCCGCGCACCGACCGTATTGAAGAGTCGGACGACGACGACCGGCAGCCCACGTTCGCGCTGCAGCGCAAGCGCGTAAAACTCATCGTAGGCTTTAGCGCACGCATAGCTCCAGCGCCCGATCGTCGGCGATCCGAAGCAGATTGGGTCGTCCTCGTTCGACGGAATCTTCGTCGAATATCCGTAGACCTCCGACGTAGAAGCCACGAGAACCGGCGTGTTGTTCTTTAATGCTGCCTGCACGACGCTCTCCGTGCCGCGCGCATTGACGTCGAGCGTGTCGAACGGACTCTCGACAATAATGCGCAAACCGATACGGGCGGCGAGGTGGACGACCGCATCGCAATTCTCTAAGGCGCGCTCGACGAGCGGCGTATCGCGAATATCCCCTTGCATGAATCTGAAACCAGGGCGAGCGCTTGCGTCGTGGAGATTTGCGAGGCTCCCGGTCGAGAGATCGTCGAGCGCCGTTACTTCGTGCCCTGCATCGAGCAGCACGTCGCAGAGGTGCGAGCCGATAAAGCCCGCGCCACCCGTAATACAAAACCTCACAACGAGTATACCCGCGCCGAGGATGCCGCCGCTCTCTCAGCAGAGATTGCCTGTCGCGTATCGACGATTACCGTGGCGTTGTCGAGGACCGCTTGGTAGTCGATGACATCGTGGTCGGTCAAAATCACCACGCAGTCGGCGCGAGCCAGATTCCCGGGTTCGAGGGGAACGCTGGTCAACGTATCGACCCGGCGTCGGCGAGGTGAGCTCGTATCGACGGGGCGATCCATGACACGCCGTTCGTAGGGAACGACGACGCGGGGGCGCCACTCCGGCCAATCATTGTGACTCCCATCGAGTTTGGCGACGTACGGATCGTGATACGAGACGATCGCACCGCGCATTCGTAAACGATCGATCACCGCAACGGCGGGGCTGCGTCGTGTATCGTCGATATTTTTCTTATACGCCACGCCGACGACGAGGATATTGGCATCGCGCAGCGATTTTCTCGATCCGTTGAGCGCTACAGAGATGAGATCGACGACGTAGCCGGGCATCTGTGCGTTGACATCTTCCGCCAGCTCGATGAAGCGAGACGTAAAGCCCTGTCGTTTCGACTCCCATGCCAAATAGTGCGGGTCGAGCGGTATGCAATGCCCACCGACGCCGGGACCGGGTTGAAAGGGCATGAACCCGAACGGTTTGGTCGACGCCGCCGCGATGACTTCGCCCGAATCGATATTGAGTTGGCGGCAGAGGCGCGCGAATTCGTTGATGAAGCCGATATTGACGAGACGGAACGTATTTTCGAGAAGTTTTACCGTTTCAGCGGCGCGCGCCGACGAGACGACCGGTGTTTCGTCGAAGACCGCTCCATAGAGCAGCCGAGCCGCTGCGGCCGAGCGTTCGCTGCATCCACCGATGATTTTCGGAATCCGATGCAGCGGCAAGTCACGACCGGGATCGATGCGCTCCGGAGAGAACGCGACCAGAAAATCGCGATCCATATGAAGGTTCGAGCGCTCGAGAATCGGGACGAGCATCTCCTCGGTGGTTCCGGGATAGGTCGTCGATTCTAAGACGACCAACTGACCCTGCCGCAAAGCGCCGGCAACTTGTTCGGAGGCATCGAAAATACAGGTGAGGTCGGGAAGATTCCCGATCCCTAACGGTGTCGGAACGCAGATGACGATCGCATCGCACTCGGAGAGCCTGCTGAAATTGCTGCTGCATGTCAAACGCCCCGCGGCAACGAGCGAGCTGACGCGTTCTTCGGGCACGTCGTAAACGTGCGAGCGCCCCGCGTTTAATACCATGACGCGCTCGGCATTGATATCGAAACCGATGACTTTCGGGAACTTCGCCGCAAATTCGACGGCGAGCGGCAGCCCGACGTAGCCGAGCCCGATCACGCCGATCGTCGCCGTCCGCGTCGAAAGCCGACGCATGAGCTCGTCAACGTGAATAGAGAGCGACTTCGATGCCCGCAAGCCGGCGGCGTGCTTTCCCATAAGTTCTCCCGTCAGCAGTTTTTTCGCCGATTAGGTAGGCGTAAAGGGAATCCCTTTTGGGGTATCAGCGCTCGATCGTTGCTGCGGCGTTGAAATAACTCGCGTTCGGGTGGTGGATCACCAGTGCGGCAGTCGACTGTTCGGGAACGATTTGGAAGCTCTCGGTCAAGCGTACGCCGATCCTGCGCGCGGCGTCGAGCAAGCCGAACGCGATCTCATGCTGCGCGAGATCGGGGCACGCTCCATAACCCCACGAGTACCGCTTCCCGCGCTCGGACTCCAAACCGAGTTCGCGGCGAATGCGTCGATGGCTCCATTCCGCCAACGCCTCGGCAGATTGGACCGAGAAACCGTGGAGGAAGTACGACTCGCTGAATTCGCCGCGCGCTTGCAACGCCTCGATTTGCTCTGCAACCTCTGCGCCGACGGTGACGACTTGGAGCGCAACGAGATCCGAGGCCGCTCCGTCGATCGGCGCGCGAAGGTAGTCGGCGAGCGAGAGATGCTCTCCGCCGCGCTGCCGAGCAAACGCCATACGCGCCACCTCGCGCGTCGGATCCTCCGGATCGTAGAAGAGTACGTCGTTCCCGATTGCGGCAACCGGGAAATAGCCGTACGCAACGCGCGGGTGGATGATTTCGCCGCGTTCGGCCGCGGCGCGGTAGCGGGCGAGACGTGGTTCGAACTCCTCGCGTACCGTCGTTTCAAAGGCTTCGCCTTTCTGATTGCCGGCGCCCCAAGAGAGTCGGTAGAGCGATTTGAGATCGAAGCAATCCCAGAGCTCGCGCGCCTCGATCTCGGCGAGCGTTCGGGCGCCCCAAAACGGCGGCTTCGGCGGTTCGACGATGACGCTCTTTACAGCGGAGATGCGGAGCTCTCCCGATGGGCTCGCCGCCTCTCGGAGCTTCGCTTGCGCGCCGATCGCCTCGGCCTTCATGCGCTCGACGAATACCCGGCGCCGCTCTCCGTCGCCGGTCAATACGTCCATGATGTCGAGCCCTTCGAAGGCATCCTTCGCGTAAAAAACTCCGGGTTCGAAGGGGCGCTGTCCGTCATCGAGGAGCGCGATTCGCCTGCCGAAATCGCGATTGATCGCAGCGCCGCCGACAATGACGGGGAAGTTTAACGCACGCGCGTCCTGCTCTTGCACGCAGACCGGCATCTGTTTGCTGGTCGAGACCAACAACGCGGAGAGACCGATCGCATCGGCATTCACCTCCGTTGCCTTCTCGAGAATGACGTTCATCGGTACCTGTTTGCCGAGATCGTGGACGGTATAACCGTTGTTGGAAAGGATCGTATGGACGAGGTTCTTCCCGATATCGTGAACGTCGCCGAAGACCGTCGCCAATACGACCGTTCCTTTCGTGCTGCCTTCGCGGCGTTCGAGAAATTGCTCGACGTGCGCGACGGCGCGTTTCATCACTTCTGCGGACTGCAGCACGAACGGGAGAATCAATTCTCCCGCCCCGAATCGATCGCCGACATCCTTCATCGCCGGCAACAACACTTCGTTGAGTACCTCGACGGGGGTATGGCGCTGCAATACCTCGTCGAGCATCGCTTCAATGCCCTCTTTTTTACGGCGCAGAATCGCCTGATGAATGCGCGTCTCGGCGGGAGTCTGCTCGTCATCAGCCGCTCGTTCGTCCTCGTTTTGCACGACGACGTTTTCGTAGCGTTCGATGAAGCGCGCCAACGCATCGGGGCGACGATTGAAGACCAAGTCGTCGCATGCCTCGCGCGCCTCTGCGTCGAGCTCGGCATACGGCGTAATTTCTTTAGGGTGAACGAGCGCGAGGTCGAGCCCCGCTTCAACACAGTGATGGAGAAAGACGGAGTTCAGTGCGGCGCGAGCGGCGGGCTTGAGTCCAAACGAGACATTACTGACACCCAGCGACGTGAGAACGCCCGGGAGCGCCGCCTTGATCGCTCGAATGCCTTCGATTGTTTCGCGCGCGGAATCGATGTATTCGGCATCGCCGGTTGCGAGCGTAAACGTAAGATCGTCGAAAATGAGCGCCCGCGGCGGCAGCCCGTACTCGCCGACGACGATATCGTAGATGCGTTTTGCGACTTCGGCCTTTCGCTGCGCCGTTTTCGCCATGCCCACTTCATCGATGGTCAGCGCGACGACGGCGGCACCGTGTTCGATCGCCATCGGCAAGATCGCGTCAATCTTCGCGCGACCGCTCTCGAGATGGACGGAATTCACGACCGCACGCCCCGGATAGTTTTCCAACGCGCTGCGCACGACCGCGGCTTCGGTGGAATCGATCATCAAGGGCGCTTCGACCGATTGTGCGAGCCGCCGGACGACCGCGCGCATCTGTTCGGGTTCGTCGGTGCGTTCGGTGAGCGCAGTGCAGACATCGAGAACGTGCGCACCGCCCTCGATCTGATCGCGAGCGAGTTGTCCGATCGCTTCGTAATCATCTTCGAGCAATAACCGCTTGACTCGGCGCGAGCCCTGGCTATTGATGCGTTCGCCGACGATGAGCGGGCGGGGTTCCTGTTCTAACGAGACCGCCGTCATCGCGCTTGCGACGAACTCGGCGCGTGCGGTGGCAGCGCGATGCGGCGAGCGCGCTTCAACACTTGCATCGAGCGCCGCGCGCAGCAACATGATGTGCTCGGGCGTCGTTCCGCAGCACCCGCCGATCGCCCGGACGCCGAACTCGCGCACGAACTCCATCAACTCCGCCGTAAGTTCCCGCGGCGTCTCCGGGTAGATCGTCTCACCCTTGGGCCCCATGAGCGGCAATCCGGCGTTCGGAATAACGCTGACGTAGCAACGTGAATTTTCGCCGAGGTAACGAACCGAGTCGCGCATCTGCGTCGGCCCGGTCGAACAGTTGAGCCCAATGACGTCGATCGGCAACGCATCGAGAACCGCGCAGACCGCCGCGATATCGGTACCGAGCAACATCCGTCCTTCGGTAATCAACGTCGGTTGCGCTTGAATGGGAACGCGGCGCACTCCATCGCGAAAGACACGACCGATGCCGACGATCGCCGCTTTGAGCTCTAAGAGATCCTGCATCGTCTCGAGCAGCAGGAGATCGACGCCGCCTTCTACGAGGGCGCGTGCCTGCTCTCCATAGATCTCCGCGAGCTCGGCAAAGGTGATTTTCGAAAGCGAAGGATCGCTCGATGAAACGAGCATTCCCGTCGGCCCCATCGAGCCGGCAACGAATCGCCGACGCCCCGGCGTGCTATAGGCATCGGCTGCTTTGCGCGCGAGTTGCGCTGCATCGTGATTGACCGCAACGGTATGCTCGCCGATGCCGAACTCGTCGAGTTTGAGCCGCGATGCGGTAAAAGTATCGGTTTCGACGACATCGGCGCCCGCCTCAAAATAGCGCTCGTGAATCGAGCGAATGAGCTCCGGACGCGAGAGCACTAAGGCCTCGTTGCAACCCAGTTGGCGTTCGCCCCCGAAATCCGCCGCCGTTAACTCCAACGCCATGAGCTGCGTGCCCATGGCGCCGTCGAACAGCAATACCCGCTCCTGGAGAGCCTCGAGATAACTCGTCAATTCAGCCCGTACGTGCCTCCGTAAAATCTTGTTCGCGCGCGCGTATCTCACCGGCCCGCGCTCCCTTACGAGTATAAACGATCGGCTCCGAGAGATCTGTGAGTTCTGCCTCAGCGCTCTGCGGCAGCGCACCGAGCACCCGCAATCCCGCAAGAACCGCCGGCGGCCGCGCGCGCGAGGCGCCGTCGACGACCTTGAGGGCGAAGCCCAATCCCGCAGTCATCGAGGCGACCCCCGAGACACCCTCCGCGCCGACCTTCGACGCGAGCGCGCCGCCCGCAGCGCCCATCAATCGCGTATCGAACTGCCCCGAGCCGGCGACGTATTCCGGGTGCGAGAGCATCGCATCGCGGACAACCAGCAGCGCCTGCAACTCGCGATCGGGAAGCCCCGTCAACGTAGCGAATCGAGCGAAGGCGAGCGCTGCGTTTCGCAGCGGCGTCGCAAAGACCGGAATGCCGCACCCGTCGAGGGCGATCGGCCAATGTTCGGCATCGTCATCGCACGCCCGCGCGCAAAGATCGAGAATCGCCCGCTGCGCGGGGTGTCCGGCCTCACGATAGTCGGCGACATCGGCACCGAGCAGCCGCGTCAACGCGAGAATTCCCGCATGCTTTCCGGAGCAGTTATCGTGAACCGAACTCGGCGCGAGACCTGCGCGAATCAATTCGTGCGCGCTGCGTTCGTCGAGCGGAAGATGCGTTCCACATTGCAACGCCGACTCATCGAGATCGATTTTTTTCAGGATCGAACGAACCGCAGCGACATGGAATGGTTCGCCGCTGTGCGAGGCCGACATCACGGCGATCTCTTCCATCGTCAACCCGAATGCTTCGCGAACGCCGGCCGCGACCGCCGTAGCGGCAATGAACGGCTTCGCAGCGGAACGGAGATAGACCGGGCGATCGATCTCTCCCATCGCCAAAAGCGTTCGCCCCGATGCATCGCGCGCGCACGCCGCGATGCGATGCCACGACTCGACCGATGCGCCGCGGCGGACTTCGATAGCGGCAACGCCGCCGAGTTCTTCTGCGCTCAATTACGGAGACTCCGCCGCGACGCGTTCGTCGACAACGACCGCTGCGAGTTCGGAGTAGACCGGATTGCTGAGGTATCGCTCGCCGGTGTCGCAACCGATGGTAACGATGCGCTTTCCGCGCATCTCCGGACGCGCCGCAATTTCGAGCGCAGCGTGGATATTCGCTCCCGCCGAAATACCGACGAGCAGCCCTTCTTCGCGCGCCGCGCGGCGCGCCATTGCGATCGCTTCACCGTCGGTGACACGAACGATCTCGTCGTAGATAGCGGTGTCGAGAATCGGTGGGATAAAACCCGTACCGGTTCCTTGAATTTTATGCGAACCGGGTTCGCCGCCGGAGAGCACCGGAGAGGCATCGGGCTCGACCGCGACGACGCGCACGCCCGGCCGCCGCTCCTTCAAGAGGCGTCCGACACCGGTGAGCGTTCCGCCGGTTCCGACGGCGGCAACGAAGAGATCGACGCTCCCATCGGTATCGCGCCAAATCTCTTCAGCGGTCGTTCGGTAATGGATCTCCGGGTTCGCCGGATTCTCAAATTGCTGCGGCATGAAGTAGCGCTCCGGCGCACTATCGCGAACCGCCGCCGCGCGTGCGATCGAGCCTTTGATGCCTTCGCTCCCCGGCGTCAGCACGAGTTGCGCGCCGTAGGCTTTGAGCAGATTGCGACGTTCGATCGTCATCGTCTCGGGCATAACGAGGAGAATCGGATAGCCTTTTGCGGCTGCGACAAAAGCGAGCGCGATGCCGGTATTCCCGCTCGTCGGCTCGACGATTGCCATTCCGGGGCGCAGGCGACCGTCGGCCTCCGCCGCTTCGATCATCGCAACGCCGATACGATCCTTCACTGAACCCGCAGGATTAAAGGATTCGACTTTTACCAGAACCTCTCCGGGCAGAGCGGCGTTCAACCGCGGGATCCGCACGAGTGGCGTGTTGCCGAATGTATCGACAATCGAGTCATAGATACGAGCCATTGTTCCACCTTCAACGCGCAAGAACGAACGAGCGTTGCACCGAAGCGCCTTCTCTACGTATGTTCGCCAAGCGCGACGCAAGTCTCTACCTTCCGGCACTCGATCTCTGGATCGATGCATCGCGGCGCCGCGAGCGCAGCTATGTCTCCCACGCTCATTCCGACCATGCCCGCGAGCACGACGTCGTCATCTGTACCCCCGAGACGGCGGCGCTCTGCGCGGTGCGCTTCCGCTCGCGCAAGCGCACCATTTTTGAAACCCATCGTTTCAACGAACCGTGGGAGATCGGCGAACATCGCCTTACGCTCTTCGCCGCCGGCCACGTCCTCGGAAGCGCACAACTGCTCGTCGAAGGTTCTTCGGGGCGGCACGTTTACTCCGGCGATTTCAAGCTCTCGGCCTCGCGAACCGCCGAACCGACCGAGATCAAACCCGCCGACGTTCTGGTGATGGAATGCACGTTCGGCTCGCCGCAATACATTTTTCCTCCGCGCGAACAAGTCGAAGCGGAGATCGTCGATTTCGCGCGAGAGGCACTGGAGGACGGAGCAACGCCGATCTTTTACGCCTACTCGCTCGGGAAGGCACAGGAAGCGATGGCGATTCTCGGTGCGGAGGGAATCCCGATCCGCGTACACTCAGCGGTCGCGAAGATCGCCGAGGTCTATCGCGCGTGCGGCGTTGCGTTGCCCGACGAGGCGCACGGCGATGCAAGCGAAGGCTTTGCCGAGATTCGTCCGCCGGGGCGATCGAGTGCGGAACCGCACGAAGGCCGCACGCGCACCGCTATGCTCACCGGCTGGGCGATCGATCGCAGCGCGCGCTATCGCTACGGAGTCGACCGGACGTTCGCGCTCTCCGACCACGCCGACTACCCGTCATTACTGAAAACGATCGAACTTGTAGGACCACGCAAAGTTTTGCTCGTTCACGGTCGCGAAGATTTTACGCACCGGTTGCGACGGCTCGGCATCGATGCCGAGTATCTCGACGAACACACGCAACTCTCGTTGTTTTAGGAAACGACGGAGCTTGCTACTCCCCGAATTATGGATTCTGCGTGCATCCGAATGGATTCGACGCTGCCGCATCGTACGCTCGCGCATTGGTTGGATCTTTGGCGCCAGCCTCCAACCATTTGTTCGTTAAGCCGACCGCCCACAAAAATGGGGCCATGACCTGCGATTTAAACGAGCTACGGGGCGAACGTCCAAAAAATAAATGATTTGTTGGTGAAGCAGGCGCCTTCGATTTGTTCTTGCGCTGCACTATTTTCGAAAAATACAACCGTCGATCATGACCGAGTTTTATTTCCCAAATACCACAATCGGCATTGGTCGTTTCATTGACAATATCAAACTGTTCGTCGCCGATGTGATGAAACACAAGCTTCTGTTGGTGTATGCTAAACTGCCATTTGCCATTGGCTTTTCGTATTCGTGCATCCCACAAGTCGATGCGTCCCTCCGAAATATTTGTAACGCTGGGCAGTTGCACTCTCGCTATCCACTTTGCGGGCGATTCCGTGTAATAATAGTCGGCATTCGATTTCGGCCCCGATGTACAGCCAGACGCTACAGAAAGGGCTAACAATAACCATGCGGGAATAACTCTGGATTGAAGCTCGCGCATAACGCATTTAGCCATGTCGCTATGGCCCCTCAGGTCTTAGCACACTAAATTCTCGATCAACATCTATTGCGCTCCCTGGCGCCCATGGTGGCGGCGGAAGGGTCGCTCCGGGTAAAAATATGCTTGTCGGGCCAGCGCCATAGCGAACGGTATATTGGATAAATCGCCCGGCTACTCTATCGGCTCGGACGACGAGGTTGCCGCTGCCGACGTTAACCATCCACTTGCCGACGCTCGGGAGCGCGCCTTCTTCGTACGTCCACCAGCGATTAATGCCCGGGCGCGACACTGGTGCGGGTACCGGGGTTGCCGTCGCCATCGGCAGCGGCGTTGGCGTCGCCGGAATCGGGGTCGGCGTCGCGATCGGATGGCAGTACGGCAGTGTGCCAATCTCGCCAAGCGGGCATTTTGTGACCGGCGGATAGCAATGGGGATAGACACCGGAATATCCGACCGGACAGTGCCCGAAAAAGATCGCCGTCGTCCGCACGCCTACCCTCGGCAGCGCCGTCGGCATCGTTGCGCGCATCGCGCACGGATCGTGAATCGCACCCATCCGTACCGGCAACGGTGCGGCGACCCGCGATCCGTAGCGCATCACCGGCTGCACGAGCGCACGACCCACGCGCACGATCCGCGGCGCGGGAGCGTGCATCGTGCTCCAGCGATCACCTTCGCCGTCGATCATCGCCACCAACTCCGAGCCGCGGATCGCGGCAACGGCTGGGGCGAACACCGCCGCGATCGTCGAGGCGATCGGTGGGGCGGCAGCCCTTTGGGAAGCGGCGAGCGCCGAGGCCCCCGACGAGTCCAAGCAGAGAGTAAGAAAGAGCAGACCGGCAAGCCAACGACGCATAAAAAAACGAGCGCTCCAAAGAGCGAGGGTGATGAGGGTTTACGGGCGCTCGATACACCGAGCGCTCAATTGAATCCTTTACGCTTTTGTTACATGTAAGAAGGTTAACCGGGTATGCCGCTCCGCCATCCCGACGTTCATAGCAAAGCTTTCCTACCGTGTCGAGGGGTTCAATGCCGTCGTTTTGCCGGGTGCTACGATCGGACCTATGAAACTTTTGTGCTCGGCGACGGCCGTGCGCTCGCGTCGGTCGCCGAGCGCAAAAAGCGGAAACATTCACCATGCTTCAACGCACTTTTTTGCCTACTCCCCGATATCCCAGAGCAAGCCAAGATCTTTTTTCGCAAAAGAACGGAACGCGATGAGCAATTACGATTTGT
>DAIBFU010000043.1:0-14256 GCA_027422105.1 Vulcanimicrobiota bacterium | reverse complement strand
TCGTGCCACCCGATGGATGGCGCGAAATAGACATTGCGCTGGCCGTGATGGCCCTGCCGGGTGCGGTTGGCGTACTCGCCCGAGGCGACCAGGCGGTAGGTCCACCGTCCCCGCTTGTCCAGCGGACCGCCGGCATCGACGCCGAGGCGGCGGTCGCTCATGGGGATGCCTTCGCCGAAACGACCCGCCGACAGGCCGAGGCGGCGGCCGCGGCCGCCGATGCGATTCTCTTCGTCGTCGATGCTCGGGAAGGGGCGAACCCACTCGATGAAGAGGTCGCCACGATCCTCCGGCGCATTCGCCGGAAAATCATCCTGGTCGCCAATAAGGCGGAGTCCCCGAACGCTGCCGATAGCGCGACCGCGGAGTTTTCGCGCCTGGGCTTCGGCGTTCCGATCGTCGTCTCGGCGATCCACGGTGAAGGAACCGGCGATCTGCTCGACCGCATCGTCGAAGCGCTCCCCGAAAACACCCCGAATGCGATGCGCAGCGATGAAATATCGCTGGCGATCGTCGGCCGCCCCAACGTCGGCAAGTCCTCGCTCCTCAATGCACTCGTCGGCCAAGAACGCGCGATCGTCTCCGACGTGGCGGGCACGACCCGCGATGCAATCGATACCGAGTTGATCTGGCGCGGCGGAAAATATCGGCTCGTCGATACCGCCGGAATGCGCAAACGCCCCGAGGCAATCGGCGATATCGAATACTATGCAACGCTGCGCAGTCTCAACGCGCTGGCACGCTGCGATATCGCGCTGGTCGTCTTCGATTCGATGCACGGCATTACGGCGCAAGATCGCCGCCTCGTCGGCTTGGCCATCGAAGAGCGCAAGGGCGTGATTCTCGTCGGCAATAAGTGGGATATCGTCCGCGAGCAGGGCGAGTACCAACAGGGCGATCTCAAGAACGCGATCTACGATATGCTGCCCTTCGCGCGCTTCGCACCGATCACGTTTCTCTCGGCGATGACGCACCGAAAACTCGGCGGGCTGATGCCGCTGGTCGCTCACGTCTGCGAGAACCTCGACCGACGCGCGCCGACGGGGCAACTCAATGCCCTCATCCGCGATGCGGTGATGGCGCACCCGGCACCGATCTCCGGCGGAAAAGCGCTGCGTATCTTCTATGCCGCACAGGTTGCGGCGCATCCGCCGCTCTTTATCATGCACTGCAACGATCCCGACCTGGTGCAGCCTTCCTATCGGCGCTTCCTGGAGCACACGATTCGCGAAGCATACGATTTCGAGGGCGTGCCGGTGACGATTGAATTCCGCCCGCGCCGCAGTGAAGAACGCGAGGAAACGACATGGCCGACGCAGTCATAGCGATCTTCGCCTTCGCTATCGGTTCG
This sequence comes from Vulcanimicrobiota bacterium, assembly GCA_027422105.1. GTDB lineage: Bacteria > Vulcanimicrobiota > Vulcanimicrobiia > Vulcanimicrobiales > Vulcanimicrobiaceae > JABEUX01. The sequence continues at coordinate 12,905 of DAIBFU010000043.1, read as the reverse complement.
ATTCCGTTCGGACTCATCGTCGGGCGCATCTTTTTCTCCACCGATATCCGCGCGCAGGGCTCGGGGAATATCGGAGCGATGAACGCACTGCGATCGCTGGGAACGCGCGGCGCCGTCGCCGTTTTATTGCTCGACGTCGCGAAAGGCGCGCTCCCGGTGCTGCTCGCCGCGCGCTTCGGAAGCGGCGCGGCGATCGATGCGATCGCCGCAATGGCAGCGGTTCTCGGCCACTGCTTCTCTCCGTGGCTCGGATTCAACGGCGGCAAAGGCGTTGCCACGATGCTCGGAGCGACGCTCGCGCTTAGCCCAATCGCCGTTGCGTTCGCCGTCGCCGGTTGGTTGCTCGGCGCACTCGTCCTGACGCCGTACTCCTCGGTCGGTTCGATGCTCGCCGGCGTACTCGTCATTCCTTCGCTGGCGTTCTTCACGCGTTCGCTTTGGGAGACGCTCTACGGCGTTGCGGTCGCCGTACTCATCATCTTCCGTCACCGCGAAAATATCGAACGATTACGTACCGGCACCGAGAACCCGATCCCATTTTTGAAGGGACGCGTCACGAAAAATCGTTAGAGCGGGTCGAGACCCTGTTCGGGAGGGAAGATCGTCGGCCGACAGCTCCTCGCCGGACGGGCTGGGCCCGGAGCCATCTCGAAATCGCCGTTCTCGCCCGGGCCGACGCCGCATGAGAGACTTTTCTCGCACTCGTCCGTTCGCTCGGCGCACAGGGCTTCGCGAGGTTCGGCCCGTATTGTGGCGGGCTATGATCTCATCGAACGATTTTCGTAATGGCGTCACGATTCTGTTGGACAACAACCTCTGGACCGTGATCGAATTTCTCCACGTGAAGCCCGGCAAGGGGTCGGCCTTCGTTCGCACCCGTCTCAAGAACGTCCGCACCGGAGCGACGGTCGAGCGCACGTTCCGTGCCGGTGAAAAAGTCGAACGGGCGACGCTCGACAATCGGACGATGCAGATGCTCTATAACGACGACGAAGGCTTCCATTTTATGGATCAAGAGTCGTTCGAGAACGTCACGATCCAGCGCGAGCTCATCGGTGGTCCAGCCGACTTCTTGAAAGACGGCATGTCCGTCGACGTTCAGTTCCACGATGGGACGGCGATCGGCGTCGAACTTCCGCCGCACGTCGAACTGCGCATCGTCGAGACCGACCCGGGCTTCAAAGGCGATACCGCGACGAATACAACGAAACCGGCGAAGCTCGAGACCGGCGCGACCGTTCAAGTACCGCTCTTCATCGAACCTGACACCGTCATTCGAATCGACACGCGCGATCGACGCTATATCGGCCGCGTGAACTAATAGCGCCGTCGGCGTTCGCGCCGGAGAGGGCAGACCGTGAAGAAGAAACTGCAGCCGCTCGGCATCGCATTAGCGCTCGCACTCGTCGCGAGCGGCATCGGTATCGCGACTTTCTACTCGCAAAATCCGCAGCTCTCGCGACTCGCCGACTACATCGCGCACATTACGGTTCTCGCCCACTCCGATCGCATCGGCCTAAAAAATCCGGGCTACGGACGCCCAAACAACAATCTTGCAATGATCACGCTCGACGATTATTCGCTGAGCGGGCACACCAGTGCGGGGCTTGGAACCTGGCCCTTCCGCCGAGGCGTCTACGGGAAGCTGCTCGATCGGCTTGCAAAAGCCGGGGCGAAAACCGTCGTCTTCGATATCGATTTCCTCGACCCCAGCCCGAGCGCTCGCCAGGATGCAATCTTCGGCAAAGCGATTGCGAAGATTCCAACGGTGCTCGCCTACGTGCTCAATACGACGACGACCGGGCAGATCGGCATCGAACCCGTGATTCCCGTCTTGGCGCAGCATACCGCAGCGATGGGTTTTTCGAGTTCCGATAGCGTCGGCAGTTATACATCGGGGCAATTCCCGAAGATTCGCACGAGCGGCACGGGCTTCTTCTCCGATGAGACGTTCTATTCGCTCGCGGCGGCGGCGGCGCAGACCTATCTCGGGCACACGATCGACTTCAAAAAAGTCCCGCGACTGCACGGGCGCATTCTATTACTTCCGCCGCATTACGCCTCGACCCAAGCGGTGAGCGGTCGCGTCGGCAGCGAGCAGAGCACCGCTCCGACGTTCATCGGCGGGGGGCAGATGTCGCTTGCGGATGCGTTGACGGTGCCGATCTCGCAACTACGCCTTTTCGCCAAAGGGCGGCTGATTTATATCGGAGCGACCGCGCAGGCCCTCGGCGACTTCGTGATTACCGCGCGCGGCAAGATGCCGGGAGTCTATGTTAACGCGCGGCTTACCGACCAGATGTTGCGCGGAATCTACATCAAAACGCTGCCGACCTGGGTCGACATTACCTTAATCGTCGTTCTCCCGCTTCTTCTTGCATTCTTTCTCATGTCGGCACGCTTCGGTATCGCGCTCGTGGTTTCGGCGGCAACGATCCTTGCTTATGGGTGGATCGACATGGCGATTTTTGTTCGCCAACTCGTCTGGTTCGATTTCATCCACGTCGTCGTGGCAATGATTCTTGCCGTCACGTTCGTCGCCGCATTCAGAACGATTCTCGAAGGTTCGCAACGCCGTATCGTCACGAATCTCTTCGGCATGCACGTCAGCCCGGCGGTCGTCGCCGAGATTCTTGATTCCGAGGATCCCTCCGGGGCGCTCTCGCTCAAAGGGAAACGCGTCAAATCGACGATTTTCTACAGCGATATACGCGGATTTACCGCGATGTCGGAGACGATGAGCCCCGAAGATATCTACCATCAACTCAACGAGTATTTCGAAGAGATGGTGAAGATCATTTTCAAGTACGGCGGCTACGTCGACAAATTCATCGGCGACTGCGTCATGGCGGTTTTTTCCGCGCCCTATCAAACCCCCGATGACGCAAAAAACGCCGTCCTGGCGGCCATCGAGCAACAGCAACGCATCGCCGAACTCGCCGACAAATGGTCGGCACAGGGGCGCAAGGTCTTCACCGTCGGCATGGGCATCAACACCGGCGAAGTGGTGATGGGGAACCTCGGCGCGAGTTCGCGGATGAATTACACGGTGATCGGCGATAACGTCAACACCGCGGCGCGTCTCTACAACGTCGCCAAGGGCGGCCAGATCATCATCAGCGAGACGACCTACAACGAAGTGCACGATCTGATCGCGGTTACCGAACTCGCGCCCGTCACCGTCAAAGGAAAAGTCGAACCGCTGCGCATCTTCGACGTCGTCGTACCGACCCGCGAGGCTCCCGCCGAAGCACCGACGGCGTGATCCTCGACCTCGCGCTCTTCTTCGCGGCAATCGCCGCGAGCGCGTTGGGCTCGATGGTCGGGCTCGGCGGCGGTTTTCTCATGGTGCCGATTCTCCGGCTCGCATTTAGTTTTGCCCCCGCCCAAGCCGCGGGAATGTCGCTTGCGATGGTGGTCGCAAATGGAGCAAGCAGCACGATTGCAAACTTTCGCGCCCGGCGCATCAACGTGCGCGTGGGGCTCTTGGTGGCCGCCGGTGCAATTCCGGGCGCACTTCTCGGCTCGCACATCGTCGAAGAGATCGCGAGCCCAATTTTCGACTGGCTCTTCGCCGCGCTCGTCGTCGGGGTCGCGATCGATTTCGGACTGCGCCGCTCGCGATTAGCGCTCGCGGGAACGAATCGCGACGGAGCTCCGCGGACGATGCACCCGGTCGTATCGCTACTCGCCGGTTTTAGTGCCGGTATTCTCGGCGGCCTCTTCGGCATCGGCGGCGGCATTGCGATCGTTCCGTCGCTCGCCTATTTCTCCGACGTCCCCATCCACAGCATCACCGCAACCTCACAGTTCGCCATCGCGCTCACATCGCCGATCGCGTTCGTCGCGCACGCCGCGGCAGGCGACGTCGATTTTCTCCGCGCGATTCCGCTTTTTCTCGGCGGAATCGTCGGCGGGACGCTCGGCCCTCGTATCGGCGCTCGGCTCCATGCTGCGCAGTTGCTCGGCGTCGTCTCGCTCGCGCTTTTGCTCGCCGCAGCTGCGATGTTGCTGCGTGACACGCACGTCATCTGAAGGGTACGCTAGACGGCAATGAACGATAGTACGCCGACATCGCCCCCCTCGACGCACTGGGAGCCCGGCCCGCTTGCTTCACTGGCGCGCATGGAGAGCTATCCGTGGCTCGTCGTCGGAACCGTTTGCATCGGTGCGTTTATGGGGCAACTCGACGCAAGTATCGCGCAACTGGTGCTGCCGACGCTGCAGACGACGTTTCGCTCCTCGCTCGCCGACGTCAGTTGGGTCTCGCTTGCGTATTTACTCGTCCTCGCCTCGACGCTGCCGATCTTCGGCCGACTCGCCGATATCTACGGCCGAAAACTCCTCTACACCGGCGGTTTCCTCGTCTTCATTCTCGGCTCGGGGCTCTGTGGTTTCGCGCATTCACTCGGCATCCTTATCGCCGCGCGCGTTTTGCAAGCGATCGGCGCGGGGCTGTTGCAAGCCAATAGCGTCGCGATCATTACCGCTGCGGCGGGGGCGCAACGTCGCGGCCGAGCGATCGGCATTCAGGGAGCGGCGCAGGCGATCGGGCTTTCGCTGGGGCCGGCGCTCGGCGGCCTGCTCATTCAGGCGATCGGTTGGCGCTGGGTCTTCTGGATCAACGTTCCCGCCGGCATCATCGGTACGATTCTCGGCTGGTTCGTTCTTCCGCGCACCGAGGGTATGCATCTTCACGATCGCGGCTTCGATTGGCTCGGAGCATGGCTGTTGACGCCGGCACTTGCACTGGTGCTGATCGCGTTAAGCGAAGCGCCGAGTTGGGGGCTCGCATCGCCACTCTTTATCGGGTGCGCGCTCGCCGGAATCGCGCTGATCGTTGTGTTCGTGCTCCATCAACGCCGGGCCAAGCCGCCGCTCATCGATCTCACACTCTTTCAATCGCACGCGTTTAGCGCGGGAAATCTCGCCGGCTTGATTTCGTACGGCCTACTCTTCGGCGTCTTCTTATTGGTGCCGTTCGCCCTTGAAGGCGGCTATCACGACGCGCCATTCGCCGCCGGTCTTCGTTTGGCGACGATCCCCATCGCGCTGGGCATCATTGCGCCCTTTGCCGGCGCACTCTCCGATCGACTCGGCCCGCGCTGGCTCACCGCAATCGGCATGGCAATTGCAGCGCTCTCACTCGTTGGATTAGCATTCGCACTCGACGGCGCACCGGGCTCGCTCATCGCCGTCACCGCACTGCTCGCGATCTTCGGAATCGGTCAGGGGCTTTTCACTTCCCCAAACAACAGCGCGATCATGGGAGCGGCACCGATGCATCGGCTCGGTGCAGCAGGCGGCGTCCTCAACGTCACGCGAACGTTGGGAACGAGCCTCGGCGTTGCGGTCGCCTCTTCGTTACTTTCGTGGGCGATCGCGAGTTACGGCCACTTCCGCGATACGCTCGATGCGCCGCGCGCAGATCTGCTCGCGGGCATTCACGATGTTCTCTTCGTCTTCGCCGCACTCGCGCTGGTCGCCGCAGGGATATCGATGATGCGCGGTCGCGAAGAAGCGATCGATGAAGCGCACCGCGAAGAGATCGCGCTGATCGAACGCTCCGGCGGCGTATGAGGCGACGCGTTCGGCGTGGACTTGCGGTCGCACTAGCGATCGCCTTCGGCCTTCTCGGTATTCGAACGGCACTTGCCGCCCATCCGGGGCAGCCGGAGAGGCTTCGGGATATCGACGCGCTTATCCAGATCGTCCATCGACTTGCGCCACGAATTCATCCACAGAATATCGACGTTGAAAGTATCGACATCGTCAAGTCGTTTGCAATCGTCGAGTGGTTCGCGCAACCAACTCGTCAATCGATTGCACACAATTCGCAGAACGAAGGCGGCACATTCCTCGCACGCAAGAGCGTGCACGAATGGATACTCGTCCGTCAACTCCCGCTGAGCTATACGGCCGCCACGCTGACCCGTACCGCTCCGGGTCTTTCGCCCGCCATTGCCCGCGCCCTCATCCATGGCTACCGCATTGGAGCGAGCCTTCAGGGTTGCAATCGCGATGGCAAGTGCCGCAGCACATCGCAAGAGATCGCCTTCGCGGTCGAACACGAAAGCATTGTCCAGGATCGCTTTATGTTTGCCCCGGTCGTAGCTCCGATCGCTCGCGACGGGAATTTCGCGCTCGCCGATTACACGGTGGGGGAGAGTGGCGGAGAGGCGATGCTTCAACGAAAAAACGATCGCTGGAAGGTTCTTGGCATGGGCGGAGGGAGTATGAACTCCATTCGCTGGCTTTCCTCTGGATTTCGCCTATCTCTCGCCGTGGCCCGCACGCTTGTCACCTCCATGAAGAAAAATGAAGCGGCGACCTTTTCGGACCTCTGCGTGCCGAAACGTCAATGCCTCGATCGAGCGCGTTCGGCGACCTCGGCATTCTTGACTCGCTTTGCAAAGGCAGGCGGCGCTCCTCCCAACGCGGCCGTTCGTGAGGTCGCAATTGCCGGCACGAATGCTCTTCTCTACTACAACAACGGCGAGACGGGGGGCGAAGCACTGCTCCAACTGCGAAACAATCGCTGGGAACTTCGGGCGATGGGGCCGGTCTCACTCGCCGATTCGGATCTCCTCGTGAAGAGCCTCGGCATGTCGCCGACCGACGCAGCGCGGCTCGCTTACAGAATGACCGATCTCGTGCAGTAGCGACTCATTGCGAGCACGCCGAAAACCAAGAATGGCCGAGCGTTACTGCTCGGCCATTCTCTGATTTCGCAAGAGTGGTCTTACTTCGGGTAGGTCATTTCCTTGGGTACGACGATCTTGTCGAACTCGTCGGAGGTGACGTAACCGAGTTTGAGCGCTGTCTCTTTGAGCGTCGCGCCGTCGTGGTGGGCTTTCTTCGCGATCTCGGCAGCCTTGTCGTAGCCGATCTTCGGCGAGAGCGCCGTCACCGTCATCAGCGATTCGGCAAGATACTTCGCGATCACCGGTTCGTTGGCTTGTAGACCTTCGATGCAATGCTCGCGGAACATCGTGCAGGCGTCGCGGAGCAACGTCGTGCTGTGGAGGAAGTTCGAAATCATCACCGGGTTGAAGACGTTGAGTTCGAAGTTTCCTTGGCTCGCGCCCATCGTGATGGCGACATCGTTGCCGAAGACCTGAACGCAGACCATCGTCATCGCTTCCGACTGCGTCGGGTTCACTTTTCCGGGCATGATCGAGCTACCGGGCTCGTTCTCGGGAAGGACGAGTTCACCGATGCCGGCGCGCGGGCCGGAGCCGAGCCAACGCACGTCGTTGGCGATCTTCATCAGTGCCGCGCCGAGCGTCTTGAGCGCTCCGGAGGCGAAGACGAAATCGTCGTGCGATGCAAGCGCGGTGAATTTGTTCGGATGCGAACGGAACGGGAGCTTCGTGAGTTCGGCGAGTTTCGCCGAAGCGCGATTCGCGAATTCGGGGTGCGCATTGAGCCCCGTGCCGACCGCCGTGCCGCCGATCGCGAGATCGTAGAGATGGTCGAGTGCTTCGCGACAGGCGACCATCGCCCGATCGAGCTGGGTCACATAGCCGGAGAACTCTTGCCCTAACGTGAGCGGCGTCGCATCTTGTAAGTGCGTGCGCCCGACCTTCACGATATCTTTCCACGCCTTCGCTTTGACGTCGAGAGCATCGCGCAATTTCTGCACCGGAGGCAGCATCGCGACCATCGCTTCGGCGGCAGCCATGTGCATCGCCGTCGGGAAGGTGTCGTTGCTCGACTGCGACATGTTCACATGATCGTTGGGGTGGATCGGTTTTTTGCTGCCCATCTCGCCGCCGGCGATCTCGATCGCACGGTTGGAGATCACTTCGTTGACGTTCATGTTGGTCTGCGTGCCCGAGCCCGTCTGCCAAATCCGCAACGGGAAGTGCGCGTCGAGTTTGCCGGCGATCACTTCGTCGGCAGCCGCGACGATGAGCTTGGTCTTCTCGGCGTCGAGTTTCCCAAGATCGTGATTGACGAGTGCGGCAGCTTTCTTCAACTGCGCCATCGCAACGATGACCTGCTTGGGCATCACATCGCGGGGCCAGCTACCCTCGCCGATCTCGAAATGGATGAGCGAGCGCGCGGACTGCGCGCCGTAGTATTTGTCGGCGGGCACATCGATGGCACCCATGGAGTCGGTCTCTTTGCGCGACTGAAGCGCGCCGTTGGAGGCGTTTTTGGTGGTCGTCATAGCCCCGCTATCTTTGCGCGAAGCAAGCCCCGACCGCCTGGACTTAGGTCGCTCGGGGCGCCCGCGAGGCGGCCCGTTTCGGCGCGACCCTGCCCACTTCGCCCAGAACCCTCATCTCGACGACCTCGTAGACCGTCAGCGGAAAGCGCGCGTCGTGGCGGCGCGGGTTGCAACGGCCACAGGTCATCGAACGCCGCGGCAGGCGGCGCCGAAGGGCCTCCATGCCGCAATGCTCGCAGCGAAAGATATAGCGGGTGCTCGCCTCCTGGAGCGGGCGAACCGTGCCGAGATCGTGATGGATCGAGGTGATGCCGCACTGCTTCATTTTGCGCCGAAAATGCGCGCCGTGCCCGGTCTCCCCAAAACGTTGGTAGCACCAGACGTGGATCATTTCGTGCAGGAGCGTCTCCTCGAGTGCATCGGGATAGCGCCGGAAATGCTTGGGAGAGAGCTCGACGAGTGCCGGCGTGCGATAGGTCGTCCTGCCGGCACAATTCGAGAAGCGCTCGTTGTAGGCGATCGAACACGCGCCAATCTCACCATCGAAATGCGTGAGATTAAGGCGCGCGAAGAGCATTTGGAGGTCGGCTTCGGTCGGCAAGGGAGCGCTCATCTTTGCCGATACTTCGCCGTTGCGCGCGCGCGTTCCGTGCGGGTTCCCCGAGCGCAACGGTCGAACGATGCTTCCATGCAAACTCCACCACCCCCAAAGCGCGGGCTGCCCGCGCCGCTGGCCATCGGGCTCTTCGTCGCCTTCGCCGCAATTTTGCTCCTCGTCACCGGCGATTTTATCCTCAAAGGATTCGACGTTCGCGGCTCGGTCTTCGGCACCGGCGGCCCCTCGATGCAGCAAAACGCGGGGAGCTCGGCTGCGGTTCAGGGTGGGCCGCCGCCGGCGGTGATGCTTCAGGTTTCGCAACTCAAAGCCCGCATTGCAAAACACCCGCACGACGGCGTTGCGCTCACGCAACTCGGCGATCTCTATCTCGCATCCTCGCAGTTCGCGCGCGCAATTCCGTATTACGAGCGCGCGTTGGTCATCAATAAAGGCAACGTCGCGGCGAAGACCGGCCTCGAACAGGCCCGCATCGGCCTAGCACAGGCCGCAAAAGAGTGATCGCGCTTCTGCGAGTGACGCTGCTCGCATTCTCGCCGCTGATCGCCGCTCTTCCCAGCGGCTTCACCTATCTCTCGACGTTCGCACCGCAAATTCGTCAGGATATGCGCTATGCGACGGCGGATAATTTTACCGGCGCGCGCGTTCCCGGTTACGATGCACCCGCTTGTATTCTCACCGTGCCGGCGGCAAAGGCGCTCGCGAAAGTCGAACGCCTTTTACTGCGGCACTATCTGACGCTTCGCGTCTTCGATTGCTATCGCCCCGAACGCGCGGTGCACGCATTCGTTGCGTGGAGCAAGCGTCCGAGCGAGATTACAGCAAAGGCGCGCTATTTCCCAAACGTTCCAAAGGCGAAACTCTTCGAGCGCGGATATATCGCTGAAAACTCTTCGCACAGTCGCGGCAGTACCGTCGATCTCACCATCGACGGCCTCCCAATGGGGACGCCGTTCGACTTTTTCGATCCGCTCTCGCGCGGCGATGCTCCGGTTCCGACGCAAGCGCGCGCGAATCGTATTTTTTTAGCGACGCTTATGGAGCGCTACGGGTTCAAAAGCTATCCTGCGGAGTGGTGGCACTTTACGCTCGCGCGCGAGCCCTTTCCGAAACGCTCTTTTAATTTCCCGGTGACGGCACAGCGCTAGCAGCCGCGCCGCGTGCGCCGATCGCGCATGCAATCTCGACCACATCTTCAGCGTCGAGCGCGAGGCCGCGGATAAGCTCGTGGTAGCGCTCGACCGCTTGTCGAGCCGAGTTTCCGGCGGCGCGTTCCTCGCGAATTCGCTTGACTTGTTCGGTCACCGCATGCGCGAGCGCGCTCGTCACTTCAATACCGCTTTCTGCGAGTCGCGCCCCATTCTCGCGCAACGTCTGTTCGACCAACCCGACGCCGGAATGCTTGCCGAAGAGAAACTCCGTATGCGCTCCGACTAATTCGCTGGGAACCGCTTCGTAGATGCGCCGATCGATCATAATGCCGTGCGTGTGAATCCCTGATTCGTGCGCAAAGACCCGCGAACCGACGATTGGTTCGTGCTGTTGCATCGGAACGCCGCTCATCGACTCCATAAAGCGCGAGAGCTCGCGCAATTTATGATATTTGAAGCCGGGAATCTCGATGCCGTAGAGCTGCCGCATCGCCACGACATATTCGTGCAGTTTGACGTTGCCGGCGCGCTCGCCGTAGCCGTTGGCGGTGACCGAGATCACCTTAAAGCCGCATGAGGTCGCCGTAATCGCGTTGATCGTTCCGAGCCCATAGTCGTTGTGCAAGTGCGCGACGACCGAAATACCTTTGGGAAGCCCGCCGATGAGCCGGTTCCCGTGTGCGCGCATCGCCTCAGGGGTCAAGCAGCCGACCGTATCGGGCCACGCCGGGCGCGTGCCGCCTGCGGCAAGAACGCGATTGAAGTACTCGAGGAAGTACTCGACATCGCCGCGACTGCCGTCCTCGCCGCCGAATTCGATCTCCTCCGCGCCCAGCGAGCGCGCGTAGCGAACGGCATCGCACTGCAATTCGATGTTTGTTTCGCGATAGAACGAAAGCGGAAGCTTCAACCACTCCGACTCGTCGCGACCGGCAAAGCGCAGCAACACTTTTCCGATTTTATATTTCAGGTGAAGATCGCTGCCGCTGGAAAAGATGAAGAAGGTTACTTCGCGTGGATTGACGCCGATCTCGCGCAGCGCAGCGACGGTAACGTCGATATCGTTGCGGTTGCTACGGCACATGACGAGAATCTCGACGTCGCCGAGTTCACCGCGCCGTTTCGCTTCCATGACGAGTTGTAGCGTACGACGATCCCCCGATGAAGCGGCGGGAAAACCGACGCTGATGATATGGAGGCCGATATCGGCGAGCGCAGTCGCAATTTCGAGTTTTTGTTGCGGCGTATAACAGACACCCGGCATCTGCTCGCCGTCGCGCAACGTCTCGTCGTAGAGCCGGATCTCCGCCGGATCGGGGAAATGCACGTCACGCGTGAAGCGCGTCGGCTCGATGATGAGTTGCTCGATCGGCTCTTCAAATTTCATGGCCAACCCTGCTTCGACGTACGAGGGGGGGCTTCTTCGCAGTCGAAGCAACAGGGCCCATGAATTCCGATCCGCAGCCGCCGGAAGCCCCGGCGAAAAAAAAGCCGAAGGGGCTGGCGGCGTTGCTCGCCGCACTCGGTGGCCTCGCCGTAAAGTTTAAGGGGCTCCTCGTACTGGTTTTCCACATGCCGATGTTGCTGGGGAGCATCAGTTTTCTTGCGACGCTCTGGCTCTACGGGCTCGCCTTCGGATGGCGTTTCGGGATCATTCTTGCGCTCGTGTTCCTCGCCCACGAACTGGGGCACGTCCTCGCCTTTCGCAACTACGGCCTCGCGGTTGGGGCTCCCGTATTCTTACCCTTCGTCGGAGCGCTCACGCCGGGAAGTACTCCGGCAAACGCGGAGGATGGCGCGTACATCGCGCTCGCCGGGCCCCTTGCGGGGCTGACGCTCGCGGCCGCCTCGCTTGCTATGGGTTTGGCGACGCACGATCCCTTTTGGATGCTCGCTGCGAATATCAGCGCGTTGCTCAACCTCTTCAATCTGATTCCAGTGATGCCGCTCGACGGAGGCAGAGTCATTCAAGCGGTTTGGCCGCCGATCGTCGTCATCGCAGTACCGATTTTTATCGTCGTCGCAGTCCTCGCACGCATACCGCTCCTGCCGATCGCCGTTGTCGCGTTCTTCAGCGTTATCTGGCTTACGGGATCGTGGCGAACCGCTCTTGCTTCGACGACCGACAGCATCGGAATGTCGGCGCGCATTCGCATCGGCCTTGCCTACGCAGGAACGCTCTTAGGCCTGCTCTTTATTGAAGCGCGCATCCATCTGCCGGCAATGGCAGCCTTGCACCGATGAGCGAGCGCGAACCACCCGATTTTGCCATGCAGCGCGCCGTCGAAGTACTGGCGAGTATCTACGAGCGCAAACGCCCCGCGCATGCACCGACGCTGCCTCCACGCGCCGATGCTCCCATCGCGCTCTTCAACGAGCGTCTCTCGCTCGTCGTCGGCCGCAGCACGCGCCGCGATGTCGAGCGCGAACTCGGTATCGCGTACCGCTATCCGTCGGCGGGTTGGTACACCTATTGCCTGCGCATCACCGGAGATCGCGCTTTTCTATCGCTCTTCTTCAGCAACAGCATCTTGAGCGCAGCGGAACTCTATCGCCCGCGCGGCGCACAAGCGCCGTCGTTGGAAGCGCGCGACTGCGGAAGCTATCGCTTGGTTCCAGGCGAGATCGAGCTTGGAATGCAGCTCCTCGCGTTGCCCGAATACTTCACGGCGATTCCCGCCCCGAGCGGCGGTAGCTACGCGCAAATATTTGCCACCGGTTTCCCCGGCGGCAGCGCGCTTGCGATGGGGAACGACGGAACGATCGAGCGCCTGGCCGTCTACGTCGACGCTTCTACCGCCCCCGCTGCGCTTCCCGAGTAGCGCGCTACTCGGCGTGACGGCATACGACCGCGCAGCGCGAAAGCGCCTGCGATGCACCCAACGAGCGTCTAGCGAGGAGCGGTGCGCGCAGGCGCGGCAAGCGCTGCGCCCCGCCGCCTCGATACGGTTGCTTCGCAACC
>DAIBFU010000042.1:2394-14262 GCA_027422105.1 Vulcanimicrobiota bacterium | reverse complement strand
TGCCGCGGGCATCAAGGCGGTCGAAGAGTGCGCAAGCTGGATCGTGGCGACGTACGCGAAAGACATCAAGGCAGTGCACGCCGGCTCGGTGCCGTTTCTCAAGATGATGGGCATCGTCTGCGGCGGCTGGCAGATGGCGCGCGCGGCAAAGGTTGCCGCGGAGAAAATCGCCGCAGGCGATAAGGATCCGTTCTACACGGCGAAGATCGCGACGGCGAAGTTCTACGCCAGCCACGTCCTCTCGCAGGGCGCATGGTACAAACGGCAGATCATCGACGGCGCAGGCGACGTGATGACGTTGCCGGAGGATGGCTTCGAACTCGACCGCAAGATGGCGGTGACGGCGTAGTCATGGCGCTCGTTCATACCGAAGACCGCGACGGCGTGCGGATTATCACTCTCGATAATCCGCCCGTCAATTCGCTCTCGTTTGCCCTCTCGGGCGAATTCTATCCGATCGTCGAAGCGGCCAGCGCCGACGAGAAGATCCGCGCCGTCATCGTGCGCGGGGCGAACCGGCAGTTCTCGGCCGGCGCCGATATCAACGATTTCTCAACCGTCCCGACCCCCGAGACGAAATCGATTCGCGACGTTATTGCCGCGATCGAACGCAGCGATAAAATTTTCGTCGCTGCGATCGAGAAAAATGCGCTCGGCGGCGGGCTCGAACTCGCGCTCGCCTGCGACTATCGCGTCGCAACCGCCGATACGAAACTCGGCTTGCCCGAGATCAAACTCGGCCTGCTTCCCGGCGCCGGTGGTACGCAGCGCCTGCCGCGAGCGATCGGTGCACAAGATGCACTCGACATGATGCTCAAGGGTCGCAACGTCAAGAGCGAAGAGGCGACGGCGAAGGGGCTGCTCGACGAAGTCGTCGATTCACCCGAACATCTCCTCGATGCGGCGCTAAAGATCGCGCTCGCGGCGCCGTTAGGAAAGCGCCGTATCTCGCAGCGACGCGTCGAACTCGGCAAAGGCATCAGCGCACAGGCGGCGGCGTTCGTCGTCTCGCAAGCGCACAAAATGGTTCCCGCCGAAGATGCCGGCGGGCTTGCCGCGCATAAACTCATTGACGCGGTCGAAGCATCCGTCGAATTACCGTTCGCCTACGGGCTCGCGCGTGAGGCGCGTCTCTTCGAAGAACTCGCCCGCTCGGCGCCGTCGTTTGCGTTGCGGCACGTGTTCTTTGCCGAGCGCGAACTCAGCAAGATTCCCGGCCTCCCCGCCGCCGAACCGCTGCCGATCGCGAAAGCGGCGGTCATCGGTGCCGGCACGATGGGTACCGGAATCGCGATTACCTTCGCACAGGCCGGCATCCCGGTCGTCGTCATCGACTCCAACGATGCCGCCGTCGAGAAGGCGAAACAGACGGTCTTCGGGATGTTCATGTATCAGGTTCAGAAGGGCCGAATGACGCAGGAAGAGGCGTGGAAGCTCGGTCAGTCGATTCAATTTACCGAAGAGTACGGCGAACTCGCCGATGCCGATGTCGTCGTCGAAGCGGTCTTCGAAAGCATGGACGTCAAGAAAGAGGTCTTTGCGAAGGTCGACGCGATCGCCAAACCCTCGTGCATTCTTGCATCGAATACCTCGACGCTCGATATCGACGAGATGGCGAGCGTGACGAAACGCCCGGATCGCTTCCTCGGACTCCACTTTTTCGTGCCGGCAAACATCATGCCGTTGCTCGAGATCGTGCGCGGCAAGGAGACCTCGCCGCAGGTTCTTGCGACCGCCTTCAAACTCGGCAAGAGTCTCCGCAAAACGGCGGTGCTTTCGACGAATGCGTTCGGTTTCATCGGCAATCGCATGGTCTTCGATTATGCGAAGGCCGCAGGTGAGCTTGCCGAATGGGGCGTCTCACCGATGCGTATCGACCGCGTTGCGAAGAAGTTCGGTTTCCCGATGGGGCCGTTCGCGATGGGCGATCTCTCCGGAATCGACGTTGCATGGCATATCGCCAAAGCGCGCCCCGATGTGGCGAAGGGGAAAACCAACGTCATCGATCGACTCGTCGAAATGAAGCGTCTCGGGCAAAAAACGATGGCCGGGTACTTCAAGTACGATAAGAGCGTCGGTAAAGGGCGCGAGCCGATCCTCGACCCCGAAGTCGAAGCGCTCTTCGCCGAAGAAGCGAAGAAGGCGGGTATCGCTGCGCGAACCGCCGAGGATGCGGAGATTCTCGAACGCTTGACCTTCGCACTGATCAATCGCGGTGCATTTTTGCTCGAAGAAGGCGTCGCGCTTCGCCCGGGCGATATCGACATCGTCTACGTCTATGGTTACGGTTTCCCGCCGCACCATGGCGGCCCGATGTGGTATGCCGATGAAGTCGGCGTCAAGCACGTCTACGAGCGCGTCGTTGCGTTCGGTTGGGAGCCTGCGCCGCTCTTAAAAGCGCTCGCCGAAAAGAACGGCACGTTTGCAAACTATAAGCAAGGAGAGTTGATCCATGCGTGAGGCGGCTATCGTCTCGGTCGCTCGGACGCCGATCGGGCGTGCGTTTCGCGGCGCTTTCAATCAAACGCCGGGTGCGTCGCTTGCGGGATTCGTCGCGCACGAAGCGATCGCACGCGCGAAGGTCGACCCCGCGGAGATCGGTGAGGTAATCGTCGGCGCGGGATTGCCGGAGGGCGCGACCGGAAATAATATCGGCCGCACGACGGCACTCCGAGCGGGTTGCCCGGTGAGCGTCCCCGGCTCGACCGTCAGCCGGTATTGCGCCTCCGGGCTCGATGCCGTCGTTGCCGGCGCGCGCCGCATCATCGTCGAAGGCGAAGAGATCGTTCTTGCCGCAGGCGTCGAATCGGTCTCGATGGTGCAGAACGATTTGAATATGAAGTTCTACACCGAGGAGTGGCTGCTTCGGCATACTCCCGATATTTATATGCCGATGCTCTACACCGCCGACAACGTCGCGAAGAAATACAAAGTCTCGCGCGAATCGCAGGACGAGTACGCGTTTTCGAGCCAACAGCGCACCGCTGCGGCGCAAGCCGCCGGGAAGTTCGACGACGAGATCGTTTCCATGGAGACATGGATGGCGGTCGCCGATAAAGAGACGGGCGTCGTGACCGAAAAGAAGGTCACGCTGGCAAAGGACGAGGGAAATCGCCCCGATACGACGCTCGAGGGACTCTCGGCGTTAAAGGGCGCCGTTCCGGGAATCAAAGAGACCTCGATTACCGCAGGCAACTCATCGCAGCTCTCCGACGGTGCGGCGGCGTTGATGTTGATGGACGCGCAGACCGCAAGCAAGCGCGGCCTGAGCCCGTTGGGTTTCTATCGTGGTTTCGCGGTCGCAGGTTGCGAACCGGGTGAGATGGGCATCGGCCCCGTCTATGCAGTTCCGAAATTGCTCAAGGCGCATGGACTCACCGTCGATGATATCGGCCTTTGGGAGCTCAACGAAGCGTTTGCGGTGCAGACCGTCTACTGCCGCGATCGCTTGGGCATTCCGCAGGAGCGATTCAACGTCAGCGGCGGCGCGATCTCGATCGGCCACCCGTACGGCATGAGCGGCGCGCGCATGACGATGCACGCACTCATCGAAGGCAAACGTCGCGGTGCGAAGTATGTCGTCGTGACGATGTGCGTCGGCGGCGGAATGGGCGCGGCGGGACTCTTCGAAGTCGCCTAACCCAAAGACGACGACCGAGCGAGCGATGCCCACGGGCGTCGCTCGCTTTTTTTTTACAACCTTCGCGTACCGGCGCGGGCGTCGAGGGCGTGGTTTTCGTCGCGTATGCGCGCGCTGAGAACGATTGCGTCGAGCGCCGTGAAGAGCGCGGCGATCTGCCAGGCACCGAAGGCGAGCGGGAGTACGGCGATCTCGCAGGCGACGACGAGATAGTTCGGGTGTCGCAGGAAGCGGTAGGGACCGCGCGCGACCAAAGGACGATCGGGGAACGTGATGATGCGCGTCGTCCAATACGGACCGAGCGAAGCAATACTCCAGATGCGCGCGAGTTGCAACAGCGCATAGAGTCCAAGCAAGAACAGATTCGGTTCGGCGGCGCGCGGAATAAAAATCAGCATCGAGGCGATCCAGGCGATATGTAGCGCGACGATCCACGGGTACTGCTGCGCGGCGATCTCGATGCCGCCGCGCGCGAGTGCGCGGCGCGTGTTCGCCCCTGCGTAGAGCAGTTCGAGGCCACGCTGCGCCACGACGAAGAGCAGCACCCCGTCGAGCCAGCTCATCGTTCCAACGTCAAAAAGGCGGCGGTAAATCCGGGGCCCATCGCGCTGAGGAGCGCTCGCTTCGCTGCGGGAGCGGCGAAGCTTCCCGCACGGAGTGCGCGCTCCAACACGAAGAGCAGCGTGACCGAGGACATGTTCCCGTACTCGCGCAGCACCGCTCGTGAATCGGTGAGCGAATTCGGAGCGACGGCGAAAAGCTGTTCGAGCGCATCGAGGACTTTCGTGCCGCCGGGGTGGCTGAGAAACGCATCGAAATCGCCGAGCGTGCGTTGATGGCGCGCGAGAAAATCATCGAGGACGGGGCGAAGATCGCGCGCGATGAGGGCGGGTATATCGCGCGAGAAGATCGCCTGCAGTCCGTCATCGGCGACATCCCAGCCCATGATATCGAGGCTGCGCGGAAAGGTGTATTCTCCGGCGGCGACCAGGCACGGCCCGCTCCCCGACGAGGAGAGCAGTGCGGCGGCTGCGCCATCACCGAAGAGCGCGGTCGCAACGATATTGCTTTTCGTTATTTCGTTCCGACGGAACCAGAGCGTACAGCATTCGACCCCGACAAGCAGCACGGTGGCGAATGCACCGGAGCGCACGAAGTCGGCGGCGCGCGCTAAGCCGAGCGCTCCTCCGACGCATCCGAGTCCGACGATAGGCAGGCGCGTCGTCTCGCGCCGGAAGGGCAGGCGCTCCATCAGTAATGCATCGAGCGACGGCGTCGCCAGGCCGGTCGTCGAAACGCTCACGATCGCGTCGATCCGATCCGGCGCGAGTTGCGCGCGCTCGAGTACGCGCGTCGTCGCCGCTTCGATGAGTGCGAGCGCATGTTCGCGGTAAACGGCATTGCGATCGGCCCAGCGATGCTCGTCGTAATACCACTCGACGGGAACGCAGGAGTATCGGCGTTCGATTCCGGTATTCGCGAAGACCGGAAGCAGCCGCGCAACGAGCGGTGATGCACCGAACTGCGCGCTCACGCGCCGTTCGATATCCGGCTGTTCTAAGCGATGGGGCGGCACGGCGGTTGCCACGGCGTTGAGATGAACGGGGATCACAGCGTTCCCTTCGAAACGTGCGAGCGGCGCTTCGGTTGCGTCAGCGGCGAATCGTTACGATCAGACGTACGCCGAAGGGATCGGCAAAATAGCGATTGGTCGGTAATGGGCCAAAAACGGCATTCCCACCGCTCGTGCCGACGATGCCGCGATAGGGAACGCCGGCGCCGATGAGCGAGTAGCGTCCGGCGATTGCATCGGTAAGGTTCGTTGCCGCGAGCGTGATATCGAGTCCATCGGAGAGCGTACGTCCGAACGCGGCATCGAGCATCGCAAAGGGTCCCTGATTGTAGGCGTTGTTGTTGCCCTGCGCGTAGCCGTCGAGCACTGCATGCCAGCCGTTCCGCGCCCAATCGATACCGAGCGATCCGCTCTGTTGGGGAATATTGAGGAACTGTTGATTCGCGACCAGGCTACCGCCGGAGGTCGGATTGCTCACCGTCGCGGGAAGCGGTCCGGGAAAGGCGACGTTGAGTCCGTAACGCGCGACCACATCGAAGGCACCGATCCGGTGATGCATCC
Organism: Vulcanimicrobiota bacterium; assembly: GCA_027422105.1. Lineage (GTDB taxonomy): Bacteria > Vulcanimicrobiota > Vulcanimicrobiia > Vulcanimicrobiales > Vulcanimicrobiaceae > JABEUX01. Next base: position 8,488 of record DAIBFU010000042.1, on the reverse strand, counting down.
GAATCTCTGCGCCCTGATAGACGACGTTGCCGACGTTGATCGGATACGAAGTGAGCGGTGGAAGGCTTGCGGGACAGCTTGCACCGAGCGGGTAGTAGGTTTCAATCGGGTCGCGCAGGTTGGTACGGTAGAGCGCAACGTCGTAACTATCGCCTGTCGCGCTCGCATGTGAATAGCCGAGTTCGTATTCGGTCGCATGCTCGGGTTGCTCCGCCGGATTTCCTTGACCCGTCGCAACGCAATTAGCATCGACGGGGAGGTCGGCGATCGGAAAGAGATAGCGTTCGATGAGTAAGGGAGCGCGGAAACCCGTTCCAACGGCTGCGCGAATCGCGTCGTGTGGGCCGAGATTGTAGGCGGCGCCGATGCGCCCGTCGAGACTCGAACCGAAACTCGAATAATGGGTGAGGAAGATGCCGCCTTGCAGCCGCCAGCGCGCGCTGAGCCGATCGCTCTCGCGCACGAAGCCGGAGAGAATCTGCTGCTGGAGGGTTCCGCTCACGCCGGTCGCGCGGAACGACTCTCCGCTTGCGTATCCGCCGATCGCAAAGTCGTTGCGGTTGCGGGGAAGTTCCCAACTGAGGTTGAGCGTCGAACGCCGGTCGTAGTGGGTGAGATCGTAGGGTGAGACGCCGCCGCCCTGCAGCGCGAGATCGTTATCGGAGGTGCTCCCGTCGACGAGCAACGAGCCTTTGCCGAGCGCGGTGCGCGCGCGAAGATCGTACGCGCGAATATGTTGAGCGATCGCCGAGGAGCCCGGCCCGATAAAATCGGCCCCCGGCCCTTGCTGCGTCGCAAGCGCCGGAGCGTTGTCGGCGGCGCTCATGTCGCGCGTGTCGGCCATCGTAAAGAGGCGAAACGCAAGATCGCTCTCCGGATCGATGGAGTAGCGTAGATTCACGAGCCCCGAGCGCTCGAGGATATTCGATCCGATCTGTTGCGCTCGTGCGCCGATGCACGGCTGCGATTGCGCAGGATCGTAGCCGCCGGTGCAAAGGGTGACGCCTTGGTTCGCCACGCCGATCTCGCTCTGCGTGTCGAGCGCAGCGGCGTAGCCGAGTTTTCCATGTGTTCCCGTCGTGTTGTACCAGCCTTCGTTTCTTCCGAATGAACCCGTCGAGAGCGAGAACGCGCTATGCGGTGCGAGCGTGGGATGAAGCGAGATGAGATTGACGGCGCCGCCGATCGTGTTGCTTCCCTCGCGGCTAAAAGGGCCGAGCCCTTCGCTTATTTCGACGTTCGAAAACGCGGCGACCGGAAAACGCGAGAGATCGACGTCGCCGGTATTGCCGTCGTTGAGCAGTTGCCCGTCGAGCGTCACGAGCGTTTCGGACGGATCGGGGCCGCGCAATGCGACCGTAGCGTAAGCGGTCGACGATCCGCCATTCGGCCGCGCGATCGTGATGGACGGAATACTTTCGAGCGCACCGATGACCTGCGAGACTCCCGCGCGCTCCATCTCGGCGCGTGAGATCGAAATATGCGGAGTCGCCGTGCGTACCGGCCGATCCGCTCCATCGACGCGCACGGTCGCAATCACGTGCAGTTGTGCCGAGTCGAGCGGTTGGAGCGCGATCTCGATGCGCTCGCCGTTCCGGGCCGAGATCGGACCGAGGCGTACGCTTGCAAAACCGCGGCGCGCGACATCGACGAGATATTTTGCGCACGCGACCTTTATGCTTGCAATGCCGTGCGCATTCGAACGAGCGAGGATACGCCTGCGATCGGCAAGGTCGGTCATTACGACGCGGGCTCCGGCGAGCGGAGCACCGGATGCCGCACGAACGTGGATAGCGATCAGACAGCAGAGCACGGCATGAATGGGCACGGGAGAGTTCCTCGGGCGCTACAGATGAACGAGCGGACGAAACCGCACGCGTTTCGGGCGCGCTGCTTCTTCGCCGAGACGGCGAATTTTATCTGCCTCGTATTCATGGTAGTTTCCGGTGAAGAAAGCAACCATGCTCTCGCCTTCGAACGCGAGAATATGGGTGGCGATGCGGTCGAGAAACCATCGATCGTGGCTGACGACAAGTGCGGTGCCGCCGAACTCCAAGAGTGCCTCTTCGAGTGCGCGAAGCGTTTCGACGTCGAGATCGTTCGAGGGTTCGTCGAGCAGCAAGACGTTCGCGCCGGAAATGAGCGCTTTCGCTAAATGCAAGCGACCGCGCTCGCCGCCGGAGAGCACGCCGACCTTCTTTTGTTGATCGCCGCCCTTAAAATTAAAGCGGCCGAGGTAGGCGCGAACGTGCATCTCGAAACGACCGACGTTGATGATATCGGCTCCGCCGCCGATCGCTTCGAAGACCGTCGCTTCGTTCGGAAGCGAGGCACGCGACTGATCGACGACGGCGAGTTTGACGCTCTCGCCGATCGTAACGCTTCCGGTATCGGCATGCTCGTCTCCGGCAATCGTACGAAAGAGCGTCGATTTTCCCGCACCGTTGGGGCCGATGATGCCGACGATTGCGCCCGCCGGAATCGAGGCGTTCAGTCCTTCGAAGAGTACGCGGCCGTCGTAACTCTTTCCGAGATCGACGAAATCGATGACCTTCGTGCCGAGGCGATCGCCCGGTGGAATGAAAATCTCTTGCGTTTCATTTCGCTTCTGGTATTCGTAGCTTGCGAGCTCTTCGTAACGAACGAGTCGGCTCTTGCCTTTCGATTGACGCCCTTTGCGCGCGGTGCGAGCCCATTCGAGTTCGTGCGCGAGCGAGCGGCGGCGCGCACTCTCTTGCGCCTCTTCGGCGGCGAGACGCTGCTCTTTTTGCTCGAGCCACGAACTGTAGTTGCCTTTCCACGGAATCCCGCGTCCGCGGTCGAGCTCGAGAATCCATTCGGCGGCGTTATCGAGAAAATAGCGGTCGTGCGTGATCGCGACGACGGTGCCGGGGAATCGCTGTAAAAATCCCTCGAGCCATTCGACGCTCTCGGCGTCGAGATGGTTGGTCGGTTCGTCGAGCAACAGCATATCGGGGCGCGAGAGGAGGAGACGGCAGAGCGCGACGCGGCGTTTTTCGCCGCCGGAGAGCGTACCGACGATTGCTTCCCATGGCGGTAAACGCAGCGCATCGGCGGCGATCTCCAATTGCGCATCGCTGTCATCGCCGGCAGCGGCGATAATCGCTTCGAGTTCGGATTGCTCGCGCGCGAGTTTATCGAAATCCGCATCGGGATCGCCGTAGGCGGCGTAGAGGGCGTCGAGACGCCGACGCGCCTCCATGACTTCGCCCATTCCTTCCTCGACGCAGGCGCGAACGGTGAGTGCCGGGTCGAGTTTCGGCTCCTGTTCGAGATAACCGATGCGAAGGTTTGGTGCCGGTTCGGCAGTCCCGTCGAACTCGGTATCGACGCCGGCCATAATGCGCAGCAGCGTCGATTTCCCCGACCCGTTGAGGCCGAGGATGCCGATTTTCGCGCCCGGGAAGAAACTTAAGGAGATATCATCGAGGATGCGTCGCTTGGGGGGGACGCTCTTCCCCAAACGGTACATGCTAAAAACATATTGACTCACGGAGTCCCCCGAGTTCGCGTGCAGGCGAGGATTTTACTCTCCGGCTCGCGCAGGAACCGAGATGCGCGCAAGAGTGGAGCCCTACGGTGAGGAGGCGCTGCTGCTGGCAATCGATGGCGAGGCAGGGATAGCAGAGCAGGCGCGGCTCGAGGCGCTCGCGCGGGCGATCCGCAGCGAACCGGGGGTGCGCGAAGCGGTCGTCGGCCTCGGAAACCTCGGCGTTCTCGTTGCGCGCGGGAGCAGGCAGCGCATCGCAACCGCGCTCGTCGAACGGCTCGCCGAGGAGCAACTCGGCGCCCAGGCCGAACGCATCCACGAGATCCCGGTTCGCTACGATGGCGAGGATCTCGAGGAACTCGCCGCGCTGCATGGATTCTCGATCGAGGAGACGATCGCACGCCATCTCGCTCCGCTCTATAGCGTAGCCTTCGTTGGATTTTCTCCCGGCTTTGCGTACTTGCTCGGCCTCGATCCGCAGTTGGCGACGCCGCGGCGCGTGCGCCCGCGCGCGCGCGTTCCCGCAGGCTCGCTCGCCATCGGCGATACCTTTACCGGTATCTATCCGGTCGCATCGCCGGGCGGCTGGCAACTGCTCGGGCGGACCGAGAGCGTACTCTTCGATCCGGAGCGCAGCCCCGCCGCGTTGCTCGCCGCGGGAGATCGCGTGCGATTCGTGCGCGCGCGATGACCCCGGAGCAACTCGTCATCGAACGAGCCGGGATGCAGAGTCTCGTCGTCGCCGGGGCGCGTTTGGGTTATCGCCACGAAGCGATCGCATGGTGCGGTGCCTACGATGCGCGCGCCTTCGACGATGCGAACGCCATCGTCGGCAACGAAGCCGATGCTGCGGCAATTGAAGTAGCGTACGGGAACCTCAGCGTCTCTTTTTCGCAGGAGAGTACGTTTTCGCTGACCGGTGCCGACGCCGATGCAACGCTCGACGGCGTACCGGTTGCGCCGTATCGTCGTACGCTCGCAAAGCCCGGCGCGCACTTGCAACTGCATTCGCCGCGCATCGGCGCGCGGACGATGCTCGCCGTTCGCGGAGGCATCGCCGTACCGGAACTTCTCGGTTCGCGCAGTACCGATCTCCGTTCGGGCTTCGGCGGTTTTCACGGACGCGCGCTGCGTGACGGCGATATCCTTCCGATCGGTCAGTGCGGGACGTTGCGCGCATGCACGCGCGAAGCGCGCCCGATCGATACGCACTTTCGCGTCCTTCGCGAGCGCCTCCATCTTCGCGAGAGCGCACCCTTCGCGCAACTCTGCGCGCGCACGTGGCGAGCGATCCCGCAGAGCGACCGCACGGGAGTGCGCTGCGAGGGATTACCGATTGAATCGGCTCGCGGCGAGATTCAAACGCTTGCGGTCTTTCCGGGAACGATCCAACTGCCGCCGAGCGGAACGCCGATTCTTCTCGGTGTCGACGCACCGACGACCGGCGGATATCCGGTGCTCGCGCACATACTTGCCGAGGACCTCTGGAAGCTCGGGCAGGTTCGGATCGGTGACACTGTCGCGTTTTTGCCGGTGCAACGCATCGATCTCAATGCCGACCTCGGTGAAGGTTGCGGCGATGATGCAGCGCTGCTCGAGATCGTGACGTCGGTAAATATCGCGTGCGGAGGGCATGCCGGAGACGAACGTTCGATGCGCGAGACGATTCGCGCGGCGCGGCGATGCGGAGTCTCCATCGGCGCGCATCCTTCCTATCCCGACCGCGAAGGCTTTGGGCGCCGACCGCTCGACGTTCACCGCGATCGCATTACTGAATTCGTCGCCGAGCAGATCGGTGCGCTCGCGCGCATCGCGCGCGAAGAGGGTGTCGAACTCACGCACGTCAAGCCGCACGGCGCGCTCTACAATCGCAGCGCCGTTGACGATGAAGTTGCCGATGCCGTTGCCCGTGCGGTCGCCGCGACCGCTTCGAGGCCGGCGTTGGTTGGGCTTGCGGGAAGTCGTTCGCTCGAACGCGCGCGCGCGCACGGACTGCGAACGATCGGCGAACTCTTCGCGGATCGCCGCTATCGCGACGACGGTACGCTGGTGCCGCGCAGCGAGCCGGCGGCGGTCGTCGAGCGCTCCGAAGAAGCCGCCGCGCAAGCGGTCGAACTCGCCCTTGCGGGGCGCGGTGAGAGCATCTGTCTCCACGGCGATACGCCGCATGCGCTCGAACACGCGCGGCTCATTCGCGCGCGATTGGCGCAGGCGGGCTTTGCGTTGCGCAGCGCTGCATCGCTCGACGCATAGGCAGCCTCAGCGTCGCGCGCTGCAGCCGCGGAAGAGGCGCGCCCATGCCGAGCGCTCTCGGGCCGGGCGAACGAGCGCGGCGAGTTTTGCGACGTGCGCGCGCAGCGCTGCGCGAAACGCACGATCTTCGACGAAACGCGTGATGAGCGCGCGCAACGCCTCGGTCGATCCGACCGGAAAATAGCCCGGATAGGTTTCCCCGAGTAAACCGATGTTGCCGTCGATTCGCGATGCGAGTACCGGAATGCGTAGGGCGATCGCCTCGCCGAGAACGTTCGCTCCACCCTCCATACGCGAGGAAAGAACGAGCGCGTCGCTGCGCGCCAGGAG
>DAIBFU010000042.1:0-2279 GCA_027422105.1 Vulcanimicrobiota bacterium | reverse complement strand
ACGCAAACGGGAAATCCGCGTGGAAGGCCGCGAACGGCATAGGCGGCGCGAAGGGGATCTTTTTCTACACGCAGGTGCCCGAGTACGGCAAAGGTATAGGGCGCGTGCTTGCGTCGCGTTCGCGTCGGCAGCGCCGGAAGCGCGACCGATTGCTCGATCGCGCACGCCTTTGCGCGCAGTGCCGGGGCGAGGCGGTCGAGCGCGAGCGGCTGTAACGCAACGATTGCATCCGCGGCCTCGAGCGCTCGTTGTGCGATGCGGCTGCGCGGAAGATCGCGATAGATATCGGTGCCGGTGAGGACGACGATGAGATGGCCGTTCGGTACATTGGTACGGTAGCGGAGTGCGGCCGCTGCGCTCTTTTTTGCGTGGAGTGCGACGACGATCTCGGCGTCGACCGCGGCGGTATCGGATGGATAGATGCCGACGCGATAGCCCAACGCGCGAAAGAGACGAGCGTAACGGCGCGCGGTGACGGCGTTGCCCGAACGCGAGGGGACGCGCGCCGGGGAGAGAATGGCGATCCGGGTGCCGCTTTTTCGCGCCGACGAACTCCGCGATGCCCGCGAACGCACCTTGGCGCTCGTCGCCGACCTGCGCGATGAAGATCTGCTCGTTCCGCTCTTGCCGATCATCAACCCGTTGTTGTGGGAGCTCGGTCACGTTGCCTTCTTTGCCGAGTATTGGACGTTGCGGAGGATGCTCGATCGTCCATCGCTCTTGCCCGGCAGCGAAGCGCTCTACGATTCGGCGAAGATCGCCCACGACGACCGCTGGTCGTTGCCGCTTCCATCGCGTGTAAAAACGCTTGCTTATCTTCAACAACAACTCGAAGCGACGCTCGCTGCGCCCTACGTCGACGAACGCAGCGAATATTTTCAAGCGCTCGCGCTCTTTCACGAAGACATGCATGGCGAAGCGACGATCTACACGCGTCAAACGCTCGCCTATGCCGCCCCCTCATTGCCGAGCAGGCCGTCGCCGATTGCGGAGGTTGCAGTCGAAGGGGATGCGTCGATTCCGGCGGGGCGCTATCGCGTCGGTGCGCGTCGCGACGATCCGTTCGTTTTCGATAACGAAAAGTGGGAGCATGAAGTCGAACTCGCCGCCTTCCGGATCGCAAAGCGTTGCGTCACGTGCGCTGAATTTCGATCATTTGTCGACGACGACGGTTACCGTCGCGAAGCGCTCTGGAGCGCGCAAGGGTGGGCGTGGCGCAGCGAAGCGGGCGCCGAAGCGCCGCTCAATTGGGCGCGTTCGGGTGAAGGTTGGGAGCGGCGACACTTCCAGCGGCGTTTTCCCTTGCGCGAGCGCGATCCGGTCGTGCACGTGAACGCCTACGAGGCCGAAGCGTTTGCGCGCTGGGCCGGGCGTCGCTTACCGAGTGAAGCCGAGTGGGAGGTCGCCGCGACCGGTGGCGAGCGGCGGCGCTATCCTTGGGGCGAGGGCGCTGCAGATCCGGAGCATGCGAATCTCGACGGCTGGTACGGCGACGTCGCGAGCGTCGATGCCTTCGCCGACGCCGCATCGTCGTGGGGCTGCGTGCAAATGATCGGCAACGTGTGGGAGTGGACCGCTTCGCCGTTTCTCCCCTATCCGGGCTTCTCTCCCGATCCTTATGCGGAGTATTCGCAACCTTGGTTCGGGGTTCAGCGGTCTCTACGTGGAGGCGCGTGGAGTACCCGCGCGCGATTGATCTCCACTCGATGGAGAAATTTTTACCTTCCGCATCGGCGGGATATTTTCACCGGGTTCCGTACCTGCGCGCTCTAAAGCGACTGCACGCGCGCGACGAAGAGGGAGAGAAATCGTGTCCGCATCAGCACAAACCGTCGGCCGCCAGAACACGCGATCGTACGTTCTCGGAACGTTGCTCTTTATTGCGATCGCCGTTATCGGTCTCTATATCGTCAAATGGGCTCCCTATTGGGGAAAAGCGCACCTTGCCGCAGCGACGCACTCGATCGGTCCGTCGATGGTCAGCGGGGAGAGCGCCGCTCCGCCCGCGCTTGGTTGGGCTGCTGCATGGCAGTACGCTTTTGCATACTTTAACGCCGTCTGGACCGCCGTCGTTCTCGCGTTGTTCCTTGGCGCGACGATTCAAGTCTTCGTTCCGCGGAAGTGGTTGCTTCGGCTCCTCGGCGCGGCGAACGCGCGCTCGGCCGCGATCGCGCACGCGGCGCGCGAGCGCTGGCCGCAGGCGGCGATTCGCTTCCTGCTGAGCCGCGAGGCCCCCTACGCCGCGGATCCGCCGTTCGAGACGACGCTGCTGCCGGCGT
>DAIBFU010000041.1:0-14394 GCA_027422105.1 Vulcanimicrobiota bacterium | reverse complement strand
CGCCTTATCGGTGTAGCGGTGTACGAGCCCCGGGACCGGAGAATCGTCCTGCTCGTGCAGCGAATCGAGCGTGAGTCGCGGATGGTCGGGCAGTAAGGAGCTGGCCATCGGAATAAACTGACGGCGGATCGGATCGTTATGCGGGTCGTTCCAGTCGATGAGCGAGAGCGCATACGGCGAGACACGCACGGCCATCGGCGCATGGGCGAAGCCCGCTTCGATATCGGCGACAAACTCCGGCGGAGCGAGGTCGCGGATCGTCCCGATGAGCTCTTCGGGGGTTTTGATCGAATGTTTTTGCTGCCAAAGGTGATCGAGAAAGGTGGCTTCGTCGACCTCGCGATATGCCGGAACGTCGCGCCAAAATTCTCCCTGCTTGAGATTCTTGTATGCAAACTGGGATGCCGCCGCTGCCGGTTTTTTATGAACGATCTCGCTCATGGTTGCTGCCTCCGATAGATGGGGGTGGATTACGAACGCGCGTATTTCGCGTCGAAAAAGGAGCGTATCGCCGGAAAATCGCGTAGCGTCTGTAGCGCGATCTCGGCGTGATTATGGGCGTATCCGTTGCCGACGATCATCGTAATGTCTTTCGCCGCGCCTTCGGCGCCGAGCGCTGCCGCGGTAAACGACGTCGACATCGAGAAGAAGTAGAGCGTCCCGTCATCTTTCGTGGAAAGAATCGAGGCGAGCTCGGTTCCCGGAACGTTCACGCAGTTAATAACGACATCGGCGAGTCCGGGTAATATCTGCGCGACTCGTTCGCTGACGCCCAGCGTGTCGCGAGCATCGGCGACGATAAATGCATCGACGAGTCCCTCGCGTTGCAGAAGGCGCGCGGCCTCCGTCTCTGCGCTTGGTGCGATGCCGATGACGCGCCCCTCGGCGCCCACCGCGCGTTTTGCCTGCGCGCACGATAGCATGCCGCTCTTCCCATCGGCGCCGATGACGACGACGTTTTGCCCGGGTTTACAGAGCCGTGCAACCTGTGCAGGAGCCCCCGCGACATCGAGCACCGCGAGCGCGACGTTTTCGTCGATATCGTCGGGAAGTTTCGACCAAAGGCTGCGTTCGAACAAAATTGCGCTGCCCTCGATCCAGATGCGCCCGGTTTTCGTGCACACGCGCGTGATGCGACGAATGTGCAACGGCGTGAGCGTGAGCGAGACGAGCGAGGCGATTCGATCGCCGACGCGAAGCGCGATCGTGTCGCGCAGGCGCTCGCCGATATCGGCAACGCGGCCGATAAACATACCGCCGCTGCCGGTGACGGGATTATGTTGCTTTCCGCGCGTAGCGACAATGTTTTCAACGTGCGCCGCGATGCGTGCTTCGTCACCACCCTCGGCGTCGAAAATTTGCTTGAACGAAGCGGAGTCGATATTGAGGACCTCGACGTCGCAAAGAATCTCATTCGCCCGTGCGACCGGGGTATTATCGAGGCGTAGCGCGCTCTGCGGCATCGCGCCCAACGGTTCGAGTACTCGGTGCGTGCCGAGGGGGTGCAGCGTTTTGTCGATGGTGGTCGTCATGGTAAGAGCGAAATGCCTCCGCGTTCGAATGGTGTCGAGAGCACGATCGTCGTGCGCGTGCGCGCCATACCGGCCATGCTTTTCAATCGGGTGAGAAGATCGTCGAGATGATCGGTCGAGCGCGTCATTGCCTTACAGAGAAACGACTCTTCGCCCGCGACGCTGTGTACTTCGACGATCTCGGGAATCAGACCGAGCGCTTCGATGAACGCGGCGTAATCGCAGTCTTGCGTGGTGTAGCAGCTGATGAACGCGACGAGCCCCAAGCCGACCCGCTTGGCATCGAGTTGCGCTGCATAGCGGCGGACGTAGCCGCGCCCTTCGAGGCGCTTGACGCGCTCGTGTGCGGCGGGCGCGCTCAAGCCGACCAGAGCCCCCAACTCGGAATAGGTCGAGCGGGCGTTTCCCTGGAGGGCATCGAGAAGGCGGGCGTCGAGCTCGTCGAGCTCCCCCTGATCGGGTGAAAGAGATACGGTCATATGCTTGCTTTGCCGAAGAATATTCGGCTCAAACACTATAACACCGTCGATTCATTCACTGCAAGGGTTGGCTGACGTCCTCCAGAGCGCGCTGGGCGAGTACGCGGAGCATCCGCTTGCGGTAGAGGAGGCTCGCGTTGGCGTTTTCGAGCGGTTTCCCGGCCTTAAAGACCTCCTCCGCGGCGTCGGCGGCGATCTCCCCGCCGATGTTGCTTCCCAGCAGCAGCGAGCTCGCTGCATCGACCTCAAAGGGCGCCGAAGCAACGGCGCCGAGCACGACCCGCGCCTGCGTGCAGGTGCCCTGCGCGTCGGTTGCGAGGGTGACGGCGACCCCGACCAGCGGAAAATCGAAAGCGTTGCGGAGCCGGAGCTTGCGATAGGTACTGCGCGTACCGCTTGCCGGAAGCGGAAGAAAAATCTCCGTTAAAATCTCGTCGGCGCGTTTGACATTCGCACGCGCGCCGTCATTCTGATAGAAATCACGAACCGCGAGGTTCCGTTCCCCGAGTGGGCCGACGAGTGAGATACGCGCATCGTAGGCTTGAATGACCGGAGCGGTATCCGATGCGTTGATGGCTTTGCAGGTCGCGCTATGCACGGCAACGCGGCAAAGATCGCCGTCGTGTTTGAGGCAATAACCCAACGCCTTACGCCACTCGGCGCTCTGATTGTAATAATTGCAACGCGTCTCCAAACAGAGATTGCCGCCGATCGTACCCATGTTGCGAATCTCGGGCGTGCCGACCATCGCTGCCGCGCGCGCAAGCGCGGGGTAGTGCAATGCAACGGCGGGATCGCGCGCGACGGCATCGAGCGTACAGAGCGCACCGATACGGAGTCCACGCTGCGGATCGAAACGGATCGCTCGGAGCTCGGCGATCGAACGTAGACCGATGACGAGATGCGGCGCGAAGAGCCCGAGTTTCATGTTCGCATAGAGATCGGTGCCGCCCGCAACAAGGAGAGCGTTGTTGCCGTGCGCTGTGAGCAAGGCGACCGCATGATCTACCGATCGAGCCGGTTGGAATTCGAAGGCCGGAAGACGCAACATAAAATCTGTTCCTACACCGTTCTCGCCGCGCTCGGAGCGCGCAAGCGCAACGGGCCGGAGGTTCCGTCGAGTGCTTGCAGCACGCGCTCGGGGGTGATCGGCGTTGCATAGATCCGCGCGCCGATCGCGTCGGCGACTGCATTGGCGATGGCGGGAATGACCGGATTGAGCGGACCCTCACCGGCCTCTTTTGCGCCGTACGGCCCTTCGAGCTCCTCGGTCTCGATGATGATCGCTTCGATGCGCGGAGTGTCGAGGATCGTCGGCGTCTTGTAGTCGAGCAAATTCGGAATTCTGTGAAGGTCGTTCCGGAAAGCCGACTCCTCCATCAACGCTTCGCCCATCCCCATATAAGCACTGCCTTCGATCTGCCCTTCGACGATGCGAGGATTGAGCGCGCGTCCGCAATCGTGCGCCAATACGATGCGTTCGACGCGCACTTCTCCGGTCTCAAAATCAACCTCCACCTCCGCAACGCATGCAGAGTACGAATACGCCGGCGACGGTCCGACGCCCGAACCTTTGAAATCGCCGTGTAAATCGGCGGGCGGCGTATAAGATCCGACCCCCGCAAGCGTACCGAAGCGCGCCTCCGCAGCGCGTGCTGCATCGACGAACGAAAGCGATCGCTCGGGATCCTCTCGGTCAAAGACGCGCCCGCTTTCAAAAATGCAGCGTTCTGCCGGGACGCCGAGCTCGGCTCCCACGGCGGCGGCGATGCGCTCGCGCACGTCACTGGCAGCACTGCGCGCCGCGTTGCCGGCCATGAACGTGACGCGACTCGAATACGAACCGAGATCGACCGGCGTGAGGTCGGTGTCGCCGGAGCAAACGCTTACATCGAGAACGTCAACGCCGAGCGTTTCGGCCACGATCACCGCGAGCATGTTTTGTGAACCCTGCCCGCAATCGCTCGTGCCGCAAAATACCGTGACGCCGCCGCCACGATCGACCTTAACGATCGCGCCGGAGTGGGGCATGGGGTTCCAATAGATCGGCAGCCCGGCTCCGCAGAGATAGGCACTTGCAGCGAGGCCGATTCCGCGGCCGGAAGAGAGTTTTCCGTGCTTGCTGCTATAGTCGGTCCGTTCGGAGACGGCGCTCAACGCTTCGCGCATTCCGCAACTCGTGACGCGTAGATGGTTGACCGTTCGCGTGTACGGGTCGACGGCAATGGCGGCGCGATAGGCGCCTGCGTCAAGACCGAGCTCGGTTGCGATTGCATCGAGTTGTGATTCGAAGGCGTAGCGAGGTTGTGTCGTGCCGTGGCCGCGCTTCGGTCCGCACGGCGGCTTGTTCGTATACACGCGACATCCGTCGAAGGCGTACGCTCCCATCTTATAGGTAACGGGAAGCAACGCGCCGGTGTAATAGGTGGTTGCAACTCCATACGAGCCATAGGCGCCGCCGTCGAGCCATGTCTGCAGTCGACAGGCGGCGATCGTTCCGTCGCTCTTGATACCCGTCTGCAGGTGGATACGCACCGGATGGCGGCCACGATGCGTGTAAAACACTTCTTCGCGGGAAAGCGTGAATTTTACCGGTCGACCGGTCTTGCGCGCGAAATGAGCAGCGGCGAGTTCGTGCGCAACAGGTTCGGTTTTGCCGCCGAAGCCTCCACCGATGGGAGGCGCGATGATGCGAATGCGGCTCGCCGGCATTTCGAGCACCGAAGCGGCGACGCGATGTAAATAATGCGGCGTTTGGGTCGACGACCAGAGCGTCAGTTTTCCATCCGCTCCGAAACTTGCGACCGCCGAATGTTCCTCCAGCGCTGCGTGGGTATTCCCTTCGAAGAAATATTCGTTATCAAAAATTCGCGCGGCGTCGGCAAAACCTGCTTCAACGTCGCCGAACGTTAAATGCACGTCCTTGTGAACGTTATTTGCTTTGCGCGATTCGGGATGAATCTTCTCTGCGTCGGCACCGAGATCGAGCAATGCCTCATCGATCGACATCACCGATGGAAGAATGTCGTATCGAACGTCGATCAGCGTTGCGGCATATTGCGCGGTAAGTTCGTCTTCGGCGACGACCCCTGCGACCGGCTCGCCGACGTACCGGACGCGATCGATGGCGAAGACGGTCTCATCTTGTGCCGACGGCAAAATCCCGAAGCGTACGGGCAAGTCGTTTCCCACCGCGACGGCGACGACGCCGGGAAGGCGCAGCGCGCGTTCGTAATCGATCGAGGTAATACGTGCATGCGCGTGTGGGCTACGCAACAGTTTCCCAAAGAGCATGCGCGGAAGTGCGATATCGTCGGCGAAAACCGCGGCACCGGTAACTTTGGCGTAGCCGTCGATGCGTAGAAGCGCAGCGCCGACGACGTGTGCGTGGGCGCCTGAAGCCCCGTTCTTACTCATTGGCGGAAGCGCGCATGCGCCGGCCCGCGAGGGAGACCGCTTCGATAATCTTCGTGTAGCCGGTGCATCGGCAGAGATGCCCGGCGAGCGCCTCGCGAATCTCCTCGTCGCTCGGCTCGGCGTTGTTCTCCAGTAAATGAACGGCGGCATTGAGGAAGCCGGGGGTGCAGTAGCCGCATTGCGCCGCCCCAAGTTCCAGGAATGCGCGTTGAACGGGGTGGAGCGTGCCGTCGGTTGCGAGCCCCTCCACCGTCTCGATGGGTCGATCGACGGCATCGGCAGCAAGCGTCAGACAAGAGAGCACGGGGGTGCCGTCGAGGATGACGGTGCAGGCGCCGCATTGGCCGAGTTCGCACCCGTGTTTGGTGCCGGTCAGGCGCAACTCTTCGCGGAGAACCTCAAGCAGCGTCGCGTTTGGAGGGAATGCCAGCGTAACGTCGCGCCCGTTTACACGCAACGTTGCCAGCATCTTTGACGGAGAGATCGACACGCTCGTTCCTCGCCTCACGCCCGGACTGCTCGGTGCAGAACGCGCGCTTTTACGCATGGTCTAAATACTAAGGAAGGGTTGCCATCGGCACCGATTAACTCCTTTCTACCCAGTATGCGAAAAATGTTAGTTGCACCTCACAAAAAAATATAGAACGACATAGAGTACGTGCATGCTTGATATTCTTTCGCGGGTCGTACGCTTGCAGAGCGAGGGGCAGGACGTCGTTCTTGCAACGCTGATAGCGGTCGAGGGATCCGCCGCGCGCGATCCGGGCGCGTCGTTCGCGGTGAGCGACGGCGGCGAACTTCTCGGTGCGATCGGCGGTGGGTGCGTCGAACCGGCGTTAGTCGATGCGGCGCGCGACGTCTTTCATGATGGGAAAGCGCGTATCGTCGTCTACGGGTATTCCGATCGCGATGCGCTGAACGTGGGGCTGGCGTGCGGCGGCACCTTAACGATTCTTCTCGATCCTCCGAGGCGCGATTACTGCGCGGAGTTGGAGCGAACGTCGGAGGAACTCATCGCCCACGTCGTGCGGCTCGACGGCGAGAAGATCGGCGCACGGATGGCGATCTATCCCGACCGCTGCTATGGAACGTTGGGGGATCCAAAACTCGACGCGTCGGTAGCAATCTCTGCGCGCGCCGACGGATTGCGTGAACCGGCACGGAGAGATGTTGAAGGGGCAAGCGTCTTCATCGCTCCACGACCGATTGCACCGCAGATGTATCTATTTGGCGCTCTCGATTTCGTCGCCGCGACGATCGACGTCGCGCACTTTCTCGGCTACGTCGTGACGCTCTGCGATGCGCGTTCCGCTTTTGCGACAAGGGAGCGATTCCCCAATGCAGATCGGATCGTCGTTTCGTGGCCACATGAATTTCTTGCATCGGCGCCGATCGACGAACGCACCGCAATTGTTTCGTTCGCCCACGACGAAAAATTCGACGTTCCGTTGCTCCTCGCGGCAGTGCGCTCGCGCGCCGGGTACGTTGGGGCGGTCGGTAGCCGCGCGACGCATGCGCGGCGCAGCGAAGCGCTTCGCCAAGCGGGCATCACCGATGCAGAGCTCGCGCGTATCTGTGCGCCGATCGGGCTCGATATCGGTGCGCGGACGCCTGAGGAGACGGCGCTTGCAGTCGTTGCCGAGATCGTTGCATTGGAGCGCGGGCGCTCCGGCGGAAGTCTCGCGCATGGAACCGGGGCTATTCGCGGCCGAAGCCGAGCGTGAAGGCGATCGCCGTCGTTCTCGCCGCCGGCGCAGCGAGGCGGATGGGCGAGCAAAAATTGCTGCTGGAGATCGGCGGCGAACCGATGCTCGCGCGCGTCTTCGCTGCGTGCGCGCACCTGCCGACGCTGGTGGTCGGCGCACCGACGCTACGTCCGTTCGTCGAAGAGCGCGGCGTTCGGTTCATTGCAAACGCCACGCCGGAGCTCGGGATGACGCATTCGCTTGCGCTCGCCGATGCGACGGCCGAAGCGGGGGTGCCGTTGCTGGTGCTGCTCGGCGACAAACCGCTTGTCACGCGGGCGCTCGTCGACCGGGTCCTCACCGCGGCGACCGATGCGGATATCTGCTTTCCGCAGCAGAATGGCGTCGGCGGTCATCCGGTCTACCTGTCGGCGAAAGCACGAGCGCGAATCGCGCTGCTCCCGAGCGGCGATACGCTCCATCTGCTGCGCGACGAGCCGACGTTGCAGCGACGAGCAATACCGACGGATGAAATCGGTGCCTATGCAGATGTCGACGATGCCGCGACGCTCGAACAGCTGCGACGCCACGTCGAGAGCGCCGATGAGGCGTGAGGCTTACCGCACCCGGCGCCGCTGACGGTAACGAGAACCGGCTTTGGTGCGGTAATAGATCGCTATGGTATCGTTACGTTTCCTATGAAATAGCTTCCGGGTTCGGTAAACCACATCGTGCCGGCGCGCCCCCGTACGATGATATATGGGTGCGGTTGCACTGGTGCCGAAATCCTGACGGTCCCATCGTTATCGTGCCCTGCCAAAGGTGATGGGAATGAAGGTACGTCATACTCAGTGATCGATCCGGATGCGGTAATGCTCCCGATCTTCCGGCTACCTTCTTCGGTAAACCATAGCGTTCCATTCGACGCTGCCGTAATAAAATCGGGACCAGGACCAACATTACGCAGATGATATTCGGTGATGGCACCATCCGTCGTTATTCGGCCGATCTCTTGTTTGGCGACTTCAGTAAACCACAGCGTTTTGTTCCTGCCGGCTGCGATACTCAACGGCGTGCTATCAGGAGTCGGAATTGAATATTCCGTTAGCGCCCCTCCTGTTGTTAATCGCCCAATTTTTCCGTCCCCACGTTCTGTAAACCAGAGCGCTCCGTCGGGCCCAACGACAATATCATACGGTTGGCTCGCCTTCCCGTTCAGCCGATATTCAGAGATGATACCGGTCGGCGATATGCGACCAATCGCGTTGCCGTGCATTTGCGTGAACCAAAAATCTCCCCCGGGGCCTCGAACGATGCGTTGAGCAGCCCATCCATGCGGCAGTGGAAAGTAACGAACGTTCCCGCGATCGGTCATACGACCGATCACCGCTTCGGCATCGTCAGTGAACCATAGCGAATCGTTTCTCCCGATTGCGATTGCTCCGATTCCTGAAGAATTCGTCGTGCATCCAATCGGTAAGAGAGGGCGAGGGTTCCCGCCTTTTTCTTCGCGCCGTATCGGGGGAAGTCGAAAAGTGGTCGTTCCACCGTTGACGGTCATGCGGGTCATGCCTAGGCAACCATGGGTGAACCAAAGAGTCCCGTTCGAAGCAATCACGATGTCATGGATATTATTGCTAGCAACTCGAACCTGGGTGATCGATGGTCGGCTGCCTCGAGTCGCACTGCAAGATGGAAAAAGAAGAATGCCGATAACGCAAAAAAACGAGGCCAGCATTCTCATAGCGAACCGGAATTCTCCATAAGGCCGAGCCTTTCCACGCCAAACGGGTTCTCTCCGGCCTTTGGGACCTGTTGCGGCTCCCTGGACGAACAAGCGGCGCTCTACGCCGCGCCCGAGCGAAATGGCGGTCAGGAGAAGAGCGCTGCCGTCGAATGTTCATGCGAATAATCGCGGAATGCGTGCCCTAAGAACAACCATCCTGACGAGAGGTGCGTGTTGCTTCGGAGAACGGTGGTGCTCGATGCGACGATATCGCCCCCAAGGGGAACTCGCGGGGTGGAGCTAAAGGCGTCGCTAACGAGCGACGCGCGAGGATTTGCATGGCCGACAAGCAGCATCACTACAACGTTCGATTGACGTGGACGGGAAGCAAGGGCGTCGGAACAGCGACCTACGAAAGTTATGGTCGCGAGTATCGCGTGGACGCAGAGCGCAAAACCACGATCGCCGGGTCCGCCGATCCGGCGTATCGCGGCGACCCGACGCTATGGAACCCCGAGGAACTTTTCGTCGCTGCGCTCAGCGCCTGCCATCAATTGTGGTATCTGCATCTCTGCGCCGTCGCCGGCGTTCGCGTTTTGGCCTACGACGATCGGGTCGAGAGTACGATGATCGTTCATGGTGACGGAAGCGGCGAGTTCGTATCGGTCGTTCTGCATCCGTCGGCGCTCATCTCGGCGGATTCACCACGCGAGCGCGCGCTCGCGATCCACGATGAAGCCGAGAGAATGTGCTATCTCGCACGGTCGGTGAAGTTTCCGGTGACGCACGAACCGAGCGTGAGCGTCGATGGAGCGAATTCGTGACTCGACGCATTGCTGCTGCGGCGCTGCTCCTGGCGGTGGCGGCATGTTCGCGCGGGGGGCTGCATGTCGCCCCGCGCAATACCGTACGCTTCGCCATTGCCGCCGACCCGAGTACGCTAAATCCGCTCTTCCTCACGCCGGATGCTGCATCGGTCGATCAGCAGGTCGCGCGCCTGCTCTTCGAACCGTTCGTCGATCTCGATGCGCGCGGACGGTTGATTCCGGTCTTGCTCAGCGAGATTCCGACGCGCAAGAACGGCGGCATTTCGGCTGATGGTCGGCGGATCGTCTACCATCTGCGCCGCGGCGTTCGCTGGAGCGATGGGCGACCGGTGACGAGTGCCGACGTGCTGTTCACGCTGCACGCAATTCTCAATCCGAAGAATCCGGTGCGAACGCGCGAAGGCTATTCATTGATCGACCGTGCCGTCGCGCCCAACGCGCATACCGTCGTCCTGTATCTGAAGAAGCCATGGGCTCCAGCGGTTGCGACGTTTTTTTCGTACGGGATCGAACCCTACGCGGTCGTTCCAGCGCACGTGCTCGCCGGGGTGCGCTCGTTGCGCACCGCCGCATTTAACGGCGATCCAACGGTGAGCGACGGCCCCTATCGCTTCGTTTCGTGGCGGCGCGGCGATCGATTGCTCTTTCGCGCGAATTCGCTCTACTGGCGCGGCGAACCGAAAACGCGCCGGATCGTCGCTCGCATCGTCACCGACCCCGGAACGAACCTCACGTTGCTGCGTACCGGCGAACTCGACTGGAATCTCATCGCTCCGGCGCAACAATCGGCACTGCGCGGCGCAAAATCGATTCGCATTCTGCGCGTTCCGACGAGCGTGATCGCCGGTATCGCGATGAACGTCGAGCGGGGCCCGTTGCGCGACGTGCGGGTGCGTCAAGCGATCGCCGAGAGCATCGATCGCAACGCCATCTCGCGCAAGATTACGCTGGGTGTCTATCCGGTCGCCGATACCTTACAGCCGAGCTACTCTTGGGCGCGCGATTCGCGCGTGCGGGCCCCCGGCTATCATCCACGGCGTGCAGATGCCTTGCTGCGCGCTGCGGGATGGAGGCGCGGTCGGAGCGGCGTTCGTGAAAAGAACGGCAAAGCGCTGCACCTGCTTTACGTGCAATTTCCCGAATCGACGACCGGGGTTCTCGTTGCAACATTCATCCAGCAGGCGCTCGAAGCGCGCGGCATCGCCGTAACGTTAAAAAGCGTGAGCAACGCGCAGCTCTTTCTTCCGAAAGACGGCACCCTGGCACGCGGGCAATTCGACCTCGCCTATATTCCGTGGACGATGGGCATCGATCCGGATGATTCATCGATCCTTCGTTGCGGCGCACCGGAGAATTATATGCGTTGGTGCGACCCGCAGGTCGATCGTCTCGAGCGGCTAGCGCTCGAGAGCAGCTCGCAGCGCGCTCGGCGGCGTCTGTACGGGCGTATCGAGGCCCGGGTCGCATCGCAAGTGCCGCTGCTGGTGCTCTTCGATGCATCGTATCTCTACGCGTACGATGCAAGGCTTGACGGCTTTGCGCCGAATCCCGTTCTTCCGACCGCTAACGCTTGGGCCTGGCGCACACGTTCGGCCCGCTCACGGAGGTAATGCATGTCCGTTGCTGCCGCCATCGGCGCCGCACTCTCTCACATCTATCTCCTTTTTTATGCGCTTGCCGTATTTTTCTGGTGGAGAACGATGCGGCGAGCGCGCTTGGAGCACCGCGCGCTCGATAGCGCCTTCGTTTTTTGGGGGGAGCTGCTCTTCTGGTTCGGCGGACTCACGCTTATTTGGGCCGGAGTGTTTCACGGCTACGAGCAGAGCATCGCTGCTAGGGGAATCGGCTGGCACCCGAGCCCCTTCGCGCAAGCATTCGACTGGTTCGAGATCGGCATCGGCATCGCGGCGCTCTTCGCCCGGCGACAGAATTACGGATATCGACTCGCGCTCACGATCCCGATCGTTTTTGCGGCGTTTGCACTGCACATCGCGCTGCTACTGGGGAAACAGAGCGTTGCCCCCGAGAGCAACCCAATGACGCTCTGGCTCAACGACTTCATCATGCCGTTGCTGCTCGGCTGGCTCGCCATCGCATCCCGCGAAGAAAACCGCTAGTCGGCACCCTTTGCACCCATTGGTCTAGTTTGATACACTAGACCAATGAAAACCGCGAATCTCTACGAAGCGAAAACGCACCTATCGGCGCTCGTTGCCGAGGCGCTCGCGGGCGAGGAGGTCGTTTTGGCGCGCAACGGGGTGCCGGTCGTTCGCCTGACGCCGGTGAAAAAGTGGTCCTTTGCCGATGCTCTCGGCATGGACGCCGGGCGAATTTTTATCGCCGAGGACTTCGACGCGACTCCCGCCGATTTTGAGGAGTATACGTGAGCGGTCGCATCTTGTTCGATACGCACGTTTTCCTCAGCCTTCTCTCCGAGCCTCAACGCATTCCCGTGTCGATGCGTCGAAGTATCGAGGGTGCCGACGAGCGGCTTCTCTCGGTCGCATCGGTCTGGGAGATGGCGATCAAAAGTTCGATCGGCAAACTCGTTCTACCGATGCCGGTCGGTGAATTTGTACGTAGCCGTATAAAAGCACTCGACGGGCGCATCGTTGCGATATCCGCGCGGCACGCCGCCGCCGTTGAGGCGCTGCCGATGCACCATCGAGATCCGTTCGATCGGCTCATCGTCGTTCAAGCGATGCTTGAAGACGCTCACCTTGTAACGCTCGATACGGCGATGGCAGCCTACCGACGCCCCGCCCTTTCAGGGAAGCGGAAGCAGCGCCGATGATGCATGCGGCATCGCAAGGGTGATGATGCCGGGAGCGTAGAGCAGCGGTTCGCCGGCGGTGGCGCTCGCGACGTCGATCCGGACCAATGCGTTGTCGCGCATATCGATCACATAGGCGCTCGCGCCGCCGGGAGTAAACGCCGCTTCGAAGGGCGCCCCACCGACAACGATATTGGGCAGCGAGCGGCGCGCCGAGAGATCGATCGGCGTCACCGAGATGCCGTCGAGATTTGGAACGTAGGCGAGTTTCCCGTTCGGCGCGATCGCCACCATCTGTGCTTGCGCTCCTGCGGGAAGAATGGCGAGCGTCTGCATCGTCGCAGTAGAGAGGATGGTTACGTCGTCGCTGCGATTGTTTGCGACGTAGAGCGTTTGTCCATCCGGCGAGATCGCGATCCCCGTCGGCTCGCGACCGACCGCGACTGCGGGGAGCGCGCGTTTGCTCTGCAGATCGATCGGCGTCACGGCATCGGCGCCCTGATCGGTAACGTAGATGCGCGATCCATCGGGAGCGACCGCGATCCATCGCGGATGTTCTCCAACGGCGATCGGCGCGCCGACTTTCAACGTAGCAATAGCGATCCGCTCCACCGTATCCGTGCGATAATTCGCAACCCAGATGCCATTGCCGTGCGCGGAGAGCGCGAGTCCATCGGGGCTCTTCACCGGAATCGTTGCGACGACGCGCTGCGCCTGCGTATCGATGACGCTGACGCTATCGCCTCCGCGATTACCGACGAACAGGAAGCGATTGTTCTGCGAAAGGACGGCATCGAGCGGATTGCGCCCGACGGCGATCGCCGCGCCACGCGCTTGCGTGCGAAGATCGTAGGGGATCACCGTGCCCTTCGAGCGATCGACGAGCCACGCAAGGGTATCGGGATCGACGCCCTTTGCAGCGGTGCGATAGAGACGCAGCGTTGGAAAGCGAGCGCCGTTGCCCGCGCGCGCAACGATGCGGATATCATAGAGCCCTGCCGGCGCACCCGCGCTCTCGAGTGCGAGCGCGACGTCGACGCGCCCGTTGCCGGGTACGCTCAGCGAGCCGGTCGCGGGCGAGACGCGTGCGGGAACGGGGATCGCGGTGCTCCACGTGACGCGGTGCGCGCGTGCGTCGGGATTGAGGACGGCAAATCCATTTCGCGTGCGAACCATCGTCATCGCCGTCGATGCAGGAAACGATACGCCTGCGGGTGCGTAGGAAGGCGGCGCATCGGCGCGAGCGCTTCCCCACGCGCGATTCGGCTGCGCGCTCAACGTAAACGCCAGATGCAAAACGCCGCGCTGCGGAAGTGCGATCCACGGCCGGTTCCACGGGCGGCCGTTCACGGAGAGCCGCTGTACGAACGCTCTCGTCGGCGCGGCTTGCGGCGCATCGATGACGATCGTTGGGCCGTGCGACGGCGTGATGACGGCGTGGGTGAAGAGCGGCGCTCCGATATCGAGAAAGCGTTCGGCCGGATTTTGCGGATAGAGCCCGAGCGCGCTCCACACATACCACGCACTCATCGTTCCGAGATCGTCGTTGCCGGGAAGCCCGTCGGGGCGATCGCCCCACAGGCGCATCATCGCCGCGCGAACGACGCGCTCTTCACGCCACGGCGCTCCCGCCGAAAGGTAGGCCCACGGGCTGCCGATGCTCGGTTCGTTTCCTAGCCATGCGTACGGTGCGCTCTGGCCGGCGTTGAGATGGGTGAAGAAGCGATCGAGGCGTTTGCGCGCTGCGGCGCGACCGCCCATACCGCGGAAAAGATCGCGCAGATCTTGCGGAACCATCCACGTATATTGCGCGGCGTTCCCTTCCTGGAATCCGCTCTGTCCGTTCTCGCCGATCTTTGTGCGCTCGAATGCGCCGCCGGGGCCGCGCGGAGCGATTTCGCCGAGCGAGCGATCGAAGAGGTGCGACCAATTCGCACTGCTTTTCAGAAATGCAG
>DAIBFU010000040.1:0-14664 GCA_027422105.1 Vulcanimicrobiota bacterium | reverse complement strand
CTACCAACACGACCCCGAGGGACCGAACGGCGTCGGTTTTTCAGGAGCAATACCGACCACGGCGATCGGCGTTACCGCAAGCGGTCGCGTGTTGCTCGTCGAGGTCGACGGAAAGAATCCGCATTATAGTATCGGGCTCACGCGTCGCGAACTCGCGGCGTTCATGCTCGCACTCGGCGCGCGCGATGCGATGGCGCTCGATGGCGGAGGATCCTCGGTGATGCTCGCGCGCACGCCGGGACACATGCACGCGCGCCTCCTCGGATATCCCTCCGATGGCAGCGAGCGCCGCATCGCCGAGGGAATCGCCGTCGAAGAACTCGCGCCGGTCGGCGCGCCGAGCGCACTGGCGATCCGGCCGCAGAAAATTCGCGCACTCGTCGGAGCGCGCGTCACCCTGCATGCGTTGCGCATCGACAGCGCGCTCCACCCGCTCGGCGCCGCCGATGCAAACGCTCGCGCGCGCATCGAACCCGCGCAGATCGGCAGTTACGAGAACGGCACCTTCGTTGCTCGCGCGCCCGGCACGGGAACGCTCTTTCTTCACGACGGTGCGCTAACGGGGCAGATCGCCATCGAGGTCTTCGCGCAACCCACGACGCTGACGATCCATCCTCGGCTCGCCGACCTGACGACGAGTGCAACGCTGCAACTCCGCGCAGTAGCGCGCGATGCCGACGGCGCGCGCATCGCCCTGCCAGATGAACTTCCTTGGAGCGCGGTCGGTGCGAGCATCACGCCTTCGGGGCTGCTGAGCGCCGGGGCATCCGACGCAGCGGTGCAGTTGTCGATCGACGGAATCTCTGCATCGAAGAACGTGCGTGTCGGCACGCATTCCGTTCGCTTACATCTCGCGAGCATCGCGCGCTTTCTGAGCATTCCCGCATCGCAGGCGGGCGATGTCACGGCGATCGACGGCGGCCGCGCGATCGAACTCCGCTACGATTTTAGCGGCGCGGAGCGTGCAGCGTTTGCATTGCTCGAAGAGCCGTTGCCGCCGGAGACGACCGCGTTGAGTTTCAACGTTCGCTCCGCAGGGAAGGGCGGCTTTCTGCGCGTTGCAATGCGCGATGCGCGCAACGACGACATTTTACTCACCGCTGCTCGGCTCGATCGCGCCGGGCTTCGTTCCGTCCGCGTCGTTATTCCCGCAACGGCACTGCCGCCGTTGCGCCTGACCGGCATCTATATCGTGCGTGCGCTTGGCCCCACGCGAGCGAATCGCTCGTCGGGGAGCATTGAATTATCGAACCTACGCGCGTTCGTCGCCGGTGCGCCCCCCGAAGATCCATAACCCCAACGCCGCGAGCGCAAGCAACATGCCGACGCCCACGACCGGCAATGACGGAACGGCGAGAACGACGATCGCCGGATAGCGATGAATGCGCGGTTGCAAGGAGAGATCGGCGACGCGCGTGCGCAGCCCATTCGCGGCCAACCCAAGGCTATGCGCGAGCGTACGCCCGAGTGTATCGTCGACGGCGAAGAGCACCGTACGATGTGGGCTTCCGCCGCGCAGCAACGCCGCCTGTGCCGCGGTAAAGAGTACGACCTTCACGTTGCGATGCACCGCCGGCAGCGCGAAGGAATCGAAGGGAAGGTTGAAACCGGCGATTTCCTGCGTGTGCTGCATCAACAAAACCGGAGAAAGAAACGTACTTCCCGTGGGCTGCGTGATCGTCAGATGCGCTCCCGCGAGTGTATCGGCGCTCACCGCGACGACCGTCCGTTCTTGACAGCGCAACAGCGTTGCTCCGCTATAGAGACCATGTCGACAGGAGACCGGTGTTCGCGAAGTGCCGCGCTCGAGGTACACGTGCGCGCCGCGACGTTCGAGATCGGGAAAGACCAGCGTCGCACCGAGCTCCGGTAATACCACCTGCGCTCCGGGAACCGCGACGATCGTGCGCGGATCGGGAGCGAAGAGCGAGTTCGAGAACGCCGCCGCACCGACGACGAGCGTCGCGGCGAGCATCAGCAACGCGGCGGTGGTGCGGCGCCGCGTCGGCACGCTCCGTAACGCCCGCAGGATGTTGATGCTCCCGAGTAACGCCGCTGCGACGATCGTCAGGATCCACCACGTTGCATGGATGAACGCTGCATCCGGATAGGCGAATTCGGCGAGCGCGGCCGCAAAGATCGCGATGCAGAGAGCGAGGCCGATTTTCATGGTGACTCCAAGAGTGGTGCGAGGGCGCGGACGATCTGCGGGTAGGTCAGCGGTCCGTCGAAGGCGCGCACCACGATACCGCGCCGGTTGACGATCGCCGTCGTCGGGAGACCGAAGGCTCCGAAGGCGCGACCGTAACGCTGCGTCGGATCGATGACGATCCGATACGTGATGCCGAGCGAGTGCGCAAAGGCGCGCGCGACCGGACCGGATTCGCCCTGATCGATGCCGATCACGCGCACCCCGCGCGCGGCTTCCTTTCGCGCGACGCGCTCGAGATCGGGCATCTCGGCGCGACAGGGCGGGCACCACGAAGCCCAGAGATTCACGACGAGAATGCGTCCACGTTCGTCGGCGAGCGAGAATGCGTTACCGCGTTCGTCGAGGAGGGGAAGATCGGGAAGCGGTGCGCCGATGAGCGTCCCCGGGCCGGCGGAGGTCGACGGACGGAAATACGGCATTAACAAAAACACCGCGAGCGCGATTGCGGCAACGACAAGGAGCCAGCGCCAAAGCCGAGTCATCGGAGCGAGCATACGACCTTCTTCCCTATCTCCCATGCGAGATTCATCGACCTTCCCTTCCGGTATCGGGTGCCAACGCGGCAAAATCGCCGCAATACGCGCAATCCAGGGACCCAGCTGCCTCGACCCGAATCGTGGGCTCGCTCATGCCCGCACATATTCTCGACGGCCGTGCTCTTGCAGCCGAGATGCGTACCGATTTGACGGCACGCGCTGCGGCGTTGCGCGAGCGCGGAATCCAACCGCGGTTGACCATCGTCTTCGTCGGCGAGAACGAGTCGAGCCTTGCATACGTTCGCAACCTCGTTCGCAGCGGCGAACGCTGCGGCGTCGAAGTCTGCGTCGAACGACTTCCCGAAGCGAGTGATACGGCAACGGTTCGCAAGAGCCTGGAACGCCTCGGCCCCGACCCGAGGGTTCACGGCGTCATGTTGCAGCAACCGCTTCCGATCGCGCTCTCGATTCGCAAGATCGCCGATGCGATTCCACCGGAGAAAGACGTCGACGGCGCACACCCGACCAACCAAGGGAACCTCGCCTTCGGAAGCGGCACGCGTTTCATTCCGGCGACTCCGGCCGCAGTCATGCGCCTGCTCGAGCGCAGCCCGCATTGGCCGCCGCTTGGGCGACGCACCGTCGTCATCGGGCGTTCGATCGTCGTCGGGCTCCCGGTCGCCATGCTGCTCCTCGCCGCCGATGCGACCGTCACCGTTCTGCATAAAGAATCCGCGAGTCTCCAGCCCTACCTGTCGCTTGCCGAGATCGTCGTCGTCGCAACCGGTGTTCCCGGGCTGATCGGCGGCGCGGATATTGCGCCGGGCGCGACGGTGATCGACGTCGGAACGACGGTCGTCGACGGCGTCCTGCGCGGCGATGTCGATTACGAAAGCGCGCTCGAAGTAGCGGGAGCGATCACGCCGGTTCCCGGCGGCGTCGGCCCGGTCACGAACATGACCCTGCTGCACAACGTCATCGAAGCCGCCGAATCAGCAAGCTAATTCAAGCTGAAATAGGTTCCCAACAATGGGTCGGGTGCGGTGCGATGCAGGATATCTTCGCCGCGCGCACGCCGTAATTCGATCTCCGCGCGACGGCGCTCCACCACGCGACGCAGTTGCGGGAGCAGTCGTTCGAGTACATCGATCTCGGCGCGCAAACGAATTTCGGTCTCCGTTAATTCGAGCAGCCGTTGTTTAATGCTCTCCGAGATCCGTAACGCGTCGGCAACGAAAAACGAAAGCGCGGCCGGATCTTCGGGGGTGTCGCCATCCAATTCGCTGCCGGAATACTCGACGATTAGTGCGAGATATTCCTCGAACGCCGTTTTGAGACGCTCGGAAAGATCGTCGAGCATGCGTGACGGCGGTGCTTCTTCCAAAATTTCCGCCCGCACCAAAAGATACGGGTCGCGCGCAAGAATTTCAAGGATGCGGAATCGCTCGGTGCCGATCGTTTGAATGAAATATCGACCGAGCGGTAGTTGATGCGCCGTCGAAATCTCGGCGATGGTGCCGACATCGTGCGGCGTCACCTCGGGATCCCCGGCTTCCGCACCATCGGCGATGAGCGCGACCCCGAAACCCTCGCCGGTCGAAAGACATTCCGCGATCATCTGCCGATAGCGCGGTTCGAAAATATGAAGGTTGAGCGCTGCCCCGGGAAAGAGCACCGCATGAAGCGGAAAGAGGCGCAGCCGCGCAATCATGGGCTGGTAGGCGTTCGCCCCCGGCGGCGCACGGCCTCCCCCTCAAGCCTCAGCAAGCGGGCCGATGCGCTACAAAGCGCGAAACCATACGGGGTGGCTGATGCGATAACGTACCTCGAAAGCGTCCACCCTCCGATCCACGCGCTCTTGTTGGAACTCGAACAACACGCGCGTAAGGATGGCGTCCCCCTTGTCTCTCGCGATACCGGACGCTTGCTCTCAACGCTCGTGCATGCGATGCAAGCCAATCGGATCCTCGAGATCGGCACCGGGTACGGCTACGCGACGCTCTGGATGGCCTTTGCACAACCACCGATGGGCAAGATTTGGACGCTCGATACCGATGTGGAGCGGACGGAAATCGCGCTTTCTTATTTTCAGCGCTCCGGCGAAGGCGATTACATTACGCTCTTCAATCAGAGCGCGCTTGAGTTGTTGCCGAATTTCGGGCATCGCAACCTTGACATCGTTTTTCTCGACGCGCAAAAATCGGAGTATATCGAGTACCTCGATCTCGTGGTGCCGATGCTCAAGCGCTCCGGACTCATCGTCGTGGACGATTGTCTGCTCGGCAACGTCGCCGAAACTCCCAAAAAAGGCGATAGTAAAGACGAGCGCGCAATTCGCGCCTTCAACGAGCGTTTTCTCAGCCACCCCGATCTCGATGCAACGATCCTCGCGCTCGGCAACGGCATCGGTATCGGGGCTCGCATTCGGTGAAGCGCGGCACGCCCGCGCTCGCAGAGGAGACACGAGCGGCGCTACGCTGCGTTCCCACCGGCGTTGCGGTCGTCACGGCGGTGCGCGAGGGCGAAGCGCGCGGCATTACGATTAACGCATTCACCAGCGTCTCGCTCGAACCGCCGACGCTGTTGGTCTGCATCAATCGCCAAGCTCGCAGTTATCTCTACATCGCGCATTCGCGACGCTTCGCGCTCAACGTCCTCGCCGCGGAGCAGGTGGAGATCGCCGAACGCTTTTCCGGGAAACGCCGCGAACGACAGTTCGAAGGGCTCGCGACCACGAGCGGCAATGGCGACATTCCGCTCATCGAAGGTGCGCTCGCCCATTTTGAATGCGTCGTTTCCGCGGAGCATGAAGTTGGATCGCATTCGATCTTCATCGCCGAGATCGAGCGCGCATCGCATCGCGTCGGCGAGCCGCTCGGCTATTTCGACGGCGCATTCCGCACCTTCGCCTTGGAACGCATCCCATGATTATCGAAAGTTTCGCCGTCGGCGCGCTCTCCTGCAATGCGACGATCCTCGGTGATGAAGAGAGCGGCGAGGCGATCGTTATCGACGGTGGAGACGGCCGCGACGACGTATTGAAGCGCCTTGCGGCGCGCGGATTACGCGCTCGGTATCTCGTTCACACGCACGCGCACTTCGATCACATTGCCGATGTCGGCGGACTACGCGCGCGAACGGGCGCGCAGGCGTTGCTCCATCCCGCGGATCTGCCGATCTATCGCGCTCAACCCGCGCTGGTGCGTGCATTCGGTTTCTCGATGCCCGAACCGGTCGAACTCGACGGCGATCTTCTCGACGGCGACGAACTCCGCGTCGGCGCGCTTGCGCTCCGCGTGCTGCACACGCCGGGGCATACGCCGGGAAGCGTCAGTTTTGCCGTCGAGGTGGGCGGCGTCGGCACGATTTTCAGCGGCGATACGCTCTTCGCCGGAGCGATCGGGCGCTGGGATCTCGGCGGAACGTCGATGGAAGACATCGTCGCTTCGATCGAACGCAAACTGCTGCCGTTCGACGACGGAACGATCGTCGTCCCCGGGCATGGGCCCAGCACGACGATCGGCCGCGAACGCCATAATAACCCGTACCTCGTACGCTAAAAAGCCCGCCTCGTCACCGTAGGCGGATGAGAACCTTCTCGTTCGTCTGCACCGCGTCCGGTGTCGGCGCAGCGGCGGGCGGCGCAGCGGCGCGCGCCGC
Organism: Vulcanimicrobiota bacterium; assembly: GCA_027422105.1. Taxonomy (GTDB): domain Bacteria; phylum Vulcanimicrobiota; class Vulcanimicrobiia; order Vulcanimicrobiales; family Vulcanimicrobiaceae; genus JABEUX01. Next base: position 8,316 of record DAIBFU010000040.1, on the reverse strand, counting down.
CGCCGGCATCGCGGCATAATCGGGGATCGCATCGGCGGCGCGTTTCGCGCGGTAATCGGCAATCGCGACGTGCAGCGCTTCAATCGCGCGCTGCGGATAATCTTTCTTCTTCTCCGGGTAGCCGTCGAGCGCGGCCTCGATCTCCGCCGTACTCAGCGCTTCAGCTTCATCGATCGTCCGGCCGCGCACGAGATCGACGACCAAGCTACAGGTCGCCGTGCCGAAACCGCATCCGGTGGTGAAATACGAGATATCCTCGATCACCGCACCAGGCCCCACCTTGAGGAAAAAATTATACATGTCGCCGCACGAGTCGCTGAAATACTCACCGCTCGCGGTCGCATCTTCCATGGTGCGAAAGCCACGGCGCTCTTCGACGAGCTTCTGAAATTTCGGAAAATCCACGATCGTAGGCTCGCTTTCTTTTAGGGAGCGGCTGCGGCTGCTGCCGAACGCACCTCAAACCGACACTCGCGCCCGCCGGTTGCAATCGACTCGGTCTGCGCGTGTTCGCCGATCGTCTCGTCGATCACCCGATGGATCACGCTGCAAACCTCGGGGTTCTCTTTCGCGACCTCCGAGTAGGGGCAATGATGCTCGCGCAGTTCGACACCGCCATCGATGAGATTGACGGTCGCCGAGACGCCTTGCTCGCGCAGCACGTCGCCGAGCTGCGCCGCTCGCGCGTGCGTGTTCTCACCGGTAATGCGCTCGCGCACTTTCGCAAGCGTACGATCCGCGATCCCTTCGAAGAGCCGCTCGACCGCCTCCGGGCCATGCTGTTCGCGCAGCTCCCGCAGCACCGCCGAGAGCATGCGGTCGTAGGCCTGCGGAAAATACCGGTCGGCGAGCGGGGCGAGGGAGAACTCCAGGGTCGGCTTGGTCGGTCCACGGCGCACGGAGCGCTCGACGACGAGGCCATCGCGTTCGAGAACGATCAACTGCTGGCGCACGGCGTTCGGCGAGAGGTTGAAGGATGCAGCGAGATCCGCCGCCGAGGCGCTTCCGCGCCGACGCAGCTCCTCAACGATCCGCCCTCGGGTGCTCTGAAAAAAACGATCTGCGTGCATCTGCAAAAGATTCTAGCACGTGCGACCTAGATAGTAAAGTTTTTCCTTGACTTTCTAGGAAAGCGAGGCTACGATAGCCCGAGAGCATAGACAGCACCTCGTGAATGATCTGGAGCAGGTTGGCAGTGAGCGAAACCATGGGTTTACGCGTCGCAGGGTTGCGCGCGACCGTTGAAAACACCGAGATCCTCCGCGGCATCGACCTCGTCGTCGAGCCCGGGAAGATTCACGCCCTGATGGGGCCGAACGGCAGCGGGAAATCGACGCTCGCCCTCTCGCTCGCCGGGCATCCGCATTACCAGGTCACTGCCGGGAGCGCGACGCTCGACGGCACCTCGCTGCTCGATCTTTCACCGGAGAAGCGGGCCCGCGCGGGGCTCTTCCTCTCGTTCCAATACCCGGCCGCAATCCCCGGGGTGAAGGTCGCGAACTTTCTCCACGCCGCCCGCCAGGCGGTTCGCCCCGGCTCGCTCGCGCCTGCGGCCTTCCGCGCGATGCTCGTCGAGAAGATGGATATTCTCGGCATGGATCCGTCCTTTATGGGGCGTTACCTCAACGACGGCTTCTCCGGCGGCGAAAAGAAGCGCCTCGAGATGCTGCAGATGGCGATGCTCGCGCCCAAATATGCGATTCTCGACGAGACCGACTCGGGGCTCGATGTCGACGCGCTGCGCGCGGTCGGCGACTCCATCGCCGCGCTGCGCGCGAGCGAGGAAGGGCGCCAGGCGGGCATGCTGATCATCACTCACTATCCGCGCATTCTCAAACACGTCACGCCCGACGTCGTCCACGTGATGATCGAGGGGCGCATCGCGCTTACCGGCGGGCACGATCTTGCCGAACGTATCGAGCGCGAAGGATACGACGGCATTCGCGATGAGGTCGGTGCGCGTGCCTGAAGGCCTCCTCGCCCCGCCGACACGCGATCGTCTCCAAGCTGCGGCGAACGCCGCCGACACGCGTATTCTCTCGCATGGCGCGCGCGCGCGGGCGCTCGACTTCTACCTTACCAATCCATCCGGTCGCGCCCGCCCCAACCGCCGGTGGAAGATCGATCTCGATGCGCTCGCTTTCGATCCGCTCGCTTCGGAGTTGACGAAAAACGACGTCACCTTCTCGGGTTCGCTCGGTCGTGCGATCGCGCTTCCGCTTGCAACCGCCGCACGCGAGCACGCCGAAACGCTCGCGCGTATCGCGCGGCGCATCGATATCGAGCGCTTGAAATTCGGCGCGCTCGCGCTGGGCTTGAGTTCCTTCGGTGCGCTCGTCCACGTCCCGGCCGATTACGATGTCGCCGAACCGATCGTCATCACGTACCACATCGATGCAGCGACCGCGTTCCCGCGCACCCTCGTCTTTTTAGAGCCCGGCGCGCGCGCAACCGTCATCGTAGCGTTTCGCAGCCGCAGCGGCGCATTCGTTGCCGGCACGAGCGAACTCATCGTTGAAGAGCGCGCGCATCTGCAGTATGCGACGACGCAGCATGTCGATTCCGGTTCCGTCGCCGTCGAAACCGCGCTCGCGCATGTCGGTCGCGACGGGACGATCGCGCTGGCGAGTGCGGATTTCGGCGACGGCCTCATCGTTCGCGATCGCGAGAGCTCGCTGGAAGCACCCGGCGCTCGGATGGAGCAGAGCGCGATCTTTCTTCCGACCGGCGAAGGGCATCTCGACGTTGCTGCAACCGTCCGTCACACCGCAGCAAATACGTTTTCGCAAACCGTGGTGAAGGCCGCGGCCGGCGAGCGCGCCATCGCCCGTTTTCTCGGCAATATCGTGATTCTTCCCCACGCTGCGGGAAGCGAGGCCTCGTTGCGCGATGACGCGCTTATCCTCGGGCCGCAAGCGCATATCGATTCCGTTCCGGCGCTGGAGATCGCCTGTAACGACGTGAAGGCCTACCACGGAGCGACGATCGGTGCGATCGACGACGAGCAGATATTCTACCTTCGCTCGCGCGGACTCGACGACACCGAAGCTCGGCGTACGATTGCGTTGGGATTTTTCGAGCCCGTCGTCGACGCTTTCCCGACCGCCGCCTTACGCGAATCATTGACGCGCCGCATCGTCGAAACGTTACGATGAGCGGGGCGGCAAGCGCAGTGGTCAAGGGCGAACGCGACGTTCGCGCCGATTTTCCTATTCTCGGCGAGCGCACGTCGCGCGGAAAACCGTTGATCTATCTCGATTCAGCGGCGACGTCGCAGAAGCCCCAAGTCGTCATCGATGCACTCGATCGTTACTATCGCGAATACAACGCCAATATCCATCGCGGGGTCTACGAGATCGCGGCGCGCGCAACCGATGCCTTCGAAGAGGCTCGCGCGAAGGTCGCCCGTTTTCTCAACGCCGGTGAACCGGCGGAGATTATCTGGACGCGCAATGCCACCGAAGCGATCAATCTCGTTGCGTGGAGTTGGGGCGGCGCAAACGTGCATGCGGGTGATGTCATCCTGGTCTCGGAGCTCGAACATCACTCCAACCTCGTACCGTGGCAGTTGCTTGCCGAACGCACCGGGGCGGAGTTGCGCTTTATCCCGGTCGACGACCGCGGCGAACTCCAACTCGATCGGCTCGACGCGTTGCTGGAACGCTGTGTGCTCGTCGCCGTCGCGCATGTCAGCAACACGTTAGGGACGATTCTGCCGGTCGCCGAGATTGTCGCTCGCGCGCACGCCGTCGGTGCCGTCGTTCTCGTCGACGGGGCGCAGGCCGCTCCGCATCTGCCCGTCGACGTTCGCGCACTCGATGCCGATTTCTACGTACTCTCCGCGCACAAAATGCTCGGTCCCACCGGAATCGGCGTACTCTACGGAAAGCGCTCGCTGCTCGAGTCGATGCCGCCGTTTTTAGCCGGCGGCGATATGATCCGCAACGTTTCGTACCAGCGCTCGAGCTTCAACGAACTTCCCTGGAAGTTCGAGGCCGGGACGTCGAATATCGCCGATGCGATCGCCTTCGGGAGCGCGATCGATTACCTCACCGCCTACGGTATGGAGAGGCTTCGCGCCCACGAACGCGCCCTGCTCGCCTATGCCTTCGAGCGGTTGGCAACGCTGGAGGAACGCGGCCTCGCAATCTACGGCCCGCACGACCCCGGTCGCAGCTCCGGCGTCATCTCGATGAATTTCGCCGATATTCACGCGCACGATCTCGCCTCGATCCTCGATACCGAGGGTATTTGCATTCGCGCCGGGCACCATTGTACGATGCCGCTTATGGGACGCCTCGACCTGGCTGCAACTGCGCGCGCGTCGTTCTACCTCTATAACGATCGAAGCGACGTCGATGCGCTCGTCGCCGGCTTAGAAAAGGCAGCTACGATTTTTCGGCTCTCCTAGCCGCAAAATCGCCGACCCGGAGAAAGCAACGATGGACGACTTTTACCGCGATTTCATTCTCGACCACTATCGCAACCCGCGCAATTTCGGGCATCTCGAAAAGCCCGATGCCGTTGCCGAAGATCGCAATCCGCTCTGCGGCGATGAAATGCGCGTCGAGATCGACGTCGACGAGGCCGGGAAGGTCAGCGACATTCGCTTCTCCGGGAAAGGCTGCGCAATATCGCAAGCCTCCGCATCGATGCTCATCGAAAGCGCGAAGGGGAAATCACTTGAAAGCATTCTCACACTCAACGAAGAGAGCGTGCTGGAGAATGTCGGCATCGATATCAGCCCGACGCGCATGAAGTGCGCGATGCTCGGGCTCGGCGTGTTGAAGAGCGCGGCGCTCGCCGGAATCGCTAAGGCAAACCCGGAGTAGCCGAACTCGCGGCGTGCGAGAGGATCGTGTCGCGTCCGTTCTGTTTCCCGACCAAAAACGTCATCGTGTAGTGTTTGACCCCGACGATAATCTGTGCGGTGACGCTCTGCGCGCCGCTCGCGGTTGGGGTGCTGTCGACCGCGCCGATCTGTAACGTCCCGTCGATGAACGTGTCCGGGTTGCCGCTTGCGAGCAACGCCGCGGCCCCCGCGCTATCGCCGCGCGCAAGATCGGCGAGATAGACGCGTACTAGCGCGCGCGCCGCCGAACCGGCGAGCGCCGGAGCGCGCGGCGTGGCAGTACTCTTCGGGGCGACTCTCGGGGTGAGGGTTGGCCGCGCCTTCGGCGAGGTGAGGGTCGGCCGTGCCTTCGGCGAGGCGACGGCAGCCGGGCGAAGCGTCGCTGAAGGCTCCGCGGCGGTCGGCGTCGGTTCCGGGCTCGCACTCGGGCTCGGGCTCGAGCTCGGCGTCGCACTCGGCGACGCTTTCGGACTCGGCGTCGGTTTCGGGCTCGGCGTCGTCTTCGGTGTCGGCGTAGCGACCGGCGCAAGCGTCGGCGTCTGCGTTGGAACCGGCGAGATACTCGGGAGGCTTTTCGGTAGGTGCGCGTGCATCGCCGTTAAGCGCCCCGCAAGCCCACCGATCGCGAGCCCTGCGAGCACGACTAAAAGGCCGAGAAGTAGTACCGGCATCCAACCACCTCCCTCGGGAGGCGGTTCGCGACGGCGACGGTTCGAAAGATCGTTCATGACGCTATAGCGCGGAAGTACGCGCTGCGGGCAGGCTGATCCTCGATTTGACGGCGAAGTATTCTCGCGTGATCCACGTGAGGGTTCCGCTCGATCTCAATGCCATTGCCGACGGCGATGCAAGTGCGTTCGCCCTCGCGACTCCGCTCTCGCTCGTGCAGATCCTCGCGCTCGCAGTGCGACAGAGCATCGGCGAACGCGCTCCGCGCGATCTCTTCGAGAGAAACTTCGAGCGTACGCTTGCTGCACTCGACGCCGGTGATATTACCGTCACCGTCGACGGGCGCGAATGCCGACGCCTCGATGAAGTGATCGTCTGCGGCACCGATGCGTCGGTGCGATTCTTTCTCAGTCGCGCGCGTCTCTCCGCGCTCGCCGCGTTCTTTCGCTAGCGCCGCATGTCGGTTCAACCGCTCCCGCTCTCGGCGCTTCTTCGAGAGGCTTTCACGCGTTTGCGAGATCGCTGGAAAGGAACGCTCGCGGCAACGGCAATCGGTTGCGCACTCGTTCTGGCGATCTCCCACGCACCGATGCGGCCGCTGGTCGCACAGAGCGCCGCGCAACTCATCGTGCTGCCGCTGCTGGCCGGCTTTATCTATCTCTGGGTCACCGATCTTCCCGACGGCACCGAGCGCCCGCTCGGCGCCACGCTCGAGCGCCTGCTCGAGCGTTCCTGGGCGATCATTCTCATCGACTTCGTGCTCTCGCTGGTCCAATCGGTAACGCCCCTCCCGAGCATGATCCTCTGGGATCTCATCCTCGTTCCGCTCCTCGCAGCGACGATCTTTGCCGACGTCGCCGCAACGCTCGACGACGATCGCTCTACGCTCGCGCTGATCCCGCATGCGATTGCGCGCACGCTCTCGTTGGCGATGCACGCGCGCAACTTTGGGCGCATGTGTCTGCTCCTCGCTGCCGAGTTCGGGCTACAGGCGATTCTTCTGGAGATCGCCACCATTCTTCCGCAGCGATTCAGCGCCGACGGAACGCTGGTACTCGCAAGTATCGCGCAGGTCGTTCTCGCGGCAGTGGCGGCGCGCATCTTCGTCGAATCTTCTTCTTTGCACCCATGAAACGCATCGTCGCCGCGCTCTTCTCCGTTCTACTGCTCGGCGCTCGCGCCGCCGCACAGTGTCCCTCAGCGCTCTCGCGCTTTCAGGGCAAGGATGCTTATACCATCGACGGCCGCAACGTGATGACCGTCGTTTACGACGGAACGCAGAGCCTCCGGGTACGCCGCGTCGGAGCGAACCTTCGCTTCGAGAACGATATCACGTACACGAAAACGCTCGGCTCGCGCGTCCGTCGGAAATCCGCGCGTGTCGTACGCATCCTCACCCCCAATCTTCGCGAGATTCGCACCTCGCTCAACCAAGATGAGGACTCGCTCTCCCTTCTCGACCAGCCCTTTGCAGCGCGCATCGATGCAAGGACGCTTGCCGCACTCGCCGGGCTCGCGCAGTCGATTCCCTTCACCGCTTCATCGCCGTTGGGGGGCGAACCGCTCCACGGAAGCCTGCGCACGATCGCATCGTCCTTGAAAGCTCCCGTCGGCGGCGTACGCGTGGCGTTTACCGCATCGGGCCCAATGCGCGGCCCGTTACCCGAACTACCGACGGCAAGCATCGACGGAAAAATGTCTCTCGTCGGCACCGCCGAGTACGATGCGACCGGCTCGCTCGTTCGCTTGCGTAGCCGCCTTCGCATTACCGGCGTACTCGCAGCCTCCGGACAGAGCGGCCCGATTCAGATCCTCTTCGTGCGACACTTCGCACCCGATTGCGCGCAGGCCGTCGCTCCCACGCCATCGCCGGTTCCGACGCCCTCACCTTGAACGACTTTATCTGCCGCCACCCGTAGAAGGTGGAATCTTGCGCTGCACCGCCGGCTCGGCGTGGCAGAGTGCGCTATCGGATCTCGTGCCGGCAATTACCAACATGCCCGTTGCGCCCAGGCAAGGGGGGTTGAGGATATTAGAGAGCTCCGTGCCGATCGGCACGGAGCTCTCGCGACCCACCCCATGTGTTTACATGTCTAGTTTTTAGGCAACTGAATATCTCGGCACGGCACGGCGTGAAGATTCGCCCACGGCCACTTGGTTCCGAGCGTACCAAAGGACGATATTAAATCACCGATCGTGTCCCGGCCCGTGGTGTACGAGAGGGTCGCCCTCGTAGCATAGAGAGCGGCCACCGTGGCTTTCGGCGAAGGTTGTTTTTGCAAAAGAAACACCGACACGAAAGGGATCCACGATGGCCAAACCCAGTATCGCACTTTCCGAACTGATCGAAAAGGGCGGCGACGTCGACTTCGTCCGCGAGATGCTTCAGTACGCCGCCCAGCGGCTCATGGAGATCGATGTGGGGGAACTCTGCGGCTTACCCTACGGCGAGCGCGGCCCCGGCCGGCAGAACGCCCGCAACGGCTTCCGCGACCGCCTGTGGGAAACGCGGTCCGGCGCGATCGACTTACGCATCCCCAAATTGCGCAAGGGCAGCTACTTCCCGGCCTTCCTCGAGCCGCGTCGTACCGCTGAGAAGGCGCTCACCGCCGTCATCCAGGAGGCCTATATTCAAGGCATCTCCACCCGTTCGGTCGACGAGCTCGTCAAAGCGATGGGGATGACGGGCATCTCCAAGAGTCAGGTCTCACGATTGTGCGAAGAGATCGACGAACGCGTCAACGCATTTCTCTCGCGCCCGATCGAAGGCGATTGGCCCTACCTCTGGATCGACG
>DAIBFU010000039.1:5406-14686 GCA_027422105.1 Vulcanimicrobiota bacterium | reverse complement strand
CGTTGGCGAGCGCCCATCCCTTCGGTGCACCGATACCGGTGACCAGATCGTACCCGGTGCCTGCAGTGTAGGCGCCGTTGCTTCCCGTCGTGACGTCGGTGAAGTCGGTATATCCGGTCGAGGTAAAGATGCTGTAGAGCGTCGGGTTGATGAAGCCCAGCGAGCTTCCATGCAACTGAACCGCTTCAGCCATCAGGGCAACAAACTCCGGTGACGACCACGAGGTGCCGTCAACTTGCATTTGGCTGCCGTTGGCATAGACCATCACGCCCACACCGGGGAGTGAGACATCGGGATCGTTCCGGCCGGTGCTGACCATATTCGCGACACCCTGCTGGTAGCTCGGGAGTGCGAAGATCGTCGAGACGCCGCCGCCGGAGAGGAAGCCGTTGCTCGAGTCGCTGCCGGCGGTGATGCTGGCGAGCGCGCCGGTGGAGGTGTCGGTGAAGTTCACCGCGCCAACCGCCGTGAAGTACGGATCGGTCGCCGGCGAGCTGACGCCCGGCGGGTTATTTCCGGTTCCGCATTCGTCGCTACCCGAGTCACCGGAGGAGGCAACGAAGGTCATGCCCTTCGCAGCGGCCTGTTCGGCGATCGTGTTGGTCGTGTTGGTGAACGCGGTATCGGAGGTTTCGCAACCACCGAACGACGAGTTGACGACGCTGGCTTTGCCGTCGGAGACGGTCTGGTTGTAGCCGGCTTCGATGCTCTGCGAACTTAAGTCGGGGAAGTTGTAGACGATGATGTTCGCACCCGGCGCAAGGCCGGAGATCGTTTCGACATCGAGCGCGGTCTCGGTGTAATCCGAGCTCGACGCATTACCGCCGCCGTTGACGGCTTCGTTGGTGATCGTACCGGTCTGCGTGACGCCCGCTGCGCTGAGGTAGCCGGCGACATCGCTGGCGGTGATCGGCGTATCGATTTCGACGGCGACCGTGACGCCGGCGCCGTTGCAGCCGTGCTGCACCGGGTAATCGAAGGCTTCGGCAACACCGGTTGCAAGCCAACCGTTCGAGCCGCTGACGGGTCCGTTATCCGGGCTGCCCGTGCAGGTACCACCGGGGGCCGGAGTTGAGGTCGGCGTCGGTGTCGGGGAGTTCGTCGGCGTCGGTGTCGGGGAGTTCGTCGGCGTCGGTGTCGGCGAGTTCGTCGGCGTCGGCGTCGGTGAGTTCGTCGGAACCGGGGTCGGCGATGCGGTCGGAACCGGCGTCGGCGATGCGGTCGGAACCGGCGTCGGCGATGCGGTCGGAACCGGCGACGGCGACGGGGTCGGCGAGCTGCCGTTGGTCAGCGAGACATCGTCAAGGTAGACGTAGTTGTAATCGCTGAACGAACCGCTGCCGTAAATACCGACGAATACGATCACCTGCTGTCCGGCATACGCACCGATGTTGTAGCTGCGCTGCACGTACCCGTTGGTGTTCCCGTTCTCGGTATAGAGGTTGGTCAGGAGGTTGCCGTTCGCATCGAAGAGATCGGCTTCTTGGTCGGCATAGTACGTGCTGGTCTCGCTCGTGCCTTCATCGACATAGAAGCTGAGTTGTCCGTTGGTTGGAACGGTGACCTGTTGGCAGACGCCGTCGAGGCCGTACTCTTCGCCGAGATTGTTGGCGAGGTTTCCGGTGAGGGCATCGTACGATCCGCTATGCGGATTCGAGGAATCGATCGTCGCATAGCCGTTCCCGCAGGGATACCACGGCGAGAATGCCCCGGTCTCAAAACCCGGGTTTCCAATGACGTTCGAAGTTGCAAACGGAGTCGCGTTTTTCGCGAGCATCGCCCCGCGCGCTTTCATCTGCGGCGAGAGGACGATCTTGCGCGTTGCGCGCTGCGCAGGAACGTGCGGTACGCTCGGAAGCGTCGTCGAGGCGATCAACGACGAAAGCGAGAGCGAACTCCGGACGTGCGCTCCGGTATGGGCAACGACAATGTTGTTTGCCGTCACGGCATGCACGAGCGGCGCGATCGTCGAGGGAACGATCGCCGGTTTCACGTTGACGTAACGCGCACCGAATTTGCCCTGATTCACCATATGAATCTGGGTATTGAAATAGCTCGCAACCGTCGCCGCGGGGGCGGAGGCTTCGATAATGGTGCGGTTGGAATACTCTTTCGTAATCGTAAAGCCCTGACGCTGCAGTGCATAGACGACGCTCTGCTCCTGTTGAGCGGTCGGCGCGTAATACGAATTGAATTCCGCGGTCGTGAGGTAGTGGTGATACATCGGCGAGCTCGGATCGGCTTGTTCGGCGACGAGCTGATCGAGTTGCGCCTGATGGTTGTAGTTGAGCGTCAACGTAACGCTGACGGGCGTCGTCTTCGGCGCGGTACCCATGTCGGTGTACGCAAGGTTGCCGTGTGTCGACGGAACGCTACTGATCGGGCCTTGGGCGGGCGACGATCCGGTGCTGTGCGTGGGCGAGCCGGTCGGTATAATTCCTCCACCGGAATTGCCGCCGCCGCACGCCGAAAGCACCATGCCTGCAATCAGGCACGATGCTACGAGTCGGAGGGATGTTTGCATTCTTCTCCTTGGTCGTACGGGTTCGTACGAAGTAGTTGCAACAGATGCCCCGGCCCACACGAGCGAGCCCCGGGCACCCGGGCATTCTACGTTAAGTAAGGGTTAAGTTATAAGGAGCCCAAGCAAATGAGGGGAGAAGGCCCTTAGGTGCGTTTCGTCACCTCTCGCTCGGAGGGCGCCTTCGTCGATGAAGGGCGTATGAGAAAGCGGCGCGCGCCGCGACCCGCGCCGCGCGTGCTGCGTTTCGGAGATATCACTTGCAGCAACACCAACGAACGGAGGATCCACATGAAACGCAGATCGCAGCTTTTCGCCCTCGCAACCGCCCTCACGCTCCTCGCCCCGCTCGCCGCCCAGGCCGACGGGGATCGTGGAGTCGGGCGCGAGCGCGTCGTCGTGGCGCGCGTCGGCGCGTTCTGGCCCTATCACCTCCGCCTAGAGAACGGCCGAACCCTCGAACTGCATCGCGGCACGATCATCAACCCCACCGGCATGACGCCGCGCTGGGGGATGCTGCTGCGCATTTGGGGGCACCACGGCGAGGATGGCGCATTTATCGCCGACCGCATCGACCTGATCCGCCGGGGAGAACGCGGCGGGGATGACGACCGAGGGCGCCCGGCGCCCTAGGCGGTGAACGCGACCAGCGCGTTCGCCGGCTTATCGGAGGTCCAGAAACGCGAACCGTCGTGCGCAAGCGAGACACTGCGGAACGGCAAATGCGCGAGCGTCTCGACGGTACGCTCCTCGAGCGAGGTCACGCGGACGAAGGTGTTCGTCGCGTCGTCGAGATTTCGAGCGAGCAAATAGAGCGTTCCCTCGACGAAGCAACACCCGACCGTCGCCCGTGCGAAACCCGCCAGGGCTTCGGAAAAATCCATCGTCGCAAGAACCGTACCGGCGGCATCGAGCGCGAGCAGGCGTCGACGAACCGCTTGACTGAGCCAGAGATGCCGCCCGTCAAACGCGAGTTGAGAACCGGTGAGATCGGGACAGGCGATACGGTCGTGTTCTTTAACGCCGTGACCGGGAACGAAGCGCCGCAAGTAACGATCGTCCTCGGCACCTTCGCTGGATACGAATCGCAATTCGTCCCCGAGCGCAATCGCGCCGATGGGTTTGCCGGGGGCCTGCGACTCATCGAGAATTCGGTCGTCGCTCGGCGAGACGGCATAGAGGCGGCTCGTCTGCATCGAGCTTACCCAGAGGCGTTCGCCATCAGCTGCGAGCGCTTGCGGTTGGGGCGCCGGAGCGGGTAAACGGACGATCTCACGAATCATTTCCATCTCGATCATCGGCGGTTCTCCTTCACTCTCTTAAGCAACCTTGAGGTTCATAATCGTTGTTAACGATCGATGAAAAAACTCCCGCATCCACGAGCTTTTTTTCACGTAAAAGACCAGGACTCACAAGGGCAAAAGCCGCACAACATGCGGTATCGTATTCGCTGTTTTCGCTCGCGGAGGTCTCCCGTTGCGCCGTCTCGTTGCTTTCATCATCGGTTGCTCCATGCTCTGTTCATTTGCGCCCGCAGGTGCATCGGAACATGCGTCGTCGATACAACGTGCATCGCTCGATGCGCTCCTTCGTTCGCATATCAAGCACGTTTTTGTAATCTATCAAGAGAATCGCTCTTTCGATTCGTATTTCGGCACGTTTCCGGGCGCGGATAATCTTGCATCACCCTCTGCTCGAACGCATGGATTTCGTCAATACGATCCGCTTGGGCGCCAGTGGGTAACGCCGTTTCGCATCACCGCCCCCGACACCGCCGACGCCGAGCATTCGCGCCCGGCGCTGCTGACAAAAGCCGACGGCGGTCGGATGGATCTCTACGTCGCAACGGAGGAATTCGGTCTTCTCGCACGCGGTTATACGCGCAGCGATGCCGAGCGGCTCGGTTTGCTGACCATGGCCCACGAAGATTGCGACACCATTCCCTATCTCTGGTACTACGCGCATAACTTCGCGCTCTACGATCACTTTTTTCAGGGAATGTGGGGACCCTCGACGCCGGGGAATATCGATCTCATCGCAGCGCAAACCGGCGAGACGCAGTGGGCGCGCGACGCATCGGAACAAGTAGCGCCCGATGCAAAGGGCCCTGGAGAACCGATCGTCGACGACGCGGAGCCGCCGTTCGGCCCCTACCCGGGAAGCCCGCCCGACCCGCTTAAGGCGCAGTACGACCAGCATTACGCGACGATTTTTCTCACGATGGCGCAGCGTCGAGCGATCGAAGCGAAAAACGACAACCACGGCATACGCAAAGATATCACGGCGATCGCGCGCAGCGGGCGCCCCGCCATACCGTGGGGCTGGTACCAAGAAGGATACGCTGCCGCCGCCCATCCGAATGCAACGAATCTCGTGCACGGGTATATTCCGCACCACAACGCCTTACAGTATTTCGGCTATCTCCGAAAGAACCCGTACTTTTGGCGCGGCGTACACGATCTCACGGCGCTCTTCCCCGCGCTCTCGCACGGACGGCTCGGCAAGCGAAGCGTCATCATCATCAAAGGCGGCAAAAAGAATCCCTTCGGCCTGAAGCCGGCCGATAAAAACGCGCGCGTCCAGTCGCGTTTCCGCGGCGATGACGACCACCCGGGATACTCGGATTCGCAGATATCCGAAGCGATGGTCGCAAAAGTCGTCAATGCGATCGCACACAGCCGCTATTGGAAGAGTTCGGCGATCTTCATCTTCTGGGACGACTCCGAGGGCTTCTACGATCACGTGCCGCCGCCGCAGTTCGAACGCTGCTTCGACGGACACGCCTGCGGTGACGGTCCACGCGTTCCGGCGTTGCTCATCTCGCCGTACGCGCGCGACCACGCCGTCGTTAGCGAGATCTCCGATCACGCCTCGTTTGTGAAATTCCTCGGAACGCTCTTCAAGTTACCGGCGCTTGCATCGCTGCCAGACGAGAAGCCGTATCTGCCGCTCGGCCCCCGCGATACGAATCCCGCACTGAGCAATCTCGTGGGTGCCTTCGATCCGCAACGCCTTGCCGGCACGAAAGCACCACTGCCGGCGAGCGCGGCGGAGATTCCGACGCGGGTCGTCGACAGCATTCCATCGCCGTGGAGCTGTCGGACGATCGGTGTCACTCCCGTTCGCATTCCCGGCGAGAATCATCCACCCAAAGGCTTCGCACCGCTCCTCGAAAACCACTAGAGGAGCGGCGTCGCTCGCACGCTATCGCTTGCGAAAATATTTCTTCGCGCTGGGGCGACGATGCGGACACCCCGGCCAACAGCACGGCTGTCGTTTCCCGTTTTGGAGATCGGAGAGCAGACGCGCGATATGTTCGACGCGCGTCTGCTCTTTTTTCACGATCGTCGTCCAGCAGATCCATTCATTGCGTTGGATCGGCGTGAGTGCATTCCACAGATCGGCGGCGCCGCTTGCTGCTGTTAACGCGCCTTCCATATCCGCTGGGAGTTCGTGAAGGATCCCGGGTGAAAGCTTCGCTTTGACGTGCACGGTTCGTATGCTCCTCCCCGAGCAACGTACCGGGCTGGGCGTGATTTTCCTTGCCGCAACGCCCGTTTTACGCGCACCGCCTTAGGCGTGCGAGCGAGTTCTCGAAGCCCAGTACTCCACCGCCGCGCGAGCCACGAAGTTCGTGACGAAGATCCCGACCATCAAGAGAAAGGCCGCCGCGTATGCGAGTTGATGCGATTCTTTGAACGGTTCGTTGATGAAGGTCCAGACGACGTAGGTAAGATACCCGACCGGCGAATGCGTCGGAGCGAGCGTCGGCATATAATTCGACCAGCCGGCGGTATAGATTAACGGAGCGGTCTCGCCTAAAGCGATGCCGACGCCGATCAGCAACCCGGTGAGCGTTCCCGGAAGCGCCCACGGAAACGCCACGCGAAGAAACGTCGTCAGCGGTCGCGCCCCAAGTGCAACCGATGCTTCGACGAGATCGCGCGGAACCGCGGAAAACGCGAGATCGGCCGCGCGATAGACGTACGGCAACATGATGATTGCCAGTGCGAGCGAGCCGGCGACGAGCGAAAAGCCCCAGCCCACCGTCTCGACCAAGGCGACGTAGAGAAAATAACCGACGACGATCGAGGGAACGCCGAAGAGCACGTCAATCGAGAGACGCACGACGATCCGTAACCGATCCGGCGCAAACTGCGTGACCCAGATCGCCGCGCCGATACCGATCGGTACCACCAAGGCGACGGCCAGCGTGACTAACAGCAGCGTTCCGGCGATGGCGTTGGCGAGCCCCCCGGCGATGCCTTGCGTCACCGTAAAGAAAATATCGGGGCGAATCGCGGCGATACCGCGTACGAAGACAAATCCGAAGAGCGAGAGCAGCACCAAGAGCGCCCCGGCCAGCGAAGCGATGCAGAGTACCCACCAAAAGCGTGAGATCGCGACGTTGCGCGAAACATGAGAGACCATTAGTGCGACCGATCCTGTCCGCGAATAGCAACGCGAGCGATCGTATTCACGGCTAACGAGATGACGAACAATACGAGTGCAAGTTCGGCGAGCGATCGCTGCGCGACTCCGCTTGCGTCACTCACGGCCGATTCCAACTGCGATACGACGACTGCAGCAATCGTATTAATCGGTGAAAAAATGTTATGCGGGAGAATGTTGATCGCGTTTCCGGCGACCATCAGCACCGCCATCGTCTCGCCGAGCGCGCGCCCGAATGCAACGAGAATGGCGCCGACGATACCGGTTCGCACGCTCGGCAATACCGCATGCGTAACGGCTTGCCACGACGTACTCCCCAACGCCATGCTTGCTTCGTAGAAGCTCCGCGGTTGCGCGAGCAAAACGTCTCGAACGGTGGCGACCATAATCGGCATCACCATGATTGCAAGCACGATCGCTGCGGAGAAAAGCCCATTCCCGCTTCCGGCATCGCCGCCGAGAAAGGGGATGAAACCGAAATGATGCGTGATGAACGGTGCGACGTGGTTGCCGACCCATGGCACCAGGACAATCGTTCCCCACAATCCGTACACGACGGAGGGGATGCCGGCCATGAGTTCGATCAAGGCGTTAATCGGTAGGCGCAACCGTTCCGGGAGACGATAGACGATCGTCAACGCGACACCGAGGGCGAGCGGAACGGCAAAGACCATCGCCAACAGCGCCGAGAGCAGCGTCCCGACCAAAAAGACTAAGCCGCCGAACTCCGCTCCGGGTTCCGCGGCAACGCCGTTGTGAATCGAACTCCCCGTGCCGTACTGATTACCGATATTCCAGGTGATATCGTTGAGGATACTCAGCCCGTTATAGCGGATTGCCGGCCACGTATACCACAGTAAAAAGAGCAACATCAGCACGACCAACAGCAGACAAATACCTGCGGCGATCGATGTGAGAACGCCGGCCAGCATTCCGCTGGCCGGCGATTGCGAGAAGGGAACCGCGGCGCGTCGCGCCCGGCTCCCCCCTACCGTCGGCGTAAGACTCGCCAACCTAGTGGATCTGCGCGATCTGCATGCGGCTTAATTTTGCAATCGAAACCGGCAGCGGGAGGAAGTGGACGGCATCGAGGAAGTGCATCTGCTGTCCGCCGTTATGTTCGAGCACCCACGAGAGGAACTTCACCAACGCCATGCGCGTCTGCGCGTTCTTCTGGTGCGGGTTCACGATCGCATATTCGTAGTTGATGATCGGGTACGAGTTCGCACCGGGAGCATAAACGAGCGAGATGCGTTCGTCGCGCGGGGTCTTCGAATACATCGCCGCCGCAGCCGAGCCGATCGTCGAAGCGGTCGGAGCGAGGAAGCGTCCGGCGCGATTCTTGAGCAGCGCGTAGCCGAGGCCGGCCTTATTGGTTTCGTTGATGAAACTCACGCCGATGTAGGCGATGGAGTACGGCGTCGCTTTGCAAGCCTGCACCATGCCCGGGTTTCCGTTTGCACCGACCGCGGTCGCGACCGACGGCCAGCTGATCGAGGTGCCGTAGCCGGGGCCATGGCTCCACATCGGCGTGGTGAACGAAAGGTACTGCGAGAAAATGAAGGTGTCGCCCGAGCCGTCGGTACGGTGGATCGGAATGATCGTCCGATGCGGCAAGCGACCGGCGTAGGGGCGATTGAGCGCCTTGATCTGCGGATCGTTCCAATATTTAATCCGGCCCGTGTAGATGCCGGCGAGCACCGGACCCGAGAGATGCAAGTGTACGTTATTGAGCCCCGGAAGATTGTAGTTGATCTGCTGGGCACTAATCGCAAGCGGAATATTGAGCATGCGGTGTCCGCGCATCTGCGGATCACCCATGTAGGCATCCGACGCGCCGATCTGGGCAACGCCGGCGATCGCCTGCGAGATGCCCGTGCCGCTGCCGGTGCTCTGCGTCGTGATTTGGACGCCGTGGTTCTTCGACTGATACGAAGCAACCCAGATATTCATCAACGGATAGAGCAGCGACGATCCGGTCTCGAGGATCGGCGTCGCAGCCCGCGCCGCTGCGAACGAGCCGAGTGCGAACACGGCTGCAAGAGCGACGGCGGTTAACTTACGCATGTAGTTCCCTTCATTTAACGATGATAAGTGCGGTACAACGCTCGGGTTCGCCTTCGCGCACCCTCGACGAGATCGTACAACCCGCTGGTAAACACCGGCTTATGGAACTCTTAAGAGTCATTAAGGCGGCGGCGCAAGGCCAGCCCCCCCATGGACGCCGAACCCGCAGGGATGCCCGATATCGACCAGGCGCACGAAGCGGCGCTCGCCGCCCTCCGCCATACGGCCGCGCACGTTCTT
>DAIBFU010000039.1:0-5397 GCA_027422105.1 Vulcanimicrobiota bacterium | reverse complement strand
CCCGCAGGGATGCCCGATATCGACCAGGCGCACGAAGCGGCGCTCGCCGCCCTCCGCCATACGGCCGCGCACGTTCTTGCGTACGCGGTGCAAGATTGCTTCCCCGACGCCAAGCCGACCATCGGCCCAGCGATCGAGAACGGCTTTTATTACGATTTCGACCGCACAACGCCGTTTACGCCCGAGGATATCGAGCGACTCGAAACGCGGATGCGCGAGATCGTCGCCGCAAACTACCCGATGACCGGTGAACGCGTCACGCGCGAGCAAGCGATCGCCCGATTCAAGGGAAACCCGTACAAAGTCGAGCTCGCCGAGGGAATTCCCGAAGGCGACCCGATTACGCTCTACACCATCGGCGAATTTACCGATCTTTGTCGCGGTGGACATGCCGAGAGTACCGGCGATCTTCAAGCGCTCAAACTCACCTCGGTTGCCGGCGCCTACTGGCGCGGCGACGAGAACAACGCGATGCTGCAGCGGATCTACGGCACGGCGTGGCCGACGCAGGAGCAGCTTGATGCGTACCTCGCGCAAGTCGAGGAGGCGCAAAAGCGCGATCATCGCAAGCTCGGCGTCGAGCTCGATCTCTTCTCGATCGAAGAGGAGGCCGGCGGCGGCTTGATTTTCTGGCATCCCAAAGGAGCGACGGTGCGCGGCATCGTCGAGCAATTCATTCGCGAGGGGCTCCGCGAACGCGGCTATCAGCCGGTCGTCACCCCGCATATCGTCAGCGAGCGACTCTACGCAATTTCCGGTCATCTCGACAACTACGCTCAGAATATGTTCGGCCCGCTCGAGGTTGAGGAACAGCGTTTCCGCCTCAAGCCGATGAACTGCCCCGGGCATATTCTCATCTATCGTGATAAACCACGTTCGTACCGCGAGTTACCGATTCGCTACTCCGAATTTGGAACGGTTTACCGCTACGAACGCAGCGGTGTGCTGCATGGCCTAACGCGCGTTCGCGGCTTCACGCAAGATGACGCGCATCTCTTCTGCACCCCCGAGCAACTGCAATCGGAATTCGAACAGACGCTCGACGAGGCGCTGCGCCTCATGGACGCGTTCGGTTTCAACGATTTTCAGTACGTTCTCTCCAAGCGCGAAGCGAAGGATCGGGTAGCGACCGACGAAGTCGCCGAAGACGCCATTCGCGCCGCATTGGCAAGTAAAGGCGTTGCATACGAGATCGATGACGGTGGCGGCGCATTCTACGGGCCGAAACTCGATATTAACGTGCGCGACGCGATCGGACGGAAATGGCAACTCGGCACGGTCCAGGTCGATTTCGTCCTCCCGCAGCGCTTCGATCTTCAATATCGCGGTAGCGATGGGACCGAACACGTGCCGGTGATGATCCATCGCGCGCTCGCCGGTTCCATGGAGCGTTTTTTCGGGATTCTCATCGAGCACTACGGCGGCGCTTTTCCGACGTGGCTCGCGCCGATTCAAGCGGTCGTTGCGCCGATCTCCGAGCATCAGCTCGAATACGCGCGCTCGGTCGCTCGCTCGCTCCACGATCGGGGCTATCGCGTACAGGTCGACGAAAGCAACGAGAAGATCGGTTACAAAATTCGCCATTGGAGAACGCAACGCGTACCCTATATTCTCGTCGTCGGAAAACAAGAGTTTGCCGACGGCACCGTTAACGTCAACCAGCGTGGAGTCGAGACAAAACGAACGATTACCCCGCAAGCCTTCGCCGAGGAACTTCGGCTGGAGATCGAGGCGCGCCGCTGATGAACGCTAGAACGATCGCGCTCCCGCTCGCCGCCTCGCTCGCGCTTCTGCTCGGCGCCTGTTCGGGGAATTTTGCGAGCGGCGGCACCCAAACACCGGGATTACTCCCGCAGGGGGCGGTGCAGACGCCCGGCGTGAACCCGAGCGCATCGCCGGGGCAACATCCGACGAAGCCCTCTCCGACGCCGCCGCCGGGAGATACGGTAAGCTACCCTGTCGCGCAGGCCGCCGCAGGGTTGCGCTGTCCGCAGAGCAAGGGTTTCAGTTGCGTCGTCGCCTTTAATTTGCCGACCCCAAGCCCGAGCCCCAGCAGTTCGCCCTCCGCAGGCGCATCGGCGACGCACGCCCCGCCGAAACCGAGCCCGACGCCCTCGCCCACGCCCACCCCTACGGCAAGCCCCTCGCCGGCTGCTTCGGCGAGCGCAAGCCCGAACGCGAGCCCAACCCCGTCGGGGCCGCAGATCACCTTGAAGATCGCCGCGCTCACCAACGATGCACCGCCGATGGTGCACCCCGATACGAAGAGCGCGGGCACGGTCACGCTCGTCGCACTACGTTTGCAAACGAGCGCCGATACGATGCTCTCCGGAGGCGCGCGTATCGATTACACGCTGCCGAAGGCGCAGATCGCCGGGCGCGGTTTCGCCGTGCAACTCTTTCACGAGATCCACACGAAAAAGAAATCGATCGATACCTTCATCGGCAGCTACGATCGTTCGACGATCAAGGGCACGACGTTGACGTTTTCGTTCGTCACACCGAAGCTGCTCGTAAAAAAGGGCGAGACGTGGCTCATCGTGCTTTACGGTGACGAACGCCCGACGGAAGCCGCTTCGAGCCCGAGCGCGAGCCCGAGCGCGAGCCCGAGCGCAAGCCCGAGCGCAAGCCCGAGCGCTTCGGCCGCACCGACATCGGCGGCATCTTCCGTAGCCTCGGGATCGCCCTAAAAGCATCGTGAGCACGCTCGCGGCGATTCGTTCGCTCGACCGACGAGCAAAAACGAGTTTTATCGCCGCGTTCCTCGGTTGGACGCTCGACGCGTTTGATTTCTTTATCGTCACCTTCATTATCACGAAGATCGCCGTCGATTTTCATCGTTCGATTCCCGAGATCGCTCTCGCTATTACCCTGACGTTAGCTGCACGCCCGTTCGGGGCTATTCTTTTCGGCGCCATCGGCGACGCAGTCGGGCGCAAGCTGCCGTTGATGATCGACATCGCGCTCTTTTCGCTTCTGGAATTTGCGACGGCCTTCTCGCCGAATTACACGGTATTCCTGATTCTCCGCGTCCTCTTCGGCGTAGCGATGGGCGGTGAATGGGGGCTTGGTGCCGCGTTAACCATGGAGAGCCTTCCGGCGAAGACTCGTGGTGTTCTCAGCGGCCTCTTGCAAGAAGGCTACATGGTCGGCTATCTGCTCGCCGCGGTCGCAAACTTCGTCGTCTTTACCTTCACGCCGTGGGGATGGCGCGCGCTCTTCATCATCGGCGTACTGCCCGCGTTGCTGCTCTTCTTCATCCGGCGTCACGTCGAAGAATCACCACGATGGACGGCTTCAACCGCGCGCCGAGAGATTCGCAGTCAACGCGGCGTCGCGTTCCTCCGAACGCTGCCCTTGATGCTCTATGCCGTTCTCTTTATGACGGCGTTCAATTTTATGTCGCACGGAACGCAGGATCTCTACGCGACGTTTTTGCAAAAACAACACGGCTTCTCGCCGGAGATCGTCTCCTTCCTCGCAATCGTTGCAGCGATCGGCGCGATCGTGGGCGGCATCGCCTTCGGTGCGTTATCGCAACGAATGGGGCGCCGCTTCGCCATGATCGTCGCCGTGATCTTCGGGATCGCCGTGATTCCGCTCTGGGCCTTCTCCGGCAGCGTTGCCGCACTAGCAGCGGGTGCCTTCGCCATGCAATTTGCGGTGCAAGGAGCGTGGGGAGTCGTTCCCGCGCATCTCAATGAAATCTCACCACCGCATATGCGCGGCTCTTTTCCGGGAACGGTCTACCAGATCGGCAACCTGCTCTCCGCCGGCGCCGCGCAGATTGAGGCGACGATCGCCGCGACATCGTTCGCTCTCCCCGGAGGAGGAGCCGACTACGCACACGCTCTTGCGGCAATCGCCGTCGTCGTTCTTGCTGCGGTAGGACTGCTCGCAGGCATCGGTTTTTTCGTGACGCCCGAACGCCGCGACGAGATTCTCGAGTAGCTTACATTACCTCGGGTCGACGAAAGCGACGATCTCGTGCGCTTCGCGATGGTTGGTCCAAAAACGCGAACCGTCGAAGGCAAGCGATCGTGCATGAAAGGGAACGACGGCGAGATCGCGCGTGCGCGGCACCGTACCGCGAGCATCTATTTGCGTGATGTAGTATTCCGGTTTCGATTCGTCTTCCGTCGTCAGCAAGTAGATCGTTCCGTCGAGAATCGTCTGCCCGCAGATACGTCGCGGCGCCGGAATACTGCGAATGATATTGCCGCGCGTGTCGAGTTCGAGAACGCGCTCGTTGTAAAACTGCGAAAGGAAGAGCATCTCGCCGTCATAGCCCAGTTGTGAGCCGGTGAATTCGGGGCATGCAATTTTTTCGTTTTCTTTGAACCCGTGCCCCGGAATGAATCGGCAGATATAGCGGTCGTCTTCTTCGCCGAAGCCGCAAACGACGCGGAGCTCGTCGCCGACAACCGTCGCACCCCACGGCATTCCTAACGCCTGAGCCTCTTCGTGCACGGTCCAGTGCAAGGGATCGATAGCATAGAGGCGCCCCGTTGTTACCGAACCCATCCACAGGTAGGTTCCGTCGTACGCAAGCGACTGCGGTCGCGGGGCGGGCGATGGGAGTCGACGCACTTCCTCAATCGTATTCATAACGGCTTACTTCGAAGCGCGGGCTCCTATCCCCGCAATCACCGAGCCGATTGCGTCGACGAGGCGATCGATCTCTTCCGTCGAGACGATCAGCGGTGGGGCGAGGCGCAGCGTATTCCCACCGCCGGTACCGACGAGTATCCCGTGCTCGCGCAATTGCTCGGCGATTGCACCTGCCTGCAACGGCTGCCGTATCGGGACTCCCCATAAGAGCCCGCGACCGCGTGGAGCTTCCACGTACGCCGCCATCCTCTGCGCGAGTGCCTCGAGTCGCGTTTTTACGTGCGCGCCGACTTCGCGAACGTGGCGATCGAGATCGAGTTCATCCCGTATGCGCAGGTGCGCGAGCGCCGCCGCTGCGCCGATCGGCGAACCGCCGAACGTCGAGCCGTGATCGCCCGGTTGCAACGCTTCCGAGAGCGTACCGTCGACGAGCATCGCACCGATGGGGAAACCATTGCCGAGCGCTTTGGCCATGGTGACGATATCCGGACGAACGCCAACGTTTTGAAAAGCGAAGAGATCCCCCAAGCGACCCATGCCGCATTGAACTTCATCGAAGATCAAGAGCGCGCCGCGCGCGCTGCAGAGTCGGCGCAGTTCCCGGAGAAAATCCTCGCGTGCCGGGTGGACGCCGCTCTCACCCTGCACCGGTTCGACCAAACAGGCCGCGGTTCTATCGTCGATCGCAGCGTCGAGCGCAGCGAGATCGAGGAGACCGGCGAGTACGACCTCTAGGGCCTGTTCATCCGCCTCGGCCACGCGATCGACCAGATCGGCGCTAAGCGC
>DAIBFU010000038.1:0-15408 GCA_027422105.1 Vulcanimicrobiota bacterium | reverse complement strand
CGAGGCCGGCCGTCGCGAGGGTTCTTGATCGGGTGTAATGGCTCGGGAAGATCACGCGGTCGGCGAACTTGGTAAGCCATAACTGGTGGTTGCGTGTCGATGATGGATGGTGAAAGTGCAAGATCGCCGGAATGCGTCGCCGCTTCGCGAAAGCTGACCCAGAAAAGCACGAGCACCACCACCGCCATCGCGATGAGCAGCGTGGCATTGCTGCCGAAGAGCCCGAACGCGCCGTGATAGTTTCGTTCGTAGGTCCAGCGCAGCAGGTGCGGGATTGCAACCCGACTTTCGTTGGGGAGCAACGATTGCTGCACGAGGCGTTTGGTGTATTGATCGAGCGCGAAGGCAACGATGGCTACGACCGAGATGGCGAGCGCAGCGGCGCTAGATTTTTGGTGCTGGGACAAACTGATAAAATACTCCGGCGATAGTGAGAAATGCGTCGTTGACGAGCACGAGCCCGACGAGAACCATGAACGCTCCGGCGGTGAATTCAATTGCGGGGATGAAGCGTTTGATACGGTCGAGCAGCGGTAGAACCAAGCCGATCGCCACCGCGGTTGCAAAGAACGGTACGCCGATCCCAGCGGAATAGACGAGGAGCAACCAAGCGGCTTGGAGCGTCTGTTGCTGCGACGCCAGCGCGAGAATGCCTGCGAGAATCGGCCCGATACAGGGCGACCAACCCGCCGCGAAGGCGATTCCGACGACGAACGAGGTGAGCAGGGAGCGCGGGTGGCTCCCGGCGACGTGCGCGCGGGTATCCATCATCAGCAGCGGGATGCGGAGCAGCCCCATCATGTGCAGCCCGAGTACGACGACCACCGCGCCACCGATCTCGGCGACGAGCGTGCGGTTCGCCGCGAGCGCCCCGCCGACCGCGCTCGCCGATACGCCCAACAGCGTGAAGACGACCGTGAAGCCCAGGATGAAGGCAAGCGCATGCGTCAGCGTTCGCGCGCGGAGTGCAGGGGCTGCCTTTTCGGCGCGGAGTTCCTCGAGACTCGCCCCGGTCAAAAAGGATAGGTAGGCCGGCACCAGCGGGAGGACGCATGGCGAGACGAAGGAAACGAAGCCCGCGAGGAACGCGAGGCCGACGGTGAGATGCGCGGTCGTGTTCACGTACGCCCCTATTGTACGACGGCGACTCGCGCGGGCCTGTAGAGGCATCGCCACAGAAGGACTACATGCAACACTGGTTTGTCTACCCGAATATTTCACCGATCGCATTTCGCCTCGGGCCGATCGCGGTGCACTGGTACGGCCTTGCGTATCTGGCCGGATTCATCGCCGTCTATTTCTGGATGGCGCGCCCAACGGGGCGGCGACGCCTCGGTTTAACCGCCAACGAGATTCAAGATTTTCTCGTCTATGCGCTAATCGGCGTGCTGGTCGGTGGGCGAGCGCTCTTCGATATCGCCGATATGATTACGTGTCGGCAAGATATCTCGCGGGTGCAATCCTGTCATACCGTCGCGCAATATTTCTCGCACCCGATCCTGTTCATCGCCGTTTGGCAGGGCGGAATGGCTTTCCACGGCGGGCTGATCGGCGTCGTCATCGCGATTTTCTTGTTCTTGCGCAAGCATCCGCACCTGAAGTTCCTCGTCCTCGGCGACGAAGTGGTGATGATGCTGCCGATCGGCATCACGATTACGCGCATGGTGAACTTCATCAACGACGAGTTGTGGGGACGGATCTGCCGCCCCGACCATCCGTGGTGCATGATTCCCGGCGACACGCTTCTGTGGGGCAATCAGTATCGTCACCCGTCGCAGATTTACGAAGGAATTCTCGACCTCGCAACGCTGCCGATCTTGCTGCTGCTCTACCGGCGCAAGCCCGCCGACGGCGTCGTCGGTTGGACCTGGTTCATGCTCTACGGCATCGTGCGGAGCGTTGCCGAGATCTGGCGCTCGCCGGGGATTCTTTTCCTGGGCCTCACCGGTGGGCAGTTGCTCGCGGTGCCGATGATCTTCATCGGCGCGGCGGGGATCTGGTGGTCGGTGAAGCGCGGCGGACGTACCGAGGAGAGCCTTCCAACGCGTGTTGGCTGAACGCTTCGCGGCAATGCGCGCCGAGATCGAGCGCGAACTCGCCGCGTGCGGCCGCGCGCCGGAGAGCCTCGCGATCCTCGCGGTCAGCAAGAAGCAGCCGATCGCGGCGATTCGCGAGGCATACGCCGCCGGGCTGCGGCTTTTCGGAGAGAACTATCTGCAGGAGGCCGCCGAGAAATTCACCCCGCTGCGCGACGAGGGGCTCGCACCCCAGTTGCACTTCATCGGCCACCTGCAGAGCAATAAGGCGGCGAAGATCGCGGCGCTCGTCGATTGCGTGCAGTCGGTCGACCGCGAGGAGGCGGCGATCGCCCTCGGGCGCGGTGCGGAGCGGGCGGGGCGTACCCTCCCGGTGCTGCTGCAGCTCAATATCTCGCCGAGCGAGCGCTTTGGTTGCCTTCCTCACGAGGCGCCGCGGCTCGCCGACCGCATCCGCGCCCAAGCGCACCTCCGCCTCGACGGGGTGATGGCGGTCGGCCCCATCACCGCCGACCGCGCTGCGATTTCGGCCGCTTTCGAGCAGGCCGCAAAGACGTTCGCGCTTGTTGGTGGAACAACACTCTCGATCGGCATGTCGGGCGATTGGCGGGAAGCGGTTCGCGCGGGCTCGACGATGCTGCGTATCGGAAGCGCGCTCTTCGGCGCACGACCGAGCTGACGAAGGAGGTGACGAGGTGAGCGTCTTTCAAAAAATCGGTTCGTTCTTCTCCGTACGCGAAGAGGAAGAAGAGTATTTCGACGAGGAGCCGGCGCATTCGCGCGTCGTGCCGATCGCGCACGGGGCCCAGGCGCAGCGGCGCAACGGTACCGAGGTCAGCGTCTATTCGCCGCGCTCGTACCAGGATGTCGTCGAGATCGCCGACGCGTTGCGTTCGCGCCAAGTCGTCATCGTGAATTTGCAGAACGCCGACCGCGCGCTCTTACAGCGCGTCGTCGATTTTACTTCCGGTGTCGCGTATACGATCGACGGCAAGATGCAAAAACTCGCCGAGGCGATGTATCTCATCGTTCCCGCCGGGATCACCGTCAATGCCGCCGGGTTGCGCGAATCGATGGGCGCCGATAGTGGACTCGATTTTATGGTGAATAGGGGATAAGCATGGAAAAAATCACGCCGATCGATATCCAACACAAGGAATTCAAACGCGCGCTTCAGGGATACGACCGCACCGATGTCGATCGTTTTCTCGACGAGATCATCGAAACGCTCGAGGACTATGCGCAGGAGCGGGTCGCTTTGCAGACGGAGATCGCCGATCTCAAAGAGCGCATCTCGCATTTCAAAGCGATGGAAGAATCGTTGCAGAACACGTTGGTGCTCGCGCAGCGCACCGCCGATGAAGTGAAGGCCTCGGCGCACAAAGAGGCCGACCTGATTCGGGCGCAAGCGCGCGTAGCGGCGGAGCGTGAAGTCGCCGGCTTCAACGATGCGATCTCCGAGGTTCGCCGCGAAGAGCAACGCGCGCGCGAACATGCCGAAAAAGTGAAGAGCGAACTCCGTAGCCTCCTCACGACGCATCTGGCGCTGCTCGAGCGGACGCCGAATAACGGCAGCAGCCCCACCATCGTCGCCGAGAGCGTCACGGCGATCGTCGAAGAAGTTCCGCAGCCGCGGAGCGACGATACCACGCGCATCACGGTGTATTAGAACTTGAAACCGAGAGTAGCAGTGTTGCCCGGTGACGGCATCGGGCCCGAGGTCGTGCGCGAAGCGGTTCGCGTGCTCGCGGCGGTTCGCCCCGATATCGATTGCGTCGAAGCGCCGGTCGGCGGCAGCGCGCTGCGGCAAGGGCTTCCCGCGCTTCCCGATGCGACGCGCGAACTCTGCGAGCGCGCCGACGCGATCCTTTTCGGCAGTGTCGGGCTGCCCGAGTACGACGGAAAGGCGCTCGACGCGCGCCCCGAGTACGCGCTCTTTTTGCTCCGGCGCGACTTCGAACTCTTCGCCAACGTGCGCCCGGTGCGCGTTTTCTCCGGGCTTGAATTCGCTTCGACGCTGAAGCCCGATATCGTGGCGGGGCTCGACTGCACGATCGTTCGCGAGCTTACCGGCGGCATTTACTACGGCCAACCGAAGGAACAGCGCGTCGTCGACGGCATCGAGTGCGCGGTCGATACGATGGTCTATCGCGCGCCGGAGATCGAACGGATCGCGCGGGTCGCTTTCGATCTCGCGCGCACGCGCCGCTCGCACGTTACCTCGGTCGATAAACAGAATATTCTTGAAACCTCGCGCTTATGGCGGCGCGTCATCACGCGCATCGCCGCGGAGTATCCCGACGTGCGGCTCGATCATCTACTCGTCGATACGGCAGCGATGCAACTCGTCCGCAATCCGCGCGCGTTCGATGTGATGGTGATGGAGAACATGTTCGGCGATATTCTCTCCGACGAGGCGGCGATGCTCGCCGGCTCGATCGGCACGCTTCCGAGCGCAAGCCTCGGCACGCGCACGCACGAACGCGGGCGCTTCGGGCTCTACGAACCGATCAGCGGAAGTGCACCCGATATCGCGGGCAAAGGCATCGCGAACCCGACTGCGGCGATTCTCTCGGCGGCGATGCTGCTGCGTACGAGCCTCGGCGACGAAGCGGGCGCGCAACGCATCGAAAGCGCGGTCGAAGCGACCTTCGCCTCCGGAGCGCGCACCCTCGATCTCGGCGAGCCGTCGTCGAGCACGACGGCGTTCGCCGACGCAATCCTCGCGCGGCTCTAAACCGCGCGACGCGCGGCCAACGGCGTATCTATTTCTCGCTAAAGAACGACGGTTCGAACCGGAGAACTTTTCCGTTCGCCAATACCGCCGGCCCCGCGCCGCACAGCATCCAGTGAGGGTGGTCTTGGGGGCTGCCATCTGCAATGATGCCGCCGGCGGTATAGATGACGGATCGCATTTCGTAAGGTTTGAGATCGAAAAGAAATGCGTATTCGTAGGATGCGCCCCGATCGATTTCAAAAGCGATGCGTGTATAGCGTAGATAGTACGGCGTTTCATTCATGAGCGTCACGCGAATCGTTTGAAAGTATGTCGCCTCCGTCTTCCCCTCGTACGCGGCATCGCATGAGAGCACGGCAACCGGTGTCGGTAGACTATTTGCGGGAATCCCATGCACGATCGGTCCGCCAAGTTTCACGATATGCGACGACAGGGTGCGAAAAGGCGAAACGGGGTTCCCGCGAGCATCGATCACAAGCGTGAACGGCATTGGGGCGCGCACGGGCGTCGGCATTGCGGTAGCAGATTGCGCCGATGTATACGTGGCGGATGCCGCGCACGTCACTGCCATCGCAATCCAGGCTACTGTAAATCTACGATGCATTTCACTCTCCCATCGGTGGTCGTGCGCTAAAAATCTAAGCCGACCGAATTGTAGTAGATGCCGCCGACTATTGGCCAAGATCTTCTGTAGACCCCGCTCCTTTGGACGAACAGCGCTACTTTCAACTGCAACTATCTACGTTCACGGAGGAACGATTCGGCGTTCCGTGCTGCAGCAAAACGGGCCGTACGTGAGATCGTGGCTGACGGCATAACGACTGCGACCCCGTAACCCGTGAGTTCGTCAACACCGGTCGCGAATGTCGCGCCTACGGCGGGCGCGCACGCGTATTTGGTGCTTCCGTTCGGCCAGCCGGGAATCGCCGATCCACGATCCCACGACATGAGCAACGCCTTCGTCACACGGCTACAACAGCGAGGTTTTACCGTGAAGGTCGCACCGCGTACCGACCATTCATGTCGAACAGTCCGAGTACACCGGAAGTTCGTTCGCCTCGCTACGTCTCGCGCTCGTTGGCTGCAATGGCACGATCCGCAGATTAGCAGAAGCGCACGCGCGGCTGGGAAGCGCGCTGATCGTGAATTTCGGTGCCAAAGCGGTCGCCGTTGCTGAACGGAGCATGAAGCCGGCGCTTGCCAAGCTTTTCCCGAGTCCCTCCCCGTCGGCGGCCCCGGCCGGAAGCGCTCTTTTTACGGCGATTTACCGCTAAAGAAGGATGGCTCGAATCGAAGCCCCTTGCCGGCCGCTGCCGGCTTGGGGCGCGTTCGTATTTCGGTAAACAATTCCTCACGCGCGCGTAACCTTTGCAGCGTAGGTTTCTCGCATGACGGGAATCCAATGGGCAGCGCAGGCGATGCACGCCGCGCAACGACGGCTTGAGATCGCGACCGGTAATCTCGCAAACGCATCGAGCGATGGCTTTGCGCGACTTCGGGCGCGCGGGAGCATCGATCGCAACGGCGTGCATATCAGCGCGGTCGCCGACACGCGCGCCGGTGCGCTGCGCCCAACCGGGCGCCCCTTCGACCTTGCCGTTCGCGGCGGAACGCTTCGGGTTCGCGACGCGCACGGCGCGATCGTTCGTGTCGGAAACGCGCGCTTGGCCCGCGATCGCTTCGGCACGTTGCGCGATCCGCATGGCCGCGTGCTGCTCGACGCGTCGCAACATCCGCTGCGCGTCCCTCCGGGAGCGCGCTTCTATAGCGACGGTACGCTGCGCATTGGGGAGCGCATCTGCGGCCGCCTCGGAATCGGTGCGAGCGCGACGCTCGACGTCGGCTTCGCGATGGCCGCGAACGTCGATGCAATCTCCGAGATGGTCGATGTGTTGGCAGCGCAACGTTCGTTCGAGGGCGCGCAACGCGTGATCGCCCGGATTGAAGCAACGCGAAAAAAGGCGACCGATGAGGTCGCGCAACTGCAGTAAGAAAGGCACCAACGTGGATCGAGCACTCTATGCCGCTGCAACGGGCATGACCGCGCAGCAAAAAAATCTCGATACGATCGCAGCGAATCTTGCCAACGCCGACGTGACCGGCTTCAAGCGTTCGAGTATGCGTTTTACCGCACTCGCCGCAAGCGATGGCGGAACGATCGGGGTCGCGTCGTTGGGGCGCCGTCTCGTCTTCGGGCAGGGGAAGCTGCTGAAAACCGGAGGCCCGTTCGATTGCGCGATCTCCGGCCCTGGTTTCTTCATCGTTTCCGACGATCGCGGTCGACACGCCTACACGCGCGACGGCTCCTTCGAACGCGCTGCCGATGGATCGCTGCGTGACCGGCGCGGTTGGCGACTCGAAGGTGTGCGCATTCCCCGCGATGCCGTCAACGTGCGCGTTGCGCGCGACGGGCGCGTGAGCGCGCAGACGACGCACGGCGTGCGCGAACTCGGTCGGATTCGGCTCGCGGTTTTTCCCGCGCCCGAGCGCCTGCACCAAATCGCCGGCACGCTCCTCGCGGCAAGCCCCGAATCGGGGGCGGCGCGCACGATCGATGCCGCGACGATCGGGAAGCCGCAGATTCGCTTCGGCATGCTCGAGGCGTCGAATGTTTCGGTCGTCGAGGAGATGATGGCGATTCTCGGTGCGCAGCGAGCGTATGAGGCGAATGCGAAAGGCGTACAGGCTGCCGATGAAATGCTGCGTATCGCGGACAATCTCAATCGTGGCTAACGCAATCGAAGCGCCGGTACTCGCGACGTTGGAGAGCGTGCTGCTCGAAACCGCGCTTGCGCCGCTGGAGCATGCGCTAGGCGGGTTGGGAACGGAGATTCTGCAGCCGTTCGCGCAGGAAGTCGCGCGGCAGATGGGAGCGCCGCGATGACCAAACGCGACGCAACGATTCTTTCGTTGGTCCCGTTGGTGCGCCGGCTTGCACGGCGCGTCAAACGGGTCATCCGGCAGGCCGAATACGAGGAGTTACTCGGCGAAGGATATCTCGCCATCGTTCGCGCGGTCGACCGTTACGATCGCTCGCTCGGGATTCCGCTGGAAGGCTTTGCCGCAAAGATCGTCTTCGGATCGATGATCAACGCGTTGCGCCGCCGCGACCCGGTCGGCGAGCGCGCGCGCCGCGTCCTGCGTGCCGTCGAGCGCGAGCGTTTCGCGATCGCCGCGCGCGAAGGTGCGATGCCGAGCGAACGCGTTCTCGAAGAACGCTTCCCGCAGTATCGCGCGAGCGCCGCCGAGGTCGCCGAACGCAACCCGCTCTCGCTCGATTCGCCGCTGCCCACGCACGTGCGCGTGCCGCTCGATTGGAGCGGCGATCCGTTGCTTGCGGTGCTGCGCAACGAACGCGACGCGGCGATTGGTGCCGGGCTATCGCGTCTACCGGAGCGCAAACGCACGGTCGTCGTCGATCACTACCTGCACGGGCAATCGCTCGCTGCGGTTGGTTCCACGTTGGGGGTCACGCGTCAGCGCGTTTCGCAACTCCACATCAGTGCGCTGCAGCAACTTCGCGCGCAGCCCTACGTTCGTGCGGCGCATTGAACGCGAGGGGCTGGAACGCAGCTCCGAACGCACGTATATCGATCCGCTTGCGGCGATCGCTCCGCATGTTGCCGAGATCGAACTCGAGGCGCCGCCGTTCTCGCCGGATCGTCCGGAATGGACGCGCGACACGCTCACGCTCTCGCGACGGGCGCGCGAGTATATCGCGCGCCTGCGTCCGATCGCGTTAAAGGTGCTGACGTTCTGGGATCACGTTACCCGCAGCGTTGCAATCGAGGGCACACGCCTCTCGATCGATGCAAGCGGCAGTTATCGGCTTGCGCGATAACGCCGCTCGCGAAACGCCGTGCTAGACGTGCATCAAGAAACCGTCGATGAGATCGGCGAGTCGGTCGCCGGCTTTGGCTGCTGCCGCGTTCACCGCTTCGTGTCCGGACGTCGGAGCGCCGGCGTGATTGGTGATGACGCTGACGCCGACCGTACTGAGTCCGCGATATTTTGCGACGATCGCTTCAAGCACCGTCGACATGCCGACAGCATCGGCGCCGATCGTTCGGAGCCACCGCGCCTCTGCCGGGGTCTCGTAGGTTGGGCCGAGCAATCCGGCATAGACGCCCTCGTGCAGCGGCATTGAGCCTGCAGCGGCGCGCAGATGGGCGCGCAAGCGCTCGCTGTAAAGTTCGCTGCAATCGAGAAAGAGATTCTGTTGCGGTAGCGAGACGAGTGGATTGTGGCCGGTGAGGTTGAGTTGATCGGCAATGAGCATCAGGTCGCCGGGGGCATAACCTTCGTTGATCGCTCCCGCAGCGTTCGTTAGCATCAGCGTACTTGCACCCGCTTCGACGGCGAGACGCACCGTCGCGGTGACTTGCTGCGCCGAGAATCCTTGGTAGAGATGCACGCGCCCGGCGAATGCGGCGACGCGCTTTCCTCGCCAGACACCGACGAGTACCTCACCGGCGTGTCCGAGCAACGGTGCGACGGGGATTCCGAGCAGCCGGTCGTATGGGAGCGCGTTAAAGTTCCAGTGCTGGTGCAGCGCGGTCGAGAGCCCCGTGCCGAGGACGATCGCCACGTCGATCTTTCCTCCGGCGAGCTGTTCTATCGTTGCGGCATCGCGCGAGAGGACTTTATCGGATGGGGCGCGTCGATCGATCATGGGGTCCCTCCTTGTATCCGTGCGGTTATGGTTCGAGAAGAATCGATCCGGTCATCTCCGTGGGCACCGGAAGGCCCATCAACGTCAAAAGCGTCGGCGCGACGTCGCCGAGTTTCCCGCCGTCGCGCAATCCGATCTCCAAATCATCTGCGACCAAGATCAGCGGAACCGGATTGGTCGTATGCGCGGTGAGCGGATTGCCGGCTTCATCGATTTTCTCTTCGGCATTTCCATGGTCGGCCGTTATCGCCAAGAGCCCGCCTGCTGCAAGCACGGCCTGCGCGAGCTCGGCGATACAGCCGTCGAGAATCTCGCAAGCCTCGACGGTCGGTGCCCATTTTCCGGTGTGCCCGACCATGTCGGCGTTGGCGTAATTCATGACCACGGCATCGAAGCTTCTCGAAGCAAGCGCGGCGAGCGCCTCGTCGGTAATCTCGCGCGCTTTCATACGCGGTGCGAGGTCGTAGGTTGCGACGGTGCGGTCGGAGGGAACGAGCGTGCGCTCTTCCCCCGCGAAGATCTCTTCGCGCCCGCCGTTAAAAAAGTACGTGACGTGCGCGTATTTTTCCGTCTCGGCGAGACGCAACTGTCGTAATCCCGCGCGGGCGAGCACTTCGCCGAAGGTTTGATGCTGCGGCCTTGGGCCGAAGAGCACCGGGTTCGGAAAGGACTCGTCGTATTTGGTCATCGTCACGAAACGTAAATCGTGATAGCGCTCGTCGTTGGCGAACATCGTCGTTAACTGGCGCGCACGGTCGGGACGGAAGTTAAAAAAGATGCAGGCGTCGCCGTCTTTGACGGTTCGCGTTTTCCCAATCGCCGACGGAATGACGAATTCATCGCTTTCGTCGCGTGCATAAGCGTACTCCAACGCATCGGCCGCCGTTGCGAAGTGTCGTTCGGTCGTGCCGTCGGCGAGCAGATCGTATGCAGCGCGCGTTCGCTCCCAGCGAGCATCGCGATCCATCGCGTAAAAACGCCCGGAGATCGTCGCGATCGCTCCCTCGGCCGAAAGCGCGGCGAGCCGACTTTCGAGCGCGTCGATATATCGATGCGCCGAGCGCGGCGGCGTGTCGCGGCCGTCGAGAAATGCGTGGATCGCAAACGGAATCTTCGCCGCCACACTTTCGTCGATCAGCGCAAAGAGATGCGTAATGGAACTGTGTACTTGTCCGTCGGAGAGCAGACCGAGAAGATGCAGGCTCCCGCCGGTGCGCCGAAGATGTGCGAAGGTGTCGAGCAAAACGGGGTTCCGAGCGAACTCGCCACGTTCGATCTCGTCGTCGATGACCACGACGCCTTGCGGAACGACGCGACCGCTGCCGAGATTCATGTGCCCGACTTCACTGTTGCCCATGATCCCTTTCGGCAACCCGACCGCCTCGCCGCTTGCATCGAGAAGGGTGTTGGGAAAGCGCTCTAACAGCGCATCGTACTGCGGCAACCGCGATGCGGCGATGGCGTTTCCGTGCTTTTCAGGGCGATAACCCCAGCCGTCGAGCACCGCAAGAACGAGCGGACGATACTTCACTCCGCAATCGCTCCGGCGATAAGATTCGCAAATGAATGGGGGTCGAGCGATGCGCCGCCGACGAGCCCGCCGTCGATATCGGGCATCTTCATATACGCTGCGGCGTTCTCTGGCTTCATGCTCCCTCCATAGAGAATCGGAATCTCGGCGAATGCGTTGCGGGCGGCGCGAGCTGCGTGGGCGATTTCTTGCGCGCGGTTGCAGTCGCAATTCTTTCCGGTACCGATCGCCCAAATCGGTTCGTAGGCGAGAACGATGCGCGCGGCTTGCTCCTCTGTTAGGTCGCCGGTCGCAGCCTGAATCTGTGCGAGAACGTGTGCGACGGCATCTCCCGCCTCGCGAACCGCGAGGCTTTCACCGACGGCCAGAATCGGCGTGATGCCGGCATCGAGCGCGGCGCGTACCTTCGCTCCGATCGTTGCATCGCTCTCGTGTTGGTAGAGCCGACGCTCGGAATGACCGAGAATAACGTACGTGACATGGAATTCCACAAGCATCGGTGCGGCGATCTCACCGGTATATGCGCCCTCCGCAAATTCACTCATCGTCTGGGCGGCGAGTGCGATGCGACACCTGGGGCCGAGCGCGGCGGCAGCGGCGGCAAGCGCGGTAAAGGGCGGTGCGATCGCGATGCCGACGTTCGACGGAAGATGTTCGGCGAGCGGGAGAAAGGATTCAACGAAGGAACGCGCCTGTGACGCGTTCTTATTCATCTTCCAGTTGCCGACGAAGAGCGGCGAGCGTTGGTTCATGGCCGCTCTAATGCGGCGATGCCCGGAAGCGTCCGCCCTTCAAGAAACTCCAGCGTTGCCCCACCGCCGGTGCTGACGTGCGAGACGCGGTCGGCAAACCCAAGGAGCGTTGCCGCCGCAGCCGCATCGCCGCCGCCGACGACGGTAAATGCGCCGCGTTTGGTGGCGCGAGCGATTGCATCGCCGATTGCGCGGGTCCCCGCGCGATAGATCTCTTTTTCGTAGACGCCCATCGGGCCGTTGAAGACCACCGTTTTCGCGCGCGAAAGCGTGTCGGAATAGATCTTCGCCGTCGCCGGGCCGATATCGAGAATCATCTCGTTGCCGACATCCTCGATCGAGACGACGTGCGAGCGATCGTCGGCATCGAAGCTAGGCGCGACGACGGCATCTTTCGGCAGGTGAATTTTTACGTTCTTCCCGTCGGCGCGAACGAGAATCTCTCGCGCCGGGTCGAGATCATCGTCGCGTAACGAGGAGCCGACGTTCGCTCCCCTTGCCGCGAGAAATGTGTTCGCCATACCTCCGCCCACGCAAAAGGCATCGACGCGATCCATCATGTGCGTGAAAAGCGCGACTTTATCGCGAACCTTCGCTCCGCCGATTGCACAGACAAACGGCCGCTGCGGATCGCCGAGCAGCCCCGAGAGTGCGCGAATCTCCGATTCCAGCAACGGCCCTGCCGCGCACGGCAGGAGATGGGCAAGCGCTTCGGTCGAAGCATGCGCGCGATGTGCGGTGCCGAAGGCGTCGTTTACGAAGAGGTCGCCGTTTTCGGCGAGCGCGCGCGCGAACGCCGGATCGTTCGCTTCTTCGCCGGCATGAAAACGAACGTTTTCAAGCACGAGGACCTCGCCGGGTTTGAGCGCGGCGACCGCTGCGCGAGCGGGCTCGCCGATACAATCGGCTGCAAACGCCACCGGTGTTCTGAGTCGCCGTGCAAGCGCATCGGCGACGATGCGCAGCGAGTAGCGACCGTCAACTTTCCCCTTCGGGCGCCCGAGGTGGGAAAGCACGATGGTGCGAGCGCCCTTTTCGCGTAAGCGATGCAGCGTCGGTAACGCCGCATCGACGCGCGTGTAGTCGAGCACCGCGCCGTCTTTGAGCGGGACGTTGAAGTCCTCACGAAGGAGAACGCGCTTCCCGGCGCAGTCGAGATCGTCGAGTGTCGCAAAGGACATAACGCTAGGCCTTCAGGCTATGAAGCACCAGCGACGTTAAGTCGGAGAGTCTGCACGAGTAGCCCCACTCGTTGTCGTACCATGCGGCGATCTGTACGAGGTCGCCGTTGGCGTTGTTGAGGCCGGCATCGATGATCGAACTATACGGCGATTGTTTGAAATCGCTCGAAACGAGTTCTTCTTCGCAGAACTGTACGTACGGTTTGAGATCGCCGTTCGCCGCTTTGCGGAGCAGCGCATTGAGTTCGTCCTTCGTCGTCGCTTTCTTCACCTGAGCGACGAGATAGATCATCGAAACCGTCGGCGTCGGGACGCGCAACGCGAAACCGTCGAAGGTTCCTTGAATCTCGGGGATCGTCAGGTAGAGGGCTTTCGCCGCTCCGGTGCTCGTCGGCACGATGTTCGTCGCTGCGTTGCGCGCGCGACGCAAATCTTTATGCGGAGCATCGAGAATATTTTGGTCGTTGGTGTAGGAATGCACCGTCGTCATAAAACCCTTCACCCAACCGAGCCCGTCGACGATCGGCTTGACGGCCGTCGCGAGGCAATTCGTGGTACAGGAAGCGTTGGAGATGATGTGGTGCTTGGTGGGGTCGTACGATTTTTCGTTGACGCCGAGGACGACGGTGATGTCTTCCCCTTTGGCCGGCGCGGAAATGATGACTTTCTTTGCGCCGCCGCCGTCGATATGGGCGCGCGCTTTCGCTGCATCGGTGAAGAGCCCGGTCGATTCGATCACGACGTCGACGCCGTGCTGCTTCCACGGAAGTTTCGCGGGATCGCGTTCGGCGATCACGGCAATCCGTCGGCCGTCGATCGTCATTTCGTTCGCCGAGGCGGAGACGGGGCCCGGATAGGTTCCGTAGTTGCTATCGTGTTTGAAGAGGTGCGCGCATTCGGCTGCGCTGGTGAGATCGTTCACAGCGACGATCTCGATCTCCGGGTGGCGCTCGATCAGCGCTTTAGTGAAATTCCGTCCGATGCGGCCGAAGCCGTTGATGCCGATGCGCATACGTTACTCCGTTGTAAAAGAAAGCACGTCCAGAGCGCCCGCTGCGAAGGCGGCGAGCCGCTGACCCGTACTTTTACCGGGTCACGAGCGGCCGCCCCTTCCTCCAAGGCTCATTCGCTCGAGCCGTCGCCGCGCAGGCGCCCGAGGTGTCGCGCCAACGCTGAGAAACGGCTTTGAACCGTGGGCTTGGAGATCGGGGGTTCGCAGCGTGCCCCAAGTTCGGCTAAAGCGGCTTCGGGGTACTTGAGGCGCAGTTCGGCGATCTCGCGCGAGGCAGGCGAGAGGGTCTTGAGCCCGTGTTCGCGCGTGATTTCGAGAACGAGTCGGCGCTGGCTCGCGGCGGCACCGGCGCTGCGATCGAGATTGGCGGCCTCGGTGTTGACCAGACGGTGGATGCGATTTTTCGTTTCGCGCATCGCGCGAATATCTTCAAGTGCCAGCACCGTGCGGTGCGCACCGAGCAGCGTCAGCAATTCGACGATGGTATCGGAGTGTTTGTAGTAGAGCACGTCGCGCGCCTTTCGCTTCGTCCGCTTCGGGGGATAGCCGATACCGGCAAGCAGCGCTTCAAGGCGCTCGGCCAACGCCGCATCGTGAGGCGTAAATTCAAGATGGTAGCCGACGCTCTCCGCCGCAAGCGACCCGATTGCGAGAAAAGCTGCGCGTGCCTCCATCACACGGTCGCAACGCCGTCGAGGCTTGTGCGCGGCTCCGGAGAGCTCTGCGGGAATACGGATGCTGTAGTCGACGCCGCCGCGAAGACGTTTTACGGGCTGCGATTCGATGACGAACGATTTACGATCGGGAAGCAACGACCAAAACAAACGCGCGACGGCATTGCGTTGTGTGTGAAAACGTCCGCGTACGCCGCCGTAGGTAACGAGCGCTCCAAGCAAAGCCAGCCTACAATGATCGGCACCGGGCATCTCGCGGGCGAGGGCATCTTTTGCGTCGGTCGAGAGCGATGCATTCATCTGCGGCATTTTGCTAGATCCATTCCTCCGGCTGCTCGCGCCGCGTCTCGAGGACCTCGTAGAGTGCGGCGGGCACGACCGACGGAGTGACGCGTAGCGGAACGTCGAGTACGCGCACGACGACGATTCGATTGGCATAGTGAATCTCGAGCGTGTCGCCGGCAACGACGCGGTGCCCCGGCTTTAGGGCCTTTCCGTCGCGCAAAATGCGGCCGTGTTCGAGCGCTTCGTGCGCCTCGCTGCGTCGTTTTGCCAGCCGAGCAACTTTCAAAAATTTATCGAGCCGCATACACACGATAATGCGCGCCCGCGCGGCGATCACCTTTGCGGGAAGGGGTTGCGCCTTGCTCTGCGCGAATCTTTGGGTGATGTCAACGCGTGCGCCGGCGCGTCGCAGTGGTTTCGATCCGCTCGACGAGAGTAAACCGTTGTGGAAAAGCCTCGCGATTTTTCTCGTGCCGTTAATGCTAAGCAACGTCATGCAATCCGCTTCGGGAACCTTCGGCAGCATTT
>DAIBFU010000037.1:11663-15468 GCA_027422105.1 Vulcanimicrobiota bacterium | reverse complement strand
GAACGCGAGCGTTTTTTAGAGCGCGCGGACGAAGCGCTCGCCGCACGTCTGCGAGAATTTGCTGCCGATCTGGCGCGTGCAACGGCGGCCTCGACGCCTCGGCCTCGGATCACGCCCGGGCAGACGCGCTCGCTCGCCCGCGCCGCCGATGCGCTGCGCAGCGAGCTCGGCATCGCTGACTCTCCCGCCGAGGCGCCGACCGAGAGCGGAGCATTCGCGCCCGACGATCTCGTCTTCGTTCGTTCGCTTCAACAGGAAGCGCGCGTCGTCGAAGATTACGGCGAACGCGTGCAGGTCGCCATCGGCGCACTGCGCAGTGTCGTCGCGCGGAACGACCTCGAACGGCGGGCGGGGGGAAAGCGGAAACTCGAACGTAACGCCGCCGCCGCGAAGCTCGAAAGCGCGAGTCGCAGCAGCGGTGAACTCGACGTGCGCGGGAAGCGCTTCGTCGAGGCGGAGCCGCTCGTGGAGCGCTGGCTCGACGATGCAGCGCTCTCCGGGCTTGCAGAGTTGCGGCTGATCCACGGCAAAGGGAGCGGGCTCCTGGGGCGCGGCCTTCAGCAGTACCTCCGCGAGCACCCAGCCGTCGCCTCGCTCCGCTACGGAAATGCCGATGAAGGCGGCGGCGGCGTCACGATCCTCACGCTGCATTTATGACGGCGTTGCGGGGAAGCCCCGATGCGAGCGCGTAGTTTTCCCGGCGAGATGATGGAGAGTCAGGATATTGAGGCGCTTCTCGACGGTTTCGAGCACGTCGAATCGGTCGCGGAGTTTCGCAGCCGGGTCGCGCTCGGGCGGCCGCTTCGCGTCAAACTCGGCATCGACCCAACGAGCCCCGATCTCCACCTCGGCTTTATGGTGGTGTTGGAGAAGCTGCAACGCTTCGCAAACGCCGGACACGCGGTCACGCTGATTATCGGTGATTTCACCGCGCGCATCGGTGACCCGAGCGGCAAGAACGCGATGCGTCCGCAACTCAGCGCCGACGAGATCGACGCGAATATGCGCACCTATCGCGAGCAAGCGGGGAAAGTCCTCGATCTCGAGCGCGTCACCATTCGCTACAATTCCGAGTGGCTCGGTAAACTCGGGCTCAGCGATCTCATCGGCTTGCTCTCGAAGACCACCGTCGCACAGATGCTCGAACGGAACGATTTCGATCAACGCTATAGCAGCGGCACACCGATCTCGTTGCACGAATTTCTCTATCCCGTCGCGCAAGCGTACGATTCCATCGCGGTCGAGGCCGATATGGAGCTCGGCGGAACCGACCAACTCTTCAATTTGCTGCTCGGCCGGCACTATCAACG
This sequence comes from Vulcanimicrobiota bacterium, assembly GCA_027422105.1. Lineage (GTDB taxonomy): Bacteria > Vulcanimicrobiota > Vulcanimicrobiia > Vulcanimicrobiales > Vulcanimicrobiaceae > JABEUX01. The sequence goes on along the minus strand of DAIBFU010000037.1, from coordinate 14,158 downwards.
CGAATTCGGGCAGACGCCGCAAATTTGCGCAACCGTTCCCCTGCTCGTCGGGCTCGACGGCGTAAAGAAGATGAGCAAGTCGATCGGCAATTACGTCGGGATCGCGGAGAGTGCGGAGAGCCAATTCGGAAAACTCATGTCGATCGCCGACGAACTGATGCCGGTCTATGCGCGCTTGGCGGCATTCCGTTCGCGCGGCGAGGCCGATGCACTCGCGGAATCGGTACGTTCCGGTGCGGCAAATCCGATGCAACTCAAAAAAGAACTCGCGCTCGATATCGTTGCGCGCTATCACGGCCGCGATGCGGCGCAGCGGGCGCGCGAACACTTCGAGGCGACCGTGCAGCGCCGCGAAGCTCCGACGGAGATGCCCGAACTTCGGCACGCTCCGGCGCGCTTGAGCGCGCTCATCGTCGCGGCGGGATTTGCCGCGAGCAAGCGCGAGGCCGAGCGACTTTTAACGGGGAGCGGCGTGAAGCTCGATGGTATCGTCATCGCGGAGCCCCATGCCGCATGGAACGGCGAGAGCGCCGTGCTCTCGGTCGGTTCGAGAAAATTCGTGCGCCTGGTCAATCTTTCTTAGGGAGGAACGATGTCGTCTACGCCGGTTACCTACACTTCGTCGCAAGCACCGTTAGGAGCATCGCGATTCGTTTGCAAGCGCTGCAAACGCGAATATAATCCGCCGCAACCCGGCGAGCGCCCGATTCGCTGCGAGTGCGGCTGGTGGTACTACAACGACGGCGTCGCCATTCGCGAAACCTATTGGCAGCGGATTGCACCCTATCGCGTGCCTCCCGAACTCAAACATCTCTTTCCGACGGATTAGCGCACCGCTAGCGCTCGCCGGCCAAGCGCGCGATTTCGCTCGGTTCGATGACGTAGCGTTCGCGGCAGAAATCACAGAAGGCCTCGGTGCTCTCGCCCGAGGCCGCCATCTCCGCGAGTGTCTCGTCGCCGAGGCCGAGCAGCGCGCGTTCGACGCGTTCCTTCGTACACGGACAGGCAAAAGATAACCCCAGTTCGTGGCGCGACCGGAGCGGCTCGTTCCCCGCAAGCATCTCTAATAACGCCCAGGCATCGGCGCCTTCGGCAACGCTGCGTGCCGGCGCTGCGAGCGCGAGCGCGCGTGCTTCGAGCCGATCGACTGCCGCGGGATCGGCACCCGGTAGAACCTGCGCCATCACGCCGCCTGCAGCGCGCACGCCTTCGGGGCCCATCAGCACGCCGAGCGCAACGACCGAGGGAATCTGCTCGGAGTTTGCAAGATAGAAAGCGACATCTTCGGCGATCTCACCGGTCATTAACGGCACGACGCCGTTATAAGGTTGGCCGATTGCATAGGATTTCGTCACGTGCAGCGTGCCGTTTCCGACGATGCCGGCGACGTCGGCTTTTCCTTTCGCGTTGGGCGGGAGTTCGGCGAGCGGATGCGCGGCATAGGCGCGCGCTCCAAGCGTTCCGTCGGCGAGCAACCGGCAATCGGCGCCGAACGTGCCCAGCGCTCCGTCGCCGGAGATGCGCAGCGTCACCCACTCGTGCGGTGCAAGCGATATCCCGAAGAGCGCGCTCGCCGCGAGCAGTCGCCCCATCGCCGCAGTCGCCGTGGGGCTCGAATCGTGGCGGCAGCGCATTTCGGCGACCGAGCGCGTCGCGACGACGGCGGCAAAGGCAAGCCCGGAGCCCGGGGCGACGGCGGAGACGACTCGATCGACGTTCATATGGAAGCGGTGTCTCGTCCAGGGCGCGCCGACTTCCTGCCCGAAACGCGCGCTCATGCGTATTGCGGTGATTCACGGCGTCAATCTGAGCCTGCTCGGCGAGCGCGAACCTGCCGTCTACGGCACGATGACGCTCGCACAACTCGATGAGGAGATCGCGCGTGAGGCGGCGAGCCTCGGAATCGCGGTGACGACCGAGCAATACGAGGGCGAGGGCGAGATCGTTCGGGCCTTACATCGCGCGCGTCATGAGTGCGACGGGGTGGTTTTGAACCCCGGAGCCTATGCACATTATTCCTATGCCATTGCCGACGCAATCGCGAGTATCGCGATTCCCGTGGTTGAGGTCCACCTCTCGAATACCGCCGGGCGCGAGGAATTTCGCCGTCGCAGCGTCACCGCGGCAGCGTGCCGGGGCGTCGTCGCCGGATTCGGTGCCGATTCCTACCGGCTTGCGTTACGGGCGCTGGCGAAAAAAGCCTGAAAAACCGAGGTTTTTTGCTCGATTTTCGAGAGGATGCTCCCGATATCGTGCGTATAGAACGGCATCGGGCGGCGCCATTCGAAACCCACATTGATGCTGCCGGCGCGCCGTTGCTTATAGGAGATTACGAGTTTGACCAAAGCCGATTTGATCGAAAATGTCGCCTCATCCGCGGAGCTCTCGAAGCGTCAGGCGGGCGAGATTGTGAACATGATTTTCGACGACATCGAGAAAGCGCTGCAGAAGGGCGACCGCGTTGCGCTGACGCCGTTCGGCAGCTTCGTCGTTCG